>DASXBZ010000018.1:0-30802 GCA_036491435.1 Acidimicrobiales bacterium
TGCTGACCTACTCCCCCTACGACAACGTCAGCGGCACGGGCCCTGACGGGACCGACCGCCCCTATCCAGACCTCTTCGTCACGGCGGGCCTCACCGATCCCCGCGTCGCCTATTGGGAGCCCGCCAAGTGGGTGGCCAAGATCCGCGCCCTCTCCCCCGCCACCCGGGTGCTCCTGCGCACCGAGCTCGGCGCCGGTCACGGCGGTCCGTCAGGCCGCTACGACGCCTGGAAGGAGGAGGCCCTGGTCCTGGCGTTCCTGCTCGACGCCTTCGGCCTGCGGGACCGGCCCTGACCCCGGCCTCGACGCCCCTTCCTCCAGCCCCCGGGGATCGCCCCTACGCCGTCGTCGTGGTGCTGCTCGACGATGATCCGCCGCCGGCCCCCGGCGTCTCGAAGTTCAACGTGAACGGCGCCTGGAACCCGAAAGGCAATTGCACGGCCACGCCGTTGACCGTCGCGGCGAACGCACCCGGTGCGCCCGCGACGACGGTGACCGGGCCTGTGGCGGCGACCGTGTGTGACCCGCCCGCCGCGAGCACTCCGGTGAACAGCACATCGCCCGTCGATGTGTTCGTCGCTGAGACCCAACAATCACCCGAGGTGGCCGACAACACGAGCGAGTAGTTGGCGACGCCCAGTTGATAGTTCGCCGCGTTCGGCGACGTCGGAGCCGGCGCGGACACGACGGGTGCCACCGTCGTCGTCGTGCTCGGCGACGTGTGACTCTTGTGACCGTTGGTCCCGGCGGCGCCCGAGTGCGGCTGCGTATGCGCGGGGCCCGTCGTCACCGTGGTCGCCGTGCCCGACGTCGCATGTTTCTTCGGTGCCGGTGTGTTCGAGTGCATCCCCGCCACGATGAGGATGACGATGAAGACGATCACTGCCGCGAACGCGACGAGCACGCCGATGCGCTTCGGCCGGTGGTCGATGGAGTGCAACGCCTTGTCGTCGACGCCGCTCATGAACGTGGACGTCGACGTCTCGTCGGGCGTGTCGTGGGTGACGTGCGAGTCGACGAAGAGCACGGGTTCCCCCGGGTTCTTGACCGGAGGCGGGGGGGCCGGCGGGACGATGGTGTGGCCCGAGTCGGTCAGACGAACGGTCGAAGAGTGGGAAACACGGAAGGCGCTCGCCGGGTACGCGGCGTCGATCTCTCCGTTTTCCGCGTTTCCTTCGGAGTCGGCCAGAGGGTGCGTGCGCAACTCCTCGAGCGTGTGCAGCTGGCGGTGATAGTGCTCGACCGAATGCACGTCGTCCCGCGAGCGATTGCGGTACACGGCGGCCGCGATGACGCCCCCGACGACCACCGCTGCCAAGATCCCACCTACCAGCACTGCCCCTATTCAACAGGATCGGCAGGCCTCTCCGGACCGCGGGCGCGCTCCCGCCGGCCATCGACTTCGTGACGTTTAGGGGGCAGGGACGGCAGGCACCTCGAACGGCTCGGAGAGCGTCCGCGGCGGTGGCCGCCGGGCCAGCGCCGCCGCCTTCGCCGGGCCCAGGCGCTCCTCCTTCGCCGCCTCGGCGGCGTCGGCCCACTCGGCGAATTCGGGCAACACCTCTCGGGCGAAGAGCTCCATCGACTCGCAGATGTGCTCATGCCGATTGCGCCCCGCCTGGCTCACGAAGATGAGCTGGTCCACCCCCACCTCCTCGTAGCGCCGGATGAGCTCGCGCACCTGATCGGGTGTACCGATCGCCCCTCTGAGGGCGCCGAGGCCCTCCTCGAGGAGCTTGGCTCCGAGCACCTGACCCTGCTGGGCGGCCACGCGGCGGTCGAACCCGAAGGCCGAGCGGTTCCGCTCGAACTCCTCCCACACGTTCGTCTCGCCCAGGCGATGGCGTCCGAAGGCGTAGTAGTGCGCCAGCGAGTAGCCGAAGAAGTGCCCGCCGTCGAGGCCCCGGGCGATGGCCGTCTCCTCGTCCTCGTGGCACATGAAGGGCAGCACACACGCCAGGTTGGCGTTGACGGCGAAGCCACCGGGCACACACTCCTCCGAGGCGATCGTGCCGTAGTAGTCGTCGACCCACCGGCGCGCCTCCTCGGCCTCGATGAAGGAGAACGAGAGGGCGCCGATGCCCTTCGTCGCAGCCAGGTGGATCGTCTCCCGTCGTGAGCACGCCACCCAGAGCGGCGGATGCGGCTTCTGGAGCGGCTTGGGGACGACGTTGCGGGGCGGCATGGAGAGTCCCGGTCCCTGGTGGCCGGCGAAGGGCTCTTCGACCATGAGACGGGTCACGACGTCGAGCGCCTCGGTCCACTCGGCACGCTTGCGCGCCCGCTCCACCCCGAACCCGCCGAGCTCCATCTCGGAGCTCGACTCACCCGTGCCGAACTCGACACGCCCGTCGGAGATGAGGTCGAGCGTGGCGATCCGCTCCGCCACCCGGGCCGGATGGTTGAAGCCGAACGGCAGCTGGACGATGCCGTGTCCGATCCGGATGCGCGAGGTGCGCTGGCTGGCGGCCGCCAGGAAGACCTCGGGCGCGGAGGAGTGCGAGTACTCCTCGAGGAAGTGGTGCTCGACCTCCCACAGGTAGTCGAAGCCCAGGCGGTCGGCGAGCTCGATCTGCTCGAGCGCATCCTTCAGCAACTTGTGCTCGGACCCGGCGTCCCACGGCCGCGGTAACTGGTGTTCGTAGAAGATCCCGAATCGCATGCGCCCCCCGGCCCTGCGGCTGAACTATTTCGGCAGACGCGGCCGGATGTCGTCCGGGATGTCGCCGCGGCGGGGGTTGCTCTGGTCGCGGCCCGAGAGGATCGGGTCGCTGACGCCCCAGTCCGCACCGACCTCGGGGTCGTCCCAGGCCAGGCCCAACTCGTCCGCCGGGTCGTAGTAGTTGTCCACCAAGTACGTCAACAAGATGTCGGTGTGGGCGGCGAAGCCGTGCGCCACACCGGGAGGGATGTACACGCCCTGGTCGACTTCGCCGTCGAGGTCGATCACCTCGGTCTTGCCGTCGGTCGCCGACCCGATGCGCAGGTCGTGCAGGACGACGCGGATCTTTCCTCGCAGCAGGTACCAGTAGTCAGCCTGGAATCGGTGGAAGTGCAGCCCGACCAGCGCGCCCGCCTGCTTCTCGGACCTGTTGCCTTGCACCATCTCGCGGCCGTTGGGAAACCAGCTGCGCCGGTAGGACTCGACGAAGCGCCCACGCTCGTCGCCGTGCACGTCGGGTCGGACCAGCACGACGTCGTCGATGACTGAGGAAGGGATGATCTCTGGCACCGCCGGAACGGTAGCGGGTGGTCCCTCAGGAGGCGAAACGCCCGAAGCCGGAGCGGTAGAAGAGCAACGGGCCGCCCTCTCCGACCTCCATTGCAACCACGTGGCCTGTGACCAATTCGTGATCGCCGCCGTCGTAGACCTCACCGAGACGGCATTCGACGACAGCGAGCGATCCGGCGAGCACCGGCGATCCGGTCACACCGGGCGACCAGCCGACGCCTTCGAACTTGTCGCCGCCCGACACGGCGAAGGTGCGGCACAGCGCCTCCTGGTGCTCCTCGAGAATGTTCACGCAGAACGCGCCCGCCTGGCGGATCCGTGGCCAGCTGGTCGAGCTCCGCGCCGGGGCGAGGATCACCATCGGCGGATCGAGCGACAGCGCGGCGAACGACTGGCAGGTGAAGCCGACGGGTTCGCCCTCTTCGAGCGCGGTGACGACCGTGATCCCGGTGGCGAAGTGCCCGAGCACCTCGCGGAACCGGGCCTCGTCCAGGCCCGTCACGGCGACCTACGCCTTGCCGAGGTCGATCGATTGGGACTCGTGGGCGGAGGACACGTCTTCGATGTTCTTCGCCTCGGGAAGCCGGCGCGCCTGGGTCAGGATCCTGTCCAGCTCGCGGTCCGTGTGTGACGGATCGTGGTGTGAGAGCAGCAACCGCTTCGCGCCGGTCTCGGCCGCCACGTGGACCGCATAGGCCGCGGTCGAGTGGCCCCAGTCGGCCTTGGCGGAGAACTCGTCTTCGGTGTACTGGCCGTCGTGGATCAAGAGGTCCACGTCCTGGCACAGCTCGACCACAGCCTCAGGAATGGCCCGGCGGTCGAGCGGCGCCTGGTGGTCGGACATGTATGCGACTGAGCGGCCCTCGGCTTCGATCCGGAAACCGAGCGTGACGCCAGAATGCGGAATCGGGCGGGCCATCACCTTGGCCGTGCCGATGGAGAAGTCCTCGGCGCCGACGTCGACGGTGATCAGCTCGCCGCGGAACTGCTCCATGTGGATCGGGAACACGGGCGGCTGCACGGCCGCGTGGAGCGCATCCTTCAGCGTGCCCTTCGGCTGGCCCGGGCCGTAGACCGTCAGGCGGGCGCCGGGGTCGTGCAGCGGGGCGAAGAAGGGAATGCCCAAGATGTGGTCGAAGTGGAGATGGGTGAGGAGGGCGGTCGCGTGGAGCGGCGTGCCGAGCGCCCGAACTTCCTTCTCGAGGGTCTCACCGAGCGCGCGTAGTCCGGTGCCCAGGTCGACGATGAGCGGTTCGTCCCCGTCGATGTCGATGACGAGGCAGGAGGTGTTTCCCCCATACCTCCTGTAGCGATCCCCCGAGCACGGGCATGACCCCCGCACGCCATAGAACGTGACGTTCACCGCCTATGACCTTATCTCCACGGGGAAGATACGTTCTGTCGTATGGGACAACAGGAGACCATTTCCGCCAACGGGCTGGAGTTTGCCTGCCTCACCGACGGACCGACGGACGGGCCCCTCGCCCTGTGCCTGCACGGATTCCCCGACACGGCACACACGTGGCGTTATCTTCTCCCCGAGCTTGCAGCCGCCGGCTTCCGGGCGGTCGCTCCGTTCCTGCGCGGCTACGCCCCGACGCCGGTACCGGCGGACGGTCACTACCAAATCGGCGCCCTCGTGCGAGACGCCAATGCCCTGCACGACGCCCTGGGGGCGACCTCCGACGCCGTCATCATCGGCCACGACTGGGGCGCGCTCGCCACATACGGGACCGTCGCCCACCAGCCGGACCGCTGGCGTCGCGCCGTGACCGCAGCTGTTCCGCCGACCCTCTCGATCGGCATGAACCTGTTGACGTATGCGCAGCTGCAGCGGAGTTGGTACATGTTCTTCTTCCAGTCGTCCATGGCAGAGAGCGCGCTCCCGCTCGAGGACTACTCCTTCATCGACGGCCTCTGGCGCGACTGGTCACCGGGTTACGACGGCGCCTGGGATGTGGCCAAGGTCAAGGAATCGATCGGCGACCCCGAGCACATCGTCGCGGCGATCAGCTACTACCGCGCCATGCTCAACCCGGCGCATCAGACACCAGAGCTCGCCGACGAGCAGGCCGCCGCGTTGTTGCCGACACCGAAGCCGACGCTGTACCTCCACGGGCGGGACGACGGCTGCATGCTGCTCTCCTCGATCGGCTCGCCTCTCGACTTCCTGGCCGAGGGGTCCGAAATGGAGATCGTGGACGGCACCGGCCATTTTCTCCACGTGGAGCAGCCCGAGCTCGTCAACCGACGGATCCTGAAGTTCTTGTCGGATTCCTGATCGCTCAGGTCAGCCGGAGCACCAGGTCGGTCTTCCCTCGCCACCGGGCGAAGCCCTCTTCCACCAATGCGGCGGCGATCCGTTCCGCCCGGGACGAGTCGTCCGGCCAGCCGCAGGCGGCGGGGACTTCACCCGCGCGGACGTCGCCACGCCGCAAGGCCTCGAGCAGGCGGCCCCGACCCTGCCGGTCGGAACCCGAGAACGCGTTCTGCGGGCGCGCCACGGGGCTGGCCCGCCAGGGATCTCCGCCCCCTCGTCGACGCCAGGCACACTGGCGGCGCAGCGGGCAGCGCTCGCAGTCCGGCCGCGCGGCGCAGACGGTCGCGCCCAGGTCGAACATCGACTGGTTGAACTCCCACGAACCGGTGCGCGGCACGAGACGGTCGCCCAAGGCGAAGGCGGCCGCGGCGGTGAGCGCGGAACCGGCGACGGCACGGGCCAACACCCGTACCCCGTTGGTGTCGACCGCGGCGACGTCGTCGCCGAACGCGAAGGAGCGCACCGCCCGCGCCGTGTAGACCCCGACGCCCGGCAGCGCGCGCAGTTCCGCGTCGTCCGAGGGCACGCGCCCGTCGTGGTGTTCGACGATAGAGGTCGCCGCCCGGTGCAGGTTGAGAGCACGGCGGTTGTATCCGAGTCCGGACCAGCGTCGGACCACGTCCGCTGCTCCGCTCGTGGCGCACGCGGCGGGCGTCGGGTAGGTCTCGACGAAGCGCTCGTAGTACGGCACGACCCGGTCCACCTGGGTCTGCTGCAGCATCACCTCCGAGACGAGGATTCTCCAGGGGTCGCGGGTGCGGCGCCACGGAAGGTCGCGGCGGTTCTGCGCGCCCCATTCGAGGATGCGCGTTCGGATACGGCGCGCCCGGTCGGGCGCGACCGCGACGAGTTCAGTCCCAGACGTCGTCGCCGTAGGGGCGCCGGCGGGCTGGCGCGTAGGCCGTCTTCCAGACCATGAGCTTGCGGCGGAAGTAGCAGACCTCCTCGCCGCGCTGGTTGAACCCCTTGGTCTCGACCGTGACGATGCCCCGATCGTCCTTCGTCCTCGACGGCGTCGCGTCGAGCACCCGCGTCTCGGCGTAGATGGTGTCGCCGTGGAAGGTCGGCATCCGGTGCAGCAGCGACTCCACCTCGAGATTGGCGATGCACGAGCCGCTGACGTCGGGAACGCTCATACCCAGCACGAGGGAGTAGACGAGGTTGCCGACGACCACGTTCCTGCCCTGCACGGTCTCGTGTTCGGCGAACCACGCGTTCGTGTGCAGTGGGTGGTGGTTCATCGTGATCATGCAGAAGAGATGGTCGTCGTACTCGGTGACGGTCTTGCCGGGCCAGTGCCGGTAGATGTCACCCGGCACGAAGTCTTCGAGGTAGCGCCCGAAGGGCCGGTCGTAAACGGTCATTCGGCGGCTTGGGGCGCGCGGGGCCGCGTCGTGAACCCCAGCGACGCGCCGGGCAGGGCTTCGCCGTCGATGGTCAGGCGCCAGGCGAACCGCGTACCGGGCGCCAACGGAATGGGCCCCAGGTTCACAGCCAGTGCGACGTCGATGGGCGAGCCCTCGGGGATCCCCTGCGGCTGGCTCACGGTGAACTCCCCCCGCACCTCGACCGGCTGGGTGCCGTCGGCCGTCTCCATCAAGACCGGGCGGCCGTCCGCATCTTCGAGGAACAGCTCCCAGTGATGCGAGGTCTCCGCCTCGTGCCAGTCGACGTCGATCTTCAACGCGACGGCCGATGGCACGGGGTCGGGTCCGGTCATGCTCCATCCCCCACCGAGGATGTAGAGCTTGCCGTCGGACACCTGGGCTGCGTCACACAGCAACATGGTCACCTTCACGGTGGTGCAGGTTACCGGTCCACGGCGTGACGCCCTGATTCCATCCCCGGGTGCCACACCGGCTCCCGTTCTCCTCCTGACTCCTAGAGTGCTGGTCCATGGTGATGCCGGTTCGCGGGGAACCTCGCGATGAGTGAGCTCAAGGGCCTGCGCGACGACGTCTACCGCCGGCCGCTTGCCACGGCACTGGACCGTCTCGGGCTCGGCGCCGGCTGGCGGTGCGTGGACGTGGGTGCGGGAGGCGGCGACGTGTCCGTGGCCCTCGCCGAGATGGTGGGCCGGAACGGCCGGGTCTACGCGGTCGACAGCGATCCCCAGGCGCGCGACGAGGTGGCCCGGGCCGCCGCAGAGCACGCGCAAGTCATCGCGCTCACCCAGGCCGGCGAGGATCTGTCGCTCCCAGAAGAGGTCGACCTCGCGTTCTGCCGCTTCCTCCTTCTGCACGTGCTCGACCCCGCCGTCGTCGTCGCCAAGATGGCCACTGCCGTCCGGCCGGGCGGCTGGGTCGTGGCGCAAGAGCCGATCACGTCGGCCGGTCGCATCGGTGGTGCGCCGATGTCGATGCCCGACGCGCCGCATCCCGATATTGGCGCGCTGTTGCCCGCGCTGGTCCGGAACGCGTCGCTCGAGGTGGTCGACGCCTGGGCGGAAGCGCCCGCCGGCGTCGGTCCGGGAGCGGTGTCGCAATACCTGGAGTCGCTGACCGGTGTCGATCCGGGCGACGACCCGGTCGTGCTGCCGCCGCTGGTGACGGTGATCGGCCGTCGCGCCTGACGCACCCGCGCCCCGGCGCGGTTCGACACGGAAAAGGAGGGCTTGCGGCCAGCCAATAATGTGGCGCCCCATGACTTCGCGCGACTCCGCCGACCTCGCCGGCGCCACCGCCGCGGTCGACTTGGCCCAAGAGCTCGTCGACCAGGCCTGCGCCTCCATCAGGGGCCGCGGGGGGATCGATGCCAACCAGGTCGTCGCGTATGACGTCGCGCACGCGGCGGCCGCGGTGGGCACGGCCCGGGCCGCCCTCCAGTACGGCACGCAGGGGGACGTCGAGGGGGCCATCGCTTCGGCATTCGTGGCGGACGTCGTGGCCGACCTCGCGGGGAAGGTAGCGGGCCGCGAGGCGCTGTGGGGTGTCGAACCCGGGTGGGCGACGCCGGCGTCCTCTTTCCTGGAGGCGCAGCGCGAGCCGTCGGTGCTGGCGGCGCTCGCGGCAACCGAGGGGCCGCGGCATCTCGGCGAGGACTTCGAGTTGGTGCGCGAGACGTTCCATCGCTTCGCCGAGGACAAGGTCCGACCGCACGCCGAGCACGTGCATCGCACGAACGCCGACATCCCCGAGGACGTGATCGAGGGGCTGGCGGAACTCGGGGGTTTCGGCCTCTCGGTCCCCGAGGAGTACGGCGGCTTCGCTTCCGGTGGCGAGAGTGACTACATGGGCATGGTGGTGGCGACCGAGGAGCTCAGCTGGGGCTCGCTCGGCGTCGGCGGCTCGCTCATCACCCGGCCCGAGATCCTGACGCGGGCGCTCGTCTACGGCGGCACCGAGGAGCAGAAGAAGCAGTGGCTGCCGAAGCTGGCGTCGGCCGAGATCCTGGCCGCGGTGGCCGTGACGGAGCCCGACTTCGGGTCGGACGTGGCAGGGATCGTGACGTCGGCGACACGGGTCGACGGCGGGTGGGTGGTGAACGGCGTCAAGACGTGGTGCACGTTCGCGGCCCGGGCCGACGTCCTGATGTTGCTGGCGCGGACGGACCCGGACCGGTCGCTCGCGCACCGAGGCCTCTCCATGTTCGTGGTCGAGAAGCCGCGAGGCGACGGACACGGGTTCGTGTTCACGCAGGACGCCGGCGACGTGGTGGGCCGGCCTGCTGATTTGGAGTCTGGACGGCTGGAGGGCCGGCCGATCGACACGCTGGGGTACCGCGGCATGCACTCCTACGAGCTGGCCTTCGAGAACTGGTTCGTGCCGGCGGCGAACCTGGTTGGTGGCGAAGAGGGGCTCGGGAAGGGCTTCTATCTGCAGATGCAGGGCTTCGAGAACGGGCGTCTGCAAACCGCGGCCCGTGCGTTGGGCGTGATGCAGGCCGCGTACGAGGCCGCTGTCGCATATGCGTCGGAGCGCAAGGTGTTCGGCTCACCGATCATCGACTACCAGCTGACGCAATGGAAGCTGGGCCGGATGGCCGTCCTGATCCAGGCGACGCGGCAGTCGTCGTACCACGTCGCCCGGTTGATGGCCGGCGGCGAAGGCGCGTTGGAGGCGTCGATGGTCAAGGCGTACGTGTGCCGGGCCGCCGAGTGGGTCACCCGTGAGGCGATGCAGATCCACGGCGGCATGGGGTACGCCGAGGAGTTCCCGGTGTCGCGGTACTTCGTGGACGCCCGGGTGCTGTCGATCTTCGAAGGCGCGGACGAGACGCTGGCCCTGAAGGTGATCGCTCGCCGGTTGATCGGCGAGTAAGGGGGATCTTCTAGCTGGCGCTGCGCTTGAGCCCGGCGCGCTCGCCGCGGCTCACGAACTTCAGCGCAATCTTGCGACTGGCTTCGTCGATCATCTCGTCGCCGAACATCACGGCGCCCTTGCGGTCCTCTTCGGTGGCCTTGCGGTACGCCTCGAGGATGTCGAAGGCGCGGTCGAATTGCTCCTGCGTCGGTGAGTACACCTCGTTGAGGACGGTGACCTGGTCCGGCGTGAGCGCCCACTTGCCGTCGTAGCCGAGCATGCGCGTCCGCATGGCGTAGTCGCGCAGCGAGTCGAGCTCGCGCACCTTCAGGAACGGACCGTCGATCACCTGCAGACCGTTGGCGCGGCCCGCCATGAGGATCCGGCTGAACACATAGTGGAAGTGGTCACCCGGGTACTCGGGGATGTTTATGCCGCCGGTGAGCACCGGCATCTCGATGCTCGCCGCGAAGTCCGCGGGCCCGAAGATGATCGTCTCGAGGCGGGGTGACGCAGCGCAGATCTCGTCGACGTTGATCAGGCCCCGCGCCGTCTCGATCTGCGCCTCGATCCCGATGTGCCCGACCGGTAGGCCTGACTTCTTCTCGACCTGTGTCAACAGCATGTCGAGCGCCTGTACCTCGGCGGCGGTCTGGACCTTGGGCAGCATGAGCTCGTCGAGCCTTTCGCCGGCATTGCCGACGACCTCGATCACGTCGCCGTAGGTCCACTCGGTGTCCCAGGCGTTGACGCGCACACACAGCACGCGGTCGTCCCACGGCAGGTTCTTGATGGCGTCGACGACCTTGGGCCGGGCCGACTCCTTCTCGAGGGGCGCCACGGCGTCCTCGAGGTCGAGAAAGGTCATGTCAGCCGGGACTGTCGGCGCCTTGGCCAGGAACTTCTCGTTCGAGCCGGGGGTGGACAGGCAGGAGCGGCGGGGCAGGTCACGTGAGCGTGCGGACATGAATCGATGGTAACCCACCGCCCTCGGGGGCCATTTCGGGCGGGTTTTCGTGAGGTCGCAAACGAACGGCCCCTGCCGCTTTTCGGCGCGTATGCGCATAGTTGTGTGTACATCGACGCGCGCGGCGAAGGGTGCGCGCGGCGAAACAGGGCGTGCGAAAAACCCGCGCAACAGCGACGGAACGGCGACTGTTCTCTTGTGCGGGTCTCAGCCGCCGGCAGCGGCGGCAGGCGCCGCTGCGACTACTTCAGATTCTCGCTGAAGAACGACAGCGTGCGATCCCACAGCGCCTTCGACGCGTCGGCGTCGTAGACCTCGGGCCGCGTGTCGTTGAAGAACGCGTGGTCGGTACCGGGGTACACGATGATCTCCACCGACTTCCCCATGCCGCGCAGTTGCTCGGCGAGCTCGTTGGCCTTCTCGGGCGTGAAGTACTCGTCCTTCTCCGCGTAGTGGCCGAGCACCTTGGCCGTCAGCGCCTGCCAATCCGGCTCCACGTCGGGCCACGGCACGATCCCGTAGCACGGCACCACGGCGGCGACGGCGTCGGGCCGCTGCGTCGCCAGCACCAGCGCCAGGCCGCCACCCATGCAGAACCCGATGACGCCGACCTTGGACCCGGCGCTGCGCCGCAGGACCTCGTCGACCGCGCCGCTCATGTCGCGTGCGGCCTGGTCCATCTTCATGGCCATCATCGCCTTGCCGGCCTCGTCGGGCTCGCCCGGCGCCACCTTTTGCCCGTGGTACAGGTCGGGCGCCAGTGCGACGTAGCCGGCCGCCGCGAAGCGGTCGCACACGTCTTCGATGTGGTCGACGAGCCCCCACCACTCCTGGATCACCACCACACCCGGGCCGTTGCCGGTCCCCGGCACCGCCAAATAGCCGCCGGCGGTGGACCCGTTGCTCGGAAATTCGATCATTTCACCCATGCCGCGTGACCGTAGTTCGCAGCAGGGCGTTTCGTTCTCTCCCCTTGTTGACGCTGAAATCGAAATCTCTAATTTTCATAGGCGACCAGCGACTTCGTACCCGGAGTACGACTGTACATAGGGGTTTAGCACGGAGGGTGTTTGAAACGGTCAGGTGGGTTCCGCTAAACATGAGTCCCATCGTGACTGACGTAGAGCGGGCTGTACCCCACTCGACGCCGCGGTCTTCGAGGAGCACAAGGCTGCTCCAGCGGGTAGGTGTCCCCGCGTTGACCGTCGTCACAGTGTTGTCGAGCACTGTGCTTGGTTTTGCGCGCCCCGTTGCCGGTGACGCCATTTCCGACGCGAAGGCCAAGGCGGCCGCCATCGAGGCGCAGCTGTCGCAGGCCCAGAACGAGATGTCGGCGCTGAGCCAGCAATACGACGAGGCGCAGTACCACCTGTCGCAGATCAACTCGAGCATCCAGACGACAGAGGCGAACATCGCGGCCGCACAGCAGCAGGTCTCGAAGGACAAGCGCACCCTCTCCAAGGCGGCCGTCGCCAACTACATCTCCGACGGGACGGCGTCGTCGCAGAACTCGATCTTCAGCGGCAACCAGGAGACCCTGGGCGCTCAGAACGAGTACAACCAGATCGCCGAAGGCGACATCTCGCTCGCCGTCGACAAGCTGCACACGGCCGAGAACCAGCTGAACGCGCAGAAGGCCCAACTGACGACCGAACAGGGTCAGGCCCAGACGCAGGTGAACGCCGAGCAGGCCGCGGTGGCCCAGAACCAGCAGGCCATCAACCAGCAGAAGAACGCGCTGTCACAGGAGCAGGGCCAGATCGCCCAACTCGTGCAGCAGCAACAGCAGGCCGAAGCCGCAGCCGCAGCTCAGGCCGCGAGGCAACGCCAGGCCGCCGCCGCGGCGGCCGTAGCCGCCCCGGCGAGCTCGGGCGGCGGTTCCTCCCAGCTGACCAGCGCCTCGCACGCACCACCTCCGCCGACGGCACCGGGTGGGGCCGGGGCCGTGCAGGCCGCTGAGAGCCAGCTCGGTGTCCCCTACCAATGGGGCGCCGAGTCCCCCGGCGTCGGCTTCGACTGCTCCGGCCTGACGGCTTGGTCCTGGGGCCAGGTCGGCGTATCGCTGCCGCACTTCTCCGGTGGCCAGATGGCTGACTCGGCTCCGGTGCCCGTCAGCGACCTGCAGCCGGGCGACCTCCTCTTCTACGGCCCCGGTGGCTCTGACCACGTGGCCATGTACGTGAGCCCGGGCACGATGATCGAGGCGCCCTACACGGGTGCCGACGTCCGGCTCACCGCCCTGCGCCTCGGCGACGGCTTCGTCGGCGCCGGCCGGCCCTAGCCAGTCGCCCGGCTTCACAACCCGCTCGACGGCTCCCACGCGGCAGCCTGGTTCCGCCAGCCCGCCGAACTCCTCCGGGCGCCCGGCCGTAACCTTGACTGAGCAGCTGCGATGAAACCGATCCCCGTCGCCTTCCACATCGGCCCACTCGAGGTCCACACCTACGGCATCGGCCTCGCGCTGACGTTCTGGTTCGGGTTCGTCTACTTCGAGCGCCGGCTCAAGCGCAACGGCTACCGCACGGACTGGCTCGTGCCCGTCTTCCTCTGGATCATCCTCGCCGCCGTCGTGGGTGCCCGCGTCCTCCACGTCCTCACCAACACCGGCTACTACTCGGCGCATCCCAGCGACATCTTCGCCATCTGGCAGGGCGGGCTCTCGTCCTTCGGCGGCCTGCTCTTCGCTGTGCCCACCGGCGTCATCCTCACCCGCCGTCGTTGCCCCGAGCTCGCGCTCGGCCGCGCCCTGGACCTCGTCGCGCCCGTCCTCATGGCCTGCTGGGCCATGGGCCGTCTCCTCGGCCCGCAACTCATGGTCGCCGGCGGCGGGCACCCGACGCACCAGTGGTTCGGCATGTACTACGCGGGTCAAGTCGGCAAGCGTCTCCCGGTGCCCGTCTTCCAGGCGATGGAGGACTTCGCAGTCTTCTTGATCCTCATCGCGATCGAACGGGCCCTCGACCGCTGGCCCGACGGCAGTCGTCGCATCGGCTATCCGTCGGGCGTCGTCATCGGCACCGGGATGATCCTCTGGGGCATCGAGCGTTCTCTCGACGAGCACCTCTGGCTCGGGGAGGACGGCCGCCTCGGTTCGGACCTCGTCCAACTGGCGGGTGTCCTTTTGGTCGTCGCCGGCGCGGTCATCCTCATCCGCGCGCGCGTGCACTGGCGGGACTGGCTGCAAACCCACCACGCCGGTGACGCGTCACAGTCAATCGAAGCGGCGTCCGGTGCCGAAGTGACCGCCACGGCCGACTCGTCGCCTTCGGATGCGCTGGCGACACGGGGAGACGCCGCCACCACTCCGTAGCCGAGGAGCCCCACGGGCGCCCGGCGGCAGTAACTGTTACTTCTCGCTCAGATGCGTGAACCGGGCGCTCCGCGTGCGGATGCGATCGCCTTGACGCTCGATCGCAACTGCATCGCCGTCCCTGAAGATCCAGCCCACTTCGCGCCACGGGCGGATCTCCGGAATGGCGTCGGAGTGCTCGGGACCGTGCAGCGCGGCTTCGTCCATTTGAACGCTCACCATTGCGTGCCCCCCTTTCCTCGACGTTCCGACCCGCCCCTCGAAGGGGGAACCGCCCGAGGCGCCGACTTCTTGCGCCGGGGTCGAGGTTAGGAAGCGCGACCGCCGAGGTGGTGGATCCACGGGCCGTTGTCACGCCGTTGACGAACGCTGTTCACCCTCCTGACAACTCGCCTCGAAAACCTGACGGTCCTGCAACGCTGTTGCGCAATCCAGGTGGGTGGACGCGCCGTATATACAAATGTCCAGCTCAATACGAAAATTGCATGAGTGATGCGCAAGTGTCCACCTCCATTGCGCTTCTTCGGATGTAGGGAACGGAACGGCGGGAGAGAGGGGACGTGCGCCATGGCCACGATCCAGTCTGAGATACCGACCACGAGTGAGCCGATGGGCAACGAGCCGATCTGGGGCGACGAGGAGAAGCAGGAGTGGTACGCCACTCACGGCGGAGCTCCGACCCACGTCGTCACGTTCGAGCCTCTGTACCAGATAGAGCTCTGCATTCCGCCTTGGGAACAGCCGGACCGGCACATCGCCCGCTCCGCGGTGGCGTGGGGTCAGAGCATGCAGCGCGCGTTGGCTTCACAGGACCCATGCGCGGACCCATTCGCGACATCGGTGGTCGCCGCTCATCACGAGGGTAACTCGATGGAGGTCTACAGCACGGCGCGGGGCCGACCCCGCCCGAACTTGCGCGCCGTCACCTGACGGTCTCCGCCTGCTCCACTCCGCGGTTCGGAAGCGGAGCAAAGAGTCCGCTCGACCGGTTCAGCCGTTGGGTTTGTCCCCCGACGCCGCCGCCTGACGGATCTCTTCCAACTTCTCGATGAGGCCCATGCGTTCTTGACCGATGTTCGAGTCGAGGCGCTCCGCGATCTGCTCGGGCGTCCAGCGTCCATCCGCCCACATCGCCCGCACCTCGGCCGGCTGGTTCCACACGGCGATCTTCGAGCCGACGACGGTGTACACCTGGCCGGTCACGTGCTTGGCCTTGTCGCTCAGCAGATAGACGACCATCGGCGCTACGTCTTCGGGGTCGCCCATCTCGGCCAGCTCTTGGGGCACGTTGGCCGACATGCGGGTTCGCGCCACCGGTGCGATGGCATTCGCCGTAACCCCGTAGCGGTACAGCCCGGCAGCGGCCGAGCGCACCAGTGAGACGATGCCGCCCTTGGCCGCCGCATAGTTGGCCTGGGCGACGCTCCCGGAGAACGCCCCCGAGGTGAAGCCGATGAGCGCCCCGCCCCCTTCTTGTTTGCGCATCACCGCGGCAGCCGCCCGGAACACCGTGAAGTGGCCCTTGAGGTGGGTCGCGATGACGGCGTCCCACTCGTCCTCTGACATGTTGAAGAGCATCCGCTCCCGCAAGATGCCGGCGATCGCAACCACGCCGTCGATCCGGCCGTACTTCTCCACTGCGGTGGCGATCAGCCGTTCGCCGGCCTCCATCCGCGAGATGTCGTCAGCCACCGCCAACGCCTCCCCGCCGGCCTTCGTGATCTCCTCCACGACGGCGTCGGCCACCTCACTGGTCGGGTCCTCACCGGCCATGCCGACGCCGTAGTCGGCCACCACCACCGTGGCACCCTCGGCGGCACACGCCAGTGCGACAGCCCGACCGATCCCACCGCCGCCGCCAGTGACCGCGACGACCTTGCCCGCGAGGAACCCTGCCATGGTTGAATCTCCCGATCTCTCTGTGCCGGCGGAACGCCGGACAGGAACGCAAATTGCCGTAAGTTAGAACACGTTCTAGCCTGCGGGTGGCGGGGGGTGCCATTTCCTCGCTGCGCATCGCGAGACCTCGAAGGAGACTGCAGATGGGTGACCTCGGCTTTTGGGCGTTGGCCCAGGAAGACCCGAACTACCTGGCGCTCGTGACGCCCGAAGGCGACGAGGTGAAAGCAGGGGAATTGCTCGGCCGGGCCAATCAGCTGGTCCATGCCCTGCGGGCCCACGGTTTCAAAACGGGAGACCGAATCGCCACCCTGCTCCCCAACAGCGCAGAGATGATCGAGATCTACCTGGCCGCCCTCCAAGCCGGCTGGTATCTCGTGCCCATCAATTTCCACCTGGTCGCCCCCGAGGTGGCGTACATCCTGAAGGACTCGGGCGCCAAAGCCTTCGTCGCGCACGAGCGCTTCGCGGAGGTCGCGGCGGCCGCGGCCGACGAGGCCGGCATCAAGGACGAGGGCCGGCTCGCCGTCGGCGAAATCACGGGCTTCTCGTCCTACGCCGCATTGCGCGACGCCTACCCGACGACGCTGCCCGACGACCGCACCGTGGGCGATGTCATGAACTACACGTCGGGCACCACGGGGAATCCCAAGGGTATTTATCGCAAGCTCTTGGGAGTCACCCCGGAAGAGGCTGCACTGGGACTCGCCGGGTTGCTCTTCCTCTTCAACATTCAGCCGCAGGACGACAATGTCCACATCATCGGCTCGCCGCTGTACCACACCGCGGTGCTGCGCTTCGGGAGCGCGTCGTTGCATCTCGGACACACGCTCGTCGTGATGGACAAGTGGGTGCCCGAGGAGATGCTGCGGCTGATCGAGGAGCGCCGGGTGACCACGTCGCACATGGTCCCCACGCAGTTCCACCGGCTGCTTGCGCTGCCCGAGGACGTGCGCGGGAAGTACGACATGTCGTCCCTGCGCCACATGATCCACGCCGCGGCGCCGTGCCCCATCGACGTCAAGCACAAGATGATCGCCTGGTGGGGCAACGCCGTCGACGAGTACTACGCGGCCAGCGAGGGTGGCGGCACGCTGGTCACGGCCGAGGAGTGGCTGCAGAAGCCCGGCACCGTCGGCAAGCCGTGGCCGATCAGCGAGATCGCCATCTTCGACGACGACGGCAACCGCATCGAGGAGCCGAACGTCATCGGCACGGTCTACATGTCGATGGGGACGGCCAGCTTCGAGTACCACAAGGACCAGGAGAAGACGAAGAAGAACCGCATCGGCTCCTTCTTCACGGTCGGCGACGTCGGTCTCATCGACGAGGACGGCTTTCTCTTCCTGCGTGACCGCAAGATCGACATGATCATCTCCGGTGGCGCCAACATCTACCCCGCCGAGATCGAGAACGTGCTCCTCTCACACCCGAAGGTCGGCGACGCAGCCGTCTTCGGCATCCCGCACGAGGACTGGGGCGAAGAGGTCAAGGCGGTGATCGAGCCGGCCGAGGGGATCGAGCCTGACGACGCGCTTGCCGCCGAGATCCTTGCTTTCTGCAGCGACAAACTGGCCAGGTTCAAGACACCCAAGACGATCGACTTCACCAACGAGATGCCGCGGGACCCCAACGGCAAGCTCTACAAGCGCAAGCTGCGCGACCCCTACTGGGAAGGCGTGCAGCGCGCGCTCTGAGCGGGAGCGGTCAACCGTCTCCTTTACCTTCCGAGGATTGGGGTAGCCCGATCACGGGCGGGCATGCTGGAGCGCTGATGGCGACGGAAATCCATCTGCAGGTGCACGACCGGGGCTCCGGCGAGGTCTGCCGGCGCGTACTCGCCACGCTTCCCACGTGGTTCGGGATCGCCGAGTCGGTCGAGGACCACGTCGCCAAGGCGGACGAGCACCCGACCGTCGTGGCCAGCATCGACGGCGACGACGTCGGGGTCCTGACGCTTCTCGTGCACACGCCCTACGCCGCCGAGGTGTACGTCATGGGGGTCCGCCCCGAGCACCACCGGCACGGCATCGGGCGTCAGATGCTCAGGGTGGCCGAGACGTGGCTGCGAGAGCGGGACATCGAATACCTGCAGGTCAAGACGCTCAGCCCGCGTCATCCCGATCCCGGCTACGTGAAGACGCGCGCGTTCTACTTCGCGGTGGGCTTCCGGCCCCTGGAGGAATTCCCCGAGCTGTGGCAACCGGAGAACCCCGCGCTCCAGATGGTCAAGACCCTCGCATCACGTCCTGACAGCGCATAACCAGCAGGGAGCGGTTCAAAGGAAGGATCAGGCTCCCTGCGAAGGATCACGCCCGACATACCCAAGGAGTTTTTCCTGGGAGGACGAGTCCGGCGGCACTGCGATCTCCGGCTTGAACACACCTTTGCGCTGTTCGTCGGTGAAGCGCCCGTGGATCATGGCAAAGGCCGCCTCGGGTAGTCCCTCTGGCATTGCCGCATCCTGTCGGGTCGAGACCGCCAGATCCCACCCGTGGAGCAACTGGTCACTGAAGGCGATGCCCAGCGCCGGACCCGTCTCGTCGATGACGCCCGGTGCCCCGAACGTTCGCAGCGTTTCGGAACGGGCTCGGTCGAAGTCCGAGAGGGGGTCGTCACTGAGCAGATCGGGTGGTTCTTGGGACAGCGCGACGTCCTCGCCGCGTGCTCTTCCCACGAAATACTGCTGGGTGGCGAGCATGTGGTTCATGAGATCGCGCACCGTCCAGTCGTCGCAATTGGTGGAAGCGTCGAGTCGCGAGACCGCGCCTTGCGCCTTTTCTCCGGTCCACTCGCTGGCACGTCCGTACAGATCCAAAAGGTCGAACTCCATGGCGTCTCCTTTCGTTCACGTGTACATAGCTATACCCAAACGGGCCGTGACCGGGATGCGCCCGTCAAATGCCTGCTCGCCAGGCTCCCCGCGGTGGCGCGGAACCCGCTCTTGGTCGGAGGGGACGAGGTACTCCCTTTCGACCGGGTCGGCGGCGTAAGGATGCCTCCGCCGGGAGCGACGACGAGAAGGATCGTCCCCACGCCAAGCGCGTCGGTCGGCGCTTAGGGCGCGTCGCCCTTCCGCCGCTCGCGGTTCGCCATCATCCGCTGCCAGTCCGCGTCCACGAGCGGCCCCTCGGCGCTGTGTGCGCCGTGCGCGTTCCCCGACACGATGTCGAGCATCCGGCCGAAGTCGACGAGGATGAAGACGCCCTCGGCCTCGGCGGTGAGCTCGCCCTCGTGGTACAGGCCGCCCCAGGCGTAGACCTTGCGGCCGTCCTGCCCCGTGTGACGCGCCGCCAGTTCGAGCGGCGCCAGCAACGGCGTCGGGCGCCTGTAGCGGATGGTCAGGGTGCCCGTCATGGCACCCTTGCCCGCCAAGATGTTGGACAAGCCGAGGAGCTCGTCGAAGAGCTCTGCGATGACTCCCCCGTGGACGCAGGTCGGCGGGCCCTCGAACGGGTAGTCGAAGGTCACCCGGCCGCGGATCTCGCGTTGACCGTCCTCCCCCAACACCGCCCACACCTCGACCGGCGGCGAGATCGGGTTCGCGTACCCAATCATCGGGCTGGTCGGAAAGTGGTCCTGCGGATGGACGCCGGGGAATCCGGCCTGTGGAGGCGTTCTGCGCTCGAGCTTCGAGTCCGCGGCGGCTGCTTCGAGCCGGTCCGCCACCGCTGCCAGCTGCGCCGCCGCCGCCTGCACCTCGTCGTCTTCGAGTGGCTGTCCGATGGTCACTGCGCCGATGCGGCGCAACGCGGCGGCCACCTGGTTGAGTGGCAGGTCGCTCGCTGCGGTGACCGCATCGCCGTCGACGCCGGGAAAGCCCGCGCCAGGAGCCGGGTCGAGGTTCTCGCCGCCGGCAAAGGCACGACGCACGGAGCTGGTCTGCTCTTCGCTCATGTGCGCGTGTACTTCGGCGGCCGCTTCTCGGCGAAGGCCTTCTGCCCCTCGGCCGCGTCGTTCGACGAGAAGACCGGCCAGCCGATCTCGAGCTCGTGGGCCAAGCCGTCGACCTCCGACATGCCCTCGGTCTCACGCACGCTGCGCAGGATCGCCTCGACCGCGAGGGGCCCGTTCGCGTTGATCACCGACGCGATCTCGAGCGACCTTTCCAATGCCTTGCCCTTCGGCACGACGTGGCCGATGAGCCCGATGCGCAGCGCCTCCTCGGCCGGCGCCTCACGCGCCGTCAGGAGCAGCTCCATGGCCAAGGTGTAGGGGATCTGGCGGCGCAAGCGCACCGTCGAGCCGCCCAGGGGGAACAGCCCGCGCTTGGCCTCGAAGACGCCGAACACCGCACCCTCCCCGGCCACCCGGATGTGCGTCGCCTGGAGGATCTCGGTCCCGCCGGCCACGGCCCACCCCTCGACGGCCGCGATCAGCGGCTTCTTCACGTCGTAGTGGCGCAGCAGCGCCTTCCAGTGCAGGTCGGGGTCCTCGTCCATCCGCGACCGGTACTTCTCGGCGTCGCTCCCGCCCATGGCCTTGAGGTCCATACCGGCACAGAACGTCCCGCCCGCGCCCGTGAGGATGGCGCAGCGGATGTCGTCGTTGCCGTCGATCTCCTCCCAGGCGTCCTTCATGCCCACCAGCATCGGCAGGCTCAGCGCGTTCTTCGCCTCCGGTCGGTTCATCGTCACGATCGCCGTTGCGCCGTCGCGCTCGAACGTCAGGTGTTCGGTCGAAATGTCTGCCACGGTCCCCTCCAGAGGTAGGCGCCGGTGTGACTGGGTGGATGGATCGATGCGCGGTCGGCGGAGCGAACCGCCAGCCCGCTCCGTCTCCGTCCTACAGCCGCTCGATGATCGTGCCCGTCGCCACCGCGCCGCCACAGCACATCGACACCAACCCGTACGTCGAGTCGGTCCGCTCGAGCTCGTGCAAGATCGTGGTGATCAGCCGGGCCCCGGTTGCGCCGACGGGGTGCCCCAATGCGATGGCCCCGCCGTTCACGTTGAGCTTGTCCATGTCGGCGTCGTGCACCTTGGCCCAGCTCAGCACGATCGACGCGAACGCCTCGTTCACCTCGTAGAGGTCGATGTCCTTCATCGTCATCCCGGCCTTGGCCAACACCTTCTCGGTCGCGACGATCGGGCCGTCGAGGTGGTAGTAGGGGTCGGACCCGGCCAACACCTGCGCCACGATCCGGGCCCGGGGCTTGAAGCCCTCGGCCTTGGCCCGCTCCTCGGACATCCACAGCACCGCCGCCGCGCCGGCGGATATCTGCGACGACGTCCCCGCCGTGTGAATGCCCTCGGGCAGCACCGGCTTCAGCTTGGCCAGGCCCTCGAGCGTCGTATCGCGCGGCCCCTGGTCCTTGCTGACGACCATCTTCTCGCCGTTGTGCTCGCCCCGCGGTCCCTCTTCGCCGACGATCGGCGCCTCGATGGCGAAGATCTCCCGGGCGAACCGGTCCTCGGCCACCGCACGGGCCGCCTTCTCCTGCGACGCCAGGCCGAACGCGTCGACGTCCTCGCGGCTGATGCCGTGCTTCTTGGCGATGCGCTCCGCCGCCTCGAACTGGCTCGGCATGTCGTAGGGCAGGTCTTCGGGCATGGCCCGTCCGACGCCCGGCGCCGACGCGTTCGCACCGAGCGGGATACGGCTCATGGTCTCGACGCCGCACCCGATGGTCGTGTCAGCCCCGCCGGCGGCGATGAGGTTGTTCGCCATGTGGTTGGCCTGCTGCGACGACCCGCACTGGCAGTCCATCGTCGTCGCCGCCACGTCGTAGGGCAGCCCGGCCAGCAGCCACGACGTGCGCGTCACGTTGAAACCCTGCTCGCCGGCCTGGGTCACGCACCCGCCGAACACCTGCCCGACCGATGCGGGGTCGATGCCCGCCCGCTTGACGACCTCGGTCTGCGCCGCGCCGAGGATGTCGGCCGCGCGCAGGCCCGACAGCCACCCGTTGCGCTTCCCGATCGGCGTGCGGACCGCCTCGATGATTACCGGCTGCGCCATGACGGACCTTCCTCCTGCGACTCCCGGCCTCGGGCCGGCTGCCCTGCTTGGGCGAAATTTAGAACCTGTTCTAACTTTAGCACCGGGCCCCCCGAAGTCTGCCTGGGCCTGGTCGCCGGGCGCCAACTCCGTCCCGCCGGACACCTCCACCTACAGGTTCTTCAGCACCTCACGGGCGATGACGACGCGCTGGACCTGGTTGGTCCCCTCGTAGATCTGGGTCACCTTGGCGTCGCGCATGAAGCGCTCGACCGGGAAGTCCTTCGTGTAGCCGTAACCACCGAGGAGTTGGATGGCGTCGAGCGTGATCGCCATGGCGGCATCGGAAGCGAAGGCCTTCGCCATCGCGCCGAACTTCGTGAGCTCGTCGTAGGGGTCACTGTCGACCATCGCGCAGGCGCGGTAGACGAGCGCGCGGGCGGCCTCGCTGCGCATGGCCATGTCGGCCAGCATGAAGCGCAGGCCCTGCAGGTCGGCGATGGGCCCGCCGAACGCCTGCCGCTGCTTCATGTACGCCCCCGCCGTGTCGATGGCACCCTGCGCGAGGCCGACCGCCTGGGACCCTATGCCGGGCCGGCTCCGATCCAACGTGTGCATGGCGATCGTGAAGCCCTGGCCCTCCTCGCCGATTCGGTGCGAGACCGGCACCCGGACGTCCTCGAGCAGGACCTCCCCCGTCGGGCTGCCCCGCATGCCGAGCTTGTCCTCGAGCTTAGGCACCTGGATGCCCCACTCCTTCTCGACGAGGAAGCACGTGACCCCCCGCGCGCCGGCGTCGGGGTCGGTCTTGGCGAAGACGACGTAGACGTCGGAGATTCCTGCGTTGCTGATCCAGTACTTGGTGCCGTTGAGGATGTAGACGTCGCCGTCGCGCATCGCTCGGGCCCTCATGGCCGCCACGTCGCTTCCGGCATCGGGCTCGGACAGGCAGTAGCTGGCCTGGATCTCGCCGGTGGCGACCCGCGGCAGATAGTTCTCCTTGAGCTCGTCGCTGGCCCAATTCATCACCGGCAACATGGAGAGCTTCGAGATGATGATGGTCAGCGACGTCGAGCCGCACACGCGGGCGAGCTCCTCGATCGCAATGGCTTGCGTGACCGCGTCGGCACCCGCTCCCCCGTAGGCCTCGGGAATCCCGAGCGCCTGCAGCTCCATCTCCTTGCACGCCTCGAACGATTTCCACGGGAACTCTGCGTTGCGGTCCACCTCGGCCGCGTGCGGCGCCACCTTCTCTTCGCAGAAAGTACGCAGGGTCTCTCGGAACTCACGCTGAACGTCGGTCAGGGCGAAGGCGGGGATCGAATCGCTCACCCGCTTAGTCTCGCAGAGCCCCGGCCTGCGCCCAACGTGGGTCCGACTCGGTGTCAGGTCGAGGCGAGGTGCCGGAGCAGGAGATCGGACAACTGCTCGGACGCGGTCTCGGGGACCCAGTGCGACACGCCCTCGAGCACCTCGAACCTGTACGGCCCGTGCACATGCTCCCGGGTCGCCTCCGCCGCCACGCGACCGATCGCCGCGTCCCCGGTCGACCAGACGTACATCGTGGGGACCCGCACCGGCTCGAGGTTCGCCAGCGCGCTCGGATCCATGGCCCGGTACCAGTTCAGGGCCGCGGTCAACGCCCCGGGCTCGCTCAGCGCGGCGGCGTACATCTCTGCATCCTCGTTGTCGAGACCCGTCTCGCGCAGCATGCGCTTCAGGCCGCTGCCGTCGCCCCCGGGACCGAGCAGCAGGCGTTCCGGTACGTCGGGTTCCAGCAATGACGCCGTCGTGGCGGTGCGAGCAGCCTGCGCCTGGTCGCCGGCCGAGAGCGCGTGCTGCACTGCCAGCGGATGCGGCGTGGAGACGACGCTGAGCGACCGGACCCGATCGGGGAGCCGCTCCGCCACCATCCAGGCCAACAGGCCGCCCCAGTCGTGCCCCACGAGGTCGAAGCGCTCCATCTTCATGGAGTCCGCCACTGCGATCACGTCCCCGATGAGGTGCTCGGTGCCGTAGTCGCTCGCTTCGGACGGCCGCGCCCCGCCGCAGTAACCGCGTTGATCGGGCGCGACGGCGCGGTAGCCGGCGTGCCCGAGAGCCCAGAGCTGGTCGCGCCAGGCCCAGGAGGTCTGTGGGAAGCCGTGCAGGCACAAGACCCGCCGCCCTTCGCGGCGTCCACAGGCACGCCCGGTGAAGGTGAAGCCGCCGGCCTCGATTTCGAGCCGGTCGATGGCTCGGGGTACGTCCACGGCCGCCACGGGATGCGCCAATTATGCGGCGACAGCACCGCCCTTGAAGCGCGCGTCCTCAGGGGTCAGGCGGAGGGTGTCCTCGTCGATGGAGTCGACCAGGCTGCGCTGCGCGACGTAGTCATGGGAGATGGACGAGAACGCGGCACGGCGCGACGCCTTGAGCTCGGCTGGTGCGTCGTCGAGAAACCCAAACAGATTCAGGGCGAGGCGCACGTCGTAGACCGAGGGAGCCCGGCCGAACAGCGCCGCACGCTTCGACGCGATCAACGCGACACCCAGCGCGACATCGTGTTCCGTCTCACCCTGCTCCAGCTTCAGCTCGTGCTCGAACCGGTGCGCCAGCCGCAGGGCGAACCCCGAGTCGGGACCCGGCGTGCCCATGCCCCGACCCCGAGGGTGTTCGGGCACCGTGAGCTCTGCCGGGCGCGAGGTGGTCCACGATCCCGGGACGTGCATGTGGCGAGCGGGACGGACCTGGTCGGCCTCCGCGATCGGCACGAAGGTGGGCTGGGTCATGGGCGGAGACTAGCCGAGGTCGTCCGGACGGCCCCATTTACGAGAGCGGTTCCTCCGTCATCAGGTGCACGACGGGCAGTGTGATGGACGACGGCCGCGTGGCGTCGTGGAACACTTCCTGATCGGCCGAACGGAGATTGGTCCCACTCACCAGCGGCTCGCCGGTTCCGGCATTCCGGGCGTAGAGGGGATGCGCGCCGCTCGAGACCTGGAGACGGATCCTGTGGCCGGCGCGGAACGTGTTGGCCGTCGGCCACATGGAGATGCCCAGCCGGATCACGCCGTCCTCGTCCTTCTCGACCGATTCGGCCGACAGGCGAACGATGCCATCGCTCACGTTGTACGACTTGCCTTTCTCGGTCACGTCGCACAGCCGGACGAAGAAATCGGTGTACTGGAGTGACGAACGTACGAAGAGTGTCGCCGTGAGCGGGCCGACGACGGTCAGGTCCTCGGTGAGAACGGGGCTCGTATAGGTAAGGACATCGTGGCGGTGTTCCCGTCGGCGTTGCTCCCGTCGGCCGGCGGTCGCGAAATTGAGCCCAGCACCGCCGACTGCGGGTGTCGGGTCGTGCGGGTTGTAGTGGTAGTGGTCGGACCCGCTGGCGTCGGGGGGATCTGTCCCGAGCGTGCCCCAGCGGCCCAGGTACCAGCTCTGGGACTCACCCGCCGGCGGCCACAGCGAGAAGTCCTGCCATGTCCCCGAACCCATGACGTAGACCCGTACGGGTGCCCGCGGCTCCTTGCCGCGCCGCTCCCCCAGCTGCCGGTTGAACCAGTCGAGCCCGTCGCGGATCCCCTCCCCGAAGAGACCGGGGCTCGAATGTCTCCAGGGACCGATCGTGATCCGGGCCGAGCGGCCGGCCCGGCGCAACGCCTCGTAGTCGGCGACCTGCCCCGGCAGGAAGAGGTCGTACCAGCCTCCGACGAGGCTCGAGGGCGGGACCTTGTCGAGACGGCGGCCGAATTCGACCTCGTCCCACCACGGATCGCCCGGCACGTTGTGCTCGAGCCAGTCTTGGAACACGGGCGAGATCTCCCCGAGGGTCGCCGTGTCGCACGTGCCGAGCGGCAGCAAGTCGGCCGTGCGGGAGAGGACGCGGTTCGCACCCAGCTGCTTGCGCACGATCGTGCCCAGACCGGATTCCTGGTACTTCATCTGATAGAGCCAGCAAAGGGCCATCTCGAGCGCGAAGGATCCGCCGGGGTACACGATCGCGTCGCCGAACTTCGACGCGGTGACCTGAAGATTCAGTGCCTTGACGAAGTCGGGTGGATCCTCTGCGATCGCCCATTGCGTCATCCCGAGATAGCTGGCACCCCACATGGCGAGGCGACCGTCGAACCACGGCTGGGACGCGACCCACTCGAGCGACGCGTGCCCGTCCGCCTGCTCGTGGCGCACCGGCACCAAATCGCCCTCCGACCCGAACGTGCCGCGGCAACTCTGGATCACCACCTGATAGCCGCGTTCCGCATAGAGCCGGCCCAGCGGGCCCATGAGAGTCCGCCCGTACGGCGTGCGGATCAACACCGTCGGTCGCCCGCCCGGAGCATCAGTCGCGTACCACCGATCCGCCAGGAGCACGGTGCCGTCGGGCATCTTGGCGGCGAGGTCGCGCTCGACGGAGATGTTCGTCGTTTGCGGCGCGGGCAGCTTGACGAGCCGCGCCGAGAGGCGGCTGAACACCGTCATGCGTTACGGATCCCCAAGCTCACACGCACCTCCCCCGTCCCGTGCCGCCCCGTGGTCGCCGACGCCTACGCGGCGTGGAGCAGCCCGAAGACGATCGAATCGTAGAGCGCCTGCCAGCTCGCCTCAATGATGTTTTCCGACACGCCGATCGTCGTCCACGTCCGTTCGCCGTCGGTCGAATCGACCAGGACTCGGGTCACGGCACCGGTGCCGCGACCGGTGTCGAGCACCCGGACTCGGTAGTCGGTGAGGTGGATGTGGTCGAGGGCCGGGAACTTCGCGCCGATGGCGCCCCGCAGCGCCCCGTCGAGTGCGTTGACCGGTCCGTTGCCTTCGGCGGTGGCGACGATCCGCTCCCCGCCGACGTGCACCTTGACGGTGGCCTCGGTCGTCATTCCGGGGACCGCTGCCGAGGGCGACGTCGCCGCCTCCTCCGCCTCGCGGGCGTCGTGATCGGTGATGACCCGGAACGACTCCACGGTGAAGTAGTCCGCGGTCCACCCGGTGGCCCGGCGCAGCAGGAGCTCGAGCGAGCCGTCGGCGACCTCGAAGTGATAGCCCTCGTGCTCGAGGTGCTTCAGCTCGTCGAGGACCCGGCCGATGACCTCCCCATCGAGGTCGAGCCCGAGTTCTGCCGCCTTCATGGCCAAGGTCGAACGACCCGCCATCTCGGACACGACGACGCGGGTGCCGTTGCCGACGGTGTCGGGCACGACGTGCTCGTACAGGTCGGCGCTGCGCGCGACAGCACTGGCATGGAGGCCACCCTTGTGCGCGAAGACCGAGTTGCCGACGTAAGGCTGCTGCGGGTTCGGCGCGATGTTCACCAACTCTGCGATGTGGTGCGCCACCGGCGTCAGCAGCTCGAGCCGCTCGGAGGGAATCGTGCGGATGTTGAGCTTGAGCGAGAGGTTGGGGATCGCAGCCGAAAGGTCCGTGTTGCCGGCGCGCTCGCCGTAGCCGTTGATGCACCCCTGCACCTGGGTGGCGCCGGCCTGTACGGCGACCAACGAGTTCGCCACAGCACAGCCGGCGTCGTTGTGGCAGTGGATCCCGAGCTGGGCGCTGGTACGGGCACGCACGGCCGCCACCGCCGCGCCGACGTCGTCGGGCAACGAGCCGCCGTTGGTGTCGCACAGCACGAGCGCCTCGGCTCCGGACTCCTCTGCGGCGGACAGGACGGAGAGCGCGAACTCCGGGTTGCGGCGGAAGCCGTCGAAGAAGTGCTCCGCATCGAGGAAGACGCGCAGATCGTGCTCACGGAGATAGCGCACCGAGTCGGCGACCATGGCCACCGCCTCGTCGAGCGACGTGCGCAGGGCCTCCGCCACGTGGCGGTCCCATGACTTGGCGACGATGCAAGCGACCGGCGCCCCGGCCTCGATGAGGTTGGCCAGGACGGCGTCCTTCTCCGGTTCGACACCGGCGCGCCGCGTCGAACCGAAGGCGACGAGCGTGGCCGTGCTCAGGTTCAGCTCCTTCTTGGCCCGCTCGAAGAACTCGACGTCCTTGGGGTTGGCGCCAGGCCAGCCGCCCTCGATGTAGCTGACGCCGAGGTGGTCGAGCTGCTCGGCGACGCGCAGCTTGTCGTCGACCGTCAGCGAGAGCCCCTCTTGCTGGCTCCCGTCACGGAGGATGGTGTCGAAGATGTCGACGGCCTCAGGGAGCTCGGGCATCTCGTAGTCGTGCGCGTGCGCGGTGTGGCCGTGGGCGTGCGTGTGCTGCACGCCACCGTGGCTGTGGCTCTCCGTCTCAGTCGACATAGTCCAGCCATTCCTTGTACTGGTCGACCTCGCCGCGCACGGTGGCGAAGTAGGTCTGCTGGATCTCCTTGGTGATCTTGCCGGGCTTGCCCGTGCCGATCTCGCGGTCGTCGACGGCCCGGATCGGGACCACCTCGGCCGCCGTGCCGGTCAGGAAGGCCTCGTCGGCCAGGTACAGGTCGGTGCGGACAATGTGCTCGTGCTCGACCTTGTACCCCATGTCGCGCGCGATGGTCTCGACCGAGTTCTGCGTGATGCCGGCCAGGGCGCCGGCGTCGGAGGTCGGCGGCGTCACGAGGACGCCGTCGCGCACGATGAACACGTTCTCGCCGGTGCACTCGCTGACCTTGCCGTTCGGCGCGAGCAGGATGGCCTCGTCGTAGCCCGCCTTGAGGGCCTCGACCTTCGCCAGCGACGAGTTCGCGTACATGCCGGTCCCTTTTGCGGCGGTGGGCACCGCGTTGGGGTCGTGGCGGCGCCACGAGCTGATCTTGACCGAGACGCCGTTGGCCACGCCCTCGTCACCCAGGTACGTGCCCCAGGGCCAGCAGGCCACCGAGACATTGACCGGGCAGGGCAGCGGGTTCAGGCCCATTTCGCCGTAGCCGAGAAAGACGAGAGGGCGGATGTAGCAGCCGTCGTTCATCCCGTTGACGCGCACGGTCAGACGGCAGGCGTCGATGATCTGGTCGACCGTGAAGGGCACGTCGATCATGAACACCTTGGCTGACGCGAACAACCGGCGGATGTGGTCGCCCAAGCGGAAGACGGCCACGCCGCGGCTCGTCGGGTACGCCCGGATCCCCTCGAAGACACCCGAGCCGTAGTGCATGGTGTGCGTGAGCACGTGCACGGTGGCGTCCGCCCAGTCGACGAGCTCGCCGTCCATCCAGATCTTCTCGGTGGTGGTGATGGGCATTTGGGCTAGAGCCTTTCTGCGATCGCGTCGCCCACGGCGGACGTGGACAGCTGTTCGGAGGAGGTTGACATGGAATCGACCTGGGCGGTGACGGCCTTGAGGATGCGTGCGGCGGCGTCGGCCTCGCCCAGGTGCTCGAGCATCAAGGCGGCGGAGTGGATCGCGGCCAGTGGGTTGGCGACGCCCTGCCCGGCGATGTCGTGGGCGGCGCCGTGGACGGGCTCGAAGAGGGAGGGGCCGGTGCGGGCGGGGTTGAGGTTGGCGGACGCGGCGAACCCGATGCCACCGGCGACGGCACCCGCGAGGTCGGTGATGATGTCGCCGAAGAGGTTGTCGGTCACGATGACGTCGTAGCGCTTGGGTTGCTCCACGAGGTAGATGCAGGCGGCGTCGACGTGGTTGTAGTCCCACGAGACGTCCGGGTAGTCGGCGGCGACCTCTGCGACCGTCCGGCTCCACAGGTCGCCGGCGAACGTCAACACGTTCGTCTTGTGCACGAGCGTGAGACGGTTGTTGCGCCGTCCGGCCAGTTCGAACGCGAACCGGACGCATCGCTCGGCGCCCATGCGGGTGTTGACCGAGCCCTGGGTGGCGACCTCGTTCGGAGTGCCCTTGCGGAGGAAGCCACCCTCGCCCGCATAGGTGCCCTCGGTGTTCTCACGCACCACGGCGAAGTCGGCGCCCTCGGCGATGGAGCCGGGCGCTCCGGTGAACGGCCGCAGGTTCACGTAGAGGTCCAACTCGAAGCGGAGCCGCAGCAACATGCCGCGCTCGAGGGTCCCCGGCGGGACGGACGTGTCGCCGACCGGCGGGCCCACCGCGCCGAGGAGGATGGCGTCGTAGCCGCGGAGCTCGGCGAGGGTCTCGTCCGGCAGGACGACCCCGTCCCGCAGGTACCGGGCCGCCCCGAGCTCGAACTCGGTGGCGTCCAGATCGACGCCGGCCGCGGCGACCACCTTGAGCGCCTCGGCACAGACCTCCGGCCCGATGCCGTCGCCGCCGATGACGGCGACCCGATGCCTGGTGCTGGCCGTGCCCACGTTCCTCTGTGTCCTTTCGTCGTCTGCTCGTTCGTCCCCAGGATGCCCCGCCGCCGGGCCGCCCCCTCTGCGCCCGCTGCCGAAGCTGGCGGAAATTGAAAAACCGCCCACATTGTGGACGGTCGAAGGCGCGCGGGGAGGTGGCGCGCCTAATGAATAATGCCTACGAAGTGCTCGGGACGGCGCATAGTCACCCCAGTCTCTCGCAGGTGGGGAGGCCCCGTCAACAGAGGGTGCACGGCGAAACCAGGGTCGTCCGGGGAGCATTAGCCTGGTGGACGCAGCCGCGGTGCCTGACCTCGCACCGCCCGCACGCCCGCTTTCCGAAGGACACGCCGTGACCAACGCTCCCGCCAACCAGACCGAAACGTCCAAGCTGACCCAGGCCACCTACGACCGTCTGACGGCCGAGCTCGAGGATCTGACCACCCGGGGGCGCGTCGAGATCGCCCAGGCGATCGAGTCGGCACGGGCGCTGGGCGACCTCAGCGAGAACGGCGACTACCACGCCGCCAAGGACTCCCAAGGGAAGATGGAGTCGCGGATCCGCCAGCTGCAGGCCATGCTCAAGACGGTCGAGATCGTCGACGAGTCCGGGCCGGACGACGGGTCGATCTCGCTCGGCAGCACGGTGACGTTGCGCTACGAGGGCGACGACGAGGACGACACGCAGACGTTCTTCGTGGGTTCGATCGAGGAGCGGCA
>DASXBZ010000019.1:0-7522 GCA_036491435.1 Acidimicrobiales bacterium
TTTCGGTCGGACGCATGGGGTGACTCCCATACGGGGTGGGTCGTCCAGGACCGCGTGCACATGGACTCACGGAGACTCGAGACACCATCGACGGAACAGTACGAGCAGCTCACCCTGCCGGGCGGGGTTCAGATCGTCGCCCGCGAGCGATCCCGTCAGCTCAATCATCGCGCGCATCTGATGGAGGTATTCAGTGCAGTTGTCACACCCAGACAGATGCGATTCAAACCTGCGCCTGTCCCTCCATGAAAGACAACCCTCGACATAGTCGGTGACGAGCTCGACCATCTCCTGGCAAGAGAGGGGTCGCCGTCGGAACACTCTCACGCCCCATCCTCCCCGAATTCGGCTTCGAGAGCACTACGGAGACGGCTCCGGGCACGGTGTAAGAGCACTCGTTGGTGACCTTGTCCCAGGCCCAGGATCTGGCAGGCGTCGGCCGCAGTCAATCCCTCCACATCACGAAGAGTCAGCACATCCCGCTGAGGAGAGGGAAGCTGATCGATGGCGACCCGGATGGATTTGGACATTCGCTCCGCCCGCACTCGATCCTCGACCTCGTCCGCCCAATGAGCCGGTGGGTCGGACCAGGACCCGTCTCGGTTGAATCGCCCTCGATCTACCGCCCGCTCCGGGTCCTTGATCGGGACGTGTATGCGCTCTCTCGGGCCGGCCGTTCGCGCTCGATTCAAAAGGATCGCGTAGAGCCACGTCTTCACCGAAGAGCGGCCCTCGAAGGAAGGGAGACCTCGAAGCACAGCCAGCCAGGTCTCCTGGACGACATCCTCGGCGACCGATTCGCTCGGAACGTAAGAACGGGCCAGACGGACCATGACCTGGTGGTGTTGCTCTATCAAGGCGACGAAGGCCTCCTCGTCGCCGGCCCGCAGGCGTTCCAGAAGTCCAGCCTCGTCAATCTCCTGCTCGCGAACGCGCGCGAGTCCATGCCTTTGCACCAATGCGTTCGTGGCACGAAGTCGGCGAAAATTACGAACTTTCCTGTAACGGTTGTCTTGGCTGGCGGACTGTACATGGCGAAACAACTAGCCCCTCGACCACGGAGGTCCCAACCCCAATGCGTCATCAACTCCCCAGAGTCAAACAAATGGCCGTCTGTTCGGCCGCCCTCGCCGGCCTTGGACTGGCGATTGCTCCTGCCGTCGCCGGCGCCTCGCCAACAACGACATCACCCGTTGTGGGCAACGTGTACGTCAACGACAACACGACCGGCGTCAACACGATCGCCGGCTTTGCCCGTCACGCCGATGCCACCCTGACCCCGCTGGCCGGGTCCCCGTTCGTCGCCGGAGGAACCGGAACGGGCTCCGGCCTGGCGTCGCAGGGAGCCCTCCAGATCACGCCCGACGGGAAGTTCGTCGTGGCGGTGGATGCTGGCAGCAACCAGATTTCCGTGCTGCGAGTCGAGCAGGACGGCACCCTCAAGTCGCTGCCCGGCGGGGTGGTCTCGTCCGACGGCACTAACCCGGTGAGCATCGCCATTCACGGCAACCTCGTGTACGTGGCGAACGCAGGACCCACGGACTCCAACTACACCGGTTTCACTCTCAGTCCAAGCGGACGCCTCGATCCCCTCGCGGGCTCGACCATTGCCCTGCCGAACAACTCTCTGCCTGGGGACGTGGCGTTCAACTCCACCGGCGCCAACCTGATCGGCACCCGGATCGGCACGGTTGCCGGCACGTTCCTGATCGACAGCTTTAGCGTCGGCTCTAACGGGCTGCTGACCGCCGCAGCGGCGTCACCTTTCGCGGCGCAGGCCGCGGGACCCTTCGGAAGCGAGTTCAACCCGGCCAATCCGAGCCAGCTCTTCGTCTCGAACGCCCACCAAGGAGCGGGACAGGGCTCGGTGTCGTCCTTCGTCGCCGCCGGCGACGGGACGCTGTCGACCGTCTCTCCCACTCCGTTTGCCAACGGGCAGTCGGGAACCTGTTGGGTCGATGTCAACACCAGTGGGACGGCACTCTTCGCAGTCAACACAGGGTCCGGCACCGTCTCCAGCTACTCGATCGGCCCCAACGGCGCGCTGACGCTGGCCGGTAACACGCCGGTGTCGGCCCAGGCAGGGGTCGGCGCGGTCGACCTCCGCCTCGGCCCCGCCGGCAAGACCCTTTGGGTCGATGAGAGCAAGGCCGACCAGATCGGCGTCTTCGCCGTGAACGGCACGAGCCTCACGCAGCTGCCCTCGGTGCCGCTGCCAGCCGGTGCTGCCGCAGCTGGGATCGTCGTCACCTAACGGATCTAGCATCGACCGGATGGCCGGGGCCCGATGGGCTTCCGGCCATCCGGTCGCAACCTATGTATTGATCCAATCGGGGTCTCATGACCCCAGGAGACTTGGTTCACCGAGTGAGCCGGGCGCCCCACCGCACATGCGCCACGTAGATCCCCTAACTGCACGGGGACGATGCGCATGGCAAGTTCGAGGGTCGTCCGGCTCATTCGCGCCGGATGTCATGGAAATGCTCGGCGGCCCCCGAGCGATCCGCACTCCTGTGGCAAAGTCCGGCGCGTTCCCAATCTGCTGATGTGAACCTCAGAGACCCCAGCGTGATAGCTCCACCTGAGGCGACTCAACCGACTCCTTTGGCGGTGTCGAAGATGGGCCAGCAGATCTCGGTCGTCCAGGTCGACTCGTCATCGTTGTCCGGCGGTCCGACCAAGTAGTACTCGCGGATCAGACCGTCCACCGCGAGGGCGTGTTCGCTCACGTACGCAGCCAGTGCGCCGTACGAGCGGTCCACGTCGTCGTGGGAGCCGGTATGGACAATGACGGCAAGCTCTGCCCCCGGCACCCAGATCGGTCCGACACGCCCCACCGGCCGGACCCCGTCCGTCACGGGGAAGAAGAGAGTGGCATTGCCGCGTTCCTCGGTGAACAGCTCGTACGCGTAGATGCCGCCGGGAGGCCCCGAGGCAACGATGCCCTGTGCCGAGAGGGTCCCCTGAATCTCACCCATTGCGCCCTGATACCAGGCCGGTAAATCCCCGATCTCCACCGTGGACGTGATGGCGGCGGACTGGGTCGGCGGTATCCGACGGTGCTCGATCACCGCGGAGAGGGAAGGGTGTTCGAGCAACTCGCGCAGGGAGGCCACGGCGCGCTGCGTCTCGGCCAGGGTCTCCTCCAAGCGCGTGAGGTGGGCCGCGATGAGCTCGGACCGAGTCGTCTGATCGGGAGCCCGCAGCACTGAGCCGATGTCGTCGAGCGGCATGCCAAGATCCCGGAACCGCCGGATCACCTGCGCGACCGGGATCTGGAGGGTGGTGTACCGGCGGTAGCCGGTGACCGGATCGACGTCCGCGGGTTCGAGCAACCCCACCCGGTGGTAGTGGCGCAGGGTCTTCACGCTGAGAAAGGTGACTCGCGAGAAGTCGCCGATCGTCAACGAGCCAGCCATGTACCCAGTCTCGACCCTCCAGTAGGGGGAGAGTCAACCGGTAGGAATCCCCTTGACTCTCCTCTGAGGGCATCCTCCAAGGTGGGCTTGTCGGCCAGAGGGGCCGATGAGAGTAAGGGAGGAAGCCATGCCTGTTGCCACCGAACTTCGAGGTGTCGTCGCCGACTTCGTCGCAGCTGTCAACGACTTCGACCTAGACCGGATCGTGGCTGCGTTCACCCCCGATGCCTACGTCAACGACGTCAGCCGGGAGATGTGGGGCACCGATGCGATCCGTGCCTTCATGGCCAAGGAGATGGTCGGAGACCACGTCACCATGGAGGTCCGCGAGGTCCTCGACCACTACGGCGACATCATCGTCCGTGCGCGCATCGACGGGACCTACGACAAGACGAACCTGCCCGACGAGCTGGTCCTCACCAGCTACTTCGGAATCTGTGACGAGAAGATCACGAGCCTTACGATCATCGCCAACCAGCCCAGTCCGTACTGATTCATCTGCCGGCATGAGCCAGCTTCGCCTCAGGCTCTCCCCAAAGAGATCGCACCACCAGCTCACTGGTTAGGCCATAAAACGGAGGTGTACATGATTGATCACATCTATCTTCCTGTCACAGATATCAAAAGATCGCTCGACTTCTACGGGGCGGGACTCACGCGTCTCGGCTTTGCGCATCGGTGGGACTTCAAGGCGCAGGCCGGTTGGCCGGATCTTTACGGGTTTGGGGGCGATAGCCCCGGCTTCTGGCTGAAGAAAACAAGCAGTAGTTTCCCAGAGCTGTACGTAGCATTCACCGCTCTAAGTCAGCTGGCGGTCCAGGACGCTTATCACGCGGCGTTGCGTCATGGCGGCAAGGACAATGGAGGCCCGGGGATGAGGCCCCAGTTCGGTTCCCGTTATTACGCCTCGAACATCCTGGACCCAGACGGCTACAGCTTGGAGATCTCCTTTAAAGCGTGGCTCTACGACAGCTCAGGCGCTGTCGAACCGTGACGCTGGCGCCGACCCAACTGACCGCGGAGTTCCGCCAACGTCGACGGAGTTCGTTGTGTTCCTTTGCCCATTGGCCTTGATCCGGATCTCGGAATAGGCATTTGCGGATCGCTGTTCAGTTGTGCGGAGATGCAGAGCAATCGCATAGAGGGCAATCGCGACCAGTATCCCTTCCACGAAAAGTGCCGCCATTCCCAACTCGCACGACCAGTTGCCAACATCAACTCTGTCCAACGGGGTGTTGAACAGTCGCGTGAATCCGTAGCCGAGCAAGGCCGCCGCGCCGAGTCCCGCAACAGGGAGCCAAAGGTGAAAGGCGGTCCGGCGTTCTTTGACCAGCCATCCTCCGGCGACGACCGCACCGGCGATGAGAAGGATGAAGGCTACGCCAAGCGCAGGCGTGGCCTGGAAGGTCGGAACTATTTGCACGATGTGGATGACCGCGATGGCCACAAGCAACACGATGGCCGTGGCACGCAGGATTACCGCAGTGGCGGCATGCGAGGCGTCGTGCGCGGGTTCAGGTGTTCGTCGAGACAGCGTGTCGCGATCGTTAAAGAACAGCTGCGTCGTCATGGTTCTCCTTTGCAACGAGGTGGAGGAGGCGCAGCGAACTCCGCGCCACTGAAGAGTGATAGCGACGAGGGTTACGTTGTCGGGGTCTTATTGACGCTGTCGCTCAGCTAGTGGTCGCAACGCTCTGGGCCTCGACGGAGCGGCGCACCACGTCCATCAATTCGGTTCCGCTGACCGTCTCTCGCTCGAGAAGGAGATCGATTACCGCATCAAGTGCCTGGCGCCGCTCGATAAGGATCGATCCAGCGCGGTCCGCCGCTTCTGCCAAAAGACGACTGACCTCTTCATCGATCACGAGCTGCGTTCCCTCGGCGTAGGACCGGGTCCCGTTCGGCGTTTGACCCAAGTACCCCGGGCCACTGAGTCCTAGGCCGACGGGACCTAATCGCGGAGAGAAGCCCCAGTCACGGACCATGCGGACGGCCAAGTCTGTTGCGCTCGCCAGGTCGTTGGAGGCTCCAGTCGAGGCCTCTCCGAGCACAAGGAGCTCGGCCGCTCGGCCTCCGAGGCGCACGGCGAGCGAATCGCGCAGATAAGACTCCGAATACAGATGCCGCTCGTCCGTCGGGAGCTGTTGGGTTGCTCCCAAAGATTGACCCGCAGGCAGGATCGTCACTTTGGCCACGGGATCCGAGTGCTCAGAGCACAGCGCGACGAGCGCGTGTCCGGCTTCGTGGATTGCAACGGCCCGCTTTTCGCCAGGAAGAAGCGCGTTGGAGGAATCGCGGGAACCAAGCAGGATGCGGTCGCGCGCATCGTCGAGATCGGCCTCGAAGATGACATCGCGGTCGTGGCGAACGGCGTTGATTGCGGCCTCGTTCACTAGATTTGCGAGATCGGCTCCGGAGAACCCAGGCGTCCCGCGTGCGACGACGGTGAGGTCTACGTCCGTCGACAGGTGCTTGCTCCTCGCATGCGTTGCCAAGATCGCGACCCGCTCCACCTGATTCGGCAGCGAGATCTCTACCTGGCGGTCGAATCGGCCGGGACGCAAGAGTGCAGGGTCAAGGATTTCGGGTCGGTTGGTGGCTGCCATGACCACCACGCCGGTCTTAGGATCGAACCCGTCCATCTCGGCGAGTAGCTGGTTCAAGGTCTGCTCGCGTTCATCGTTTGAAAAGACGGATCCGCCCCGTCGTTGTCCTATTGCATCGATTTCATCGATGAAGATGATCGACGGTGCTCTTTTCCGCGCATCGTCGAAGACGGCGCGAGCCCGTGAAGCGCCGACACCGACGAATAGCTCCACAAAGCTCGAGCCGGTGAGTGCGAAAAACGGAACCTCTGCTTCACCCGCGACCGCTCGTGCGAGCAGCGTCTTTCCCGTTCCCGGAGGTCCAACCATGAGCACGCCACGAGGCCCGGTCGCACCGGCGCCCGCGTACTTCTCTGGATGTTTCAGGAAATCGACGACTTCGGCGACCTCCCTCTTGGCGGCTTGGTAGCCGGCCACGTCGGAGAAGCGCGTGGTGGGACGTTCTTCGTCGTACAGCTTTGCCTTCGAGCCAGCGATACCCGCGATGCCGCTCGTGGCTTGTCGCAGACCTCGGCGCCCGATCCAGACAAACAGGGCGACAAGGAGGAGCACCGGTAGCAGCGACACCACGATGCCAGCAAGGCTTGCCTGCGGCGCAACGCCGCTTATGGTCACGTGGTGGGTCCGGAGCAGGTTCGACAGTTGCGGGTCAGAGAGGGCCGCCGGGATCTGGCTCGAGTAGTGCGTCCCGTTGGTCAAGCTGCCTGATACAGCGCCGGCCGGATCGATGGCTGCCGACCTCACATGGTTGGCCTGCACGCGAGAGAGAAATCCGGAGTACGTCAGGACACGGGTCTGGGAACCTCCGGTTCCCAGTGAGCGAACGAAGAGAAGAGCTGCGCCGACACCGATCACGAGAGGCCAGGTCCAGCGCGGACGGGGTGCTTGAGCCCCGCGTTCGCGGGCGTCGGACCCATTCGCGGGCGTTCCCGGGCCGAGTTGGTGTCGGTTTCGAGGACTCGTCACGAGGCCAAGCTCCTGGCGATCGCCATGTGCCGGGGAATGCGGCGAAGGCGCAGGAACAGGAGAACCGCCCACCCAGCAAACATCACGAGCCAAAAGCTCACGAGCCGGTACAGCAGGACCGCTCCCAGCGCCAGGGCGGCAGGAAGACCGGCACCGACCAAGCCGACGCAGAGGGTGCCCTCGACGAGGCCCAATCCGCCGGGGGTGAGCCCAAGTGAGCCCACCAGGATGGCCAATGTGTAGATAAGCAAGAGCGACCGCCAGGGAACTGGTCCGCCCAAGGCCAGGATGCTCATCGCCAGGACGCCGACGTCCGTCAACCAGTTCCCCAGTGACAGAGCTCCAACAGTGTTCCAATCAGCCCTGCTGGGACGCAATGACCTTAGAGACCCGATCCAGCGTGCCATCGCAGCAACGGGGTCCCCCACTGGCTTTGATCGCAGCCGAGCGAATGGACGCACGACCCACGATGCGAGAGTCGTGAGAATGTTGCGCACCTGGACGTGTCTGACGCCGAACTTGAACGCGACA
>DASXBZ010000020.1:0-32623 GCA_036491435.1 Acidimicrobiales bacterium
GATGTACTGGCTCACCACCGCCTCCAAGATGGCGGCGCGACGGACGTTGAGCTCGGAGTCCCCGAGGTCGTCGAAATGCGGAGCGGAGTCAGCGTTGGGCGTCATGGGCGGATCTGGCACTCAAGTCTACCGAGTGCCAGGCGCCCGGCCCCGTGCGCGCCTTGGGACCAGGCTGTTGTATGCGGCGGGACGGGGCCACCTCCGACTGCCCATGATCAACGCGTGCAGGGATACCAAGGTCCGGGCGAAGAAGTGGGGTGCATAGGCGGCCGTTCTTGACATTTGGCCCTGAATGTCAAGACCTAGGCCGAATACACCCATAACGGCCCGCTCGAAATCCCGTCCTCTAGTCGTCCCCCAGCCGCAACGCCGAGATGAAGGCCTCCTGGGGTACCTCGACGCGCCCGATGTTCTTCATGCGCTTCTTGCCCTCTTTCTGCTTCTCGAGGAGCTTGCGCTTGCGCGTGATGTCGCCGCCGTAGCACTTGGCCAGGACGTCCTTGCGCTTGGCCTTCACCGTCTCACGGGCCACGATGCGCCCGCCGATGGCCGCCTGGATCGGCACGTCGAACAGCTGGCGGGGAATGAGCTCGCGCAGCTTCTCGGCCATCTTGCGCCCGTACACCTCGGCCGATCCGCGGTAGACGATCGTCGAGAAGGCGTCGACCGGCGTCTGGTTGATCAGGATGTCCACCCGCACGAGGTTCGCCGTCGCGTACCCCTCCGGCTCGTAGTCCAGCGACGCGTAGCCCTTCGTGCGCGACTTGAGCTGGTCGAAGAAGTCGATGACCACCTCCGCCAAGGGAATCGTGTACACCAGCTCGACCCGTTCCGGCGAGAGGTACTCCATCCGGGTCATCTCCGCCCGCCGCGACTGGCACAGCTCCATCACGGTGCCCGTGTACTCGCTCGGTGTGATGATCGTCGCCGAGAGCATCGGCTCGTCGATGTGGTCGAGCCGTGTCGCGTCGGGCAGCTCCGTGGGGTTGTCGACGTCGACCTCGCCACCGTCGGTCAGGAAGGCCCGGTAGGCCACCGACGGCGCCGTGGCGATCAGAGACAGGTCGAACTCGCGCTCGAGGCGCTCGCGCACGATCTCCATGTGCAGCAGCCCCAGGAACCCGCAGCGGAACCCGATGCCCAACGCGTGCGAAGTCTCCGGCTCGAACGTGAACGACGCGTCGTTCAGCTTGAGCTTGTCCAGCGCGTCACGCAGGTCGGGCAGTTCGTCGCCGTCGACGGGGTACAGCCCGCAGAACACCATGGGCTTGGGGTCCTGGTACCCGGCCAACGCTTCGGTCGCGCCGTGCACCGACGTCGTCACCGTCTCACCCGAGCGAGCCTCACCCACCTGCTTGATCCCCGCGATCATGTACCCGACCTCGCCGGGCCCCAGTTCCTTCTCGGGCACGGCGTCGGGCGTGCGCGCCCCGATCTCCTCCACGTCGTGGACCGCTCCGGCCTGCATGAAGCGCAGGCGCTCCCCGGACCGCAGCGTCCCGTCCACCACCCGGACCGAGCTCACGACCCCCCGGTACTGGTCGTAGGAGGAGTCGAAGATCAGCGCGCGCAGCGGCGCCGACGCATCACCGACCGGCGGCGGGATCCTCGCGATGATGGCGTCCAGCAGCTCGCGCACGCCCTCGCCCGTCTTCGCCGAGATCAGGAGGATCGACTCGGCCGGCAGACCGAGCACGTGCTCGATTTCGAGCGCGCTGCGCACCGGATCCGCCGCCGGCAGGTCGATCTTGTTGAGCACCGGGACGATCTCGAGATCGTGCTCGAGGGCCTGGTAGGCGTTGGCGAGCGTCTGCGCCTGGATCCCCTGGCTCGCGTCCACCAGCAACACCGCCCCCTCGCAGGCCGCCAGCGAGCGGGACACCTCGTACCCGAAGTCGACGTGGCCCGGCGTGTCGATCAGGTGCAGCACGTGGCCGGCGTGCTGCACCCGGACGTTCTGCGCCTTGATGGTGATGCCCCGCTCCCGCTCGATGTCCATGGAGTCGAGGTACTGCTCCCGCATCAGCCGGGGGTCGACGGCGCCGGTCATCTCGAGGATGCGGTCCGAGAGCGTCGACTTGCCGTGGTCGACGTGGCTGATGATGGAGAAGTTGCGGATGCGCTCGACCGCAGCGGGTCCACGGTCGTTGGCGGGGGGTGGCACGGTCCGTCGATCGTACCGGCCTTGCCCCCGGCTCCCGGTCGCCTGGCCTGGGCTGTTGTTCCCCCCGATCCCGTCTTCCGCCTGCCGGATGGTGGCCGCCACCTGCTACAGTTGTCTCTCCGTTCCGGTGAGGTCAGGCCCTGCCTCCGGACCCTTTCGAAAAACCGAGGACTTCTTCACGTGGCCAACATCAAGAGCCAGATCAAGCGGAACCGCCAGAACGAGAAGCGCCGCCTACGCAACAAGTCGGTCCGGGCCGAGATGCGCACGCGCGGCAAGTCGGCCGTCGTGGCCGCCGAGGCCGGTGCGGACGACACCGCGGAGCTGCTGCGACTGGCCGTGAAGCGGATCGACAAGGCGGCGTCCCAGGGTGTGATCCACACGAACACGGCGGCCAACCACAAGTCGCGCCTGGTGCGGCGGATCGCCGCCATCGAGGCCGCCGCCGAGTAACGACCTCGCCGGCCGCGCCCGTCGGGGCTAGTGGGCGGCCATGTTGAAGGTGAACATCCTCTCCGGCTCGATGCGCGCCGCGATCGCGTTTGCGTCGTTCAGCCACTCCTCGAAGGCCGGCCCCTGCTTCGGCACGTACTCGTCGAGCATCGCTTGCCGCAGCTCGGCGGCCGCCGGGTCGGCCATCGGCAGCAGCCGCTCCGCCCGCCCGTGCACCGTCACGGCGAGCTCCTCCCCCGGCAGATAGGTCGCGCTGCACTGCGGCCGGGCCGCCAGGTGCCGCATGCGCACCGACTCGGTACCCGAGCTGAACCAGAAGGTGCCGTGCAGGAAGTAGCCGTCGACCGGCCCGACCAGCGGCCGTCCGTCCGCCGTCACCGTGGCGAGCACAAGCAGTCGCATGCCCTGCAGCCGCTCGGCGAGCTGGGGGGCGTCGAGCCGTCGCTCCTTGGTGATGATGCTGCTGAGGTGCGGCCCGGCGCTCGCCATGGAGGCGTCGAGCACGGTCTGGAGGCGGTCCAGTTCCTCTGGTGTCTCGAGCATGCCGCCAGTCCAGCACCGGGCTGCTCGCACCCGCAGCGGTTGGCGCGAAGCTGGGGTGATGGCGGACGAGTCCGAAACGAGCGTGATCCCGATCCTCGTCTACGAGGACATCGAGGCGGCCCACGACTTCCTCGTGGCCACGTTCGGGTTCACCTCGGGCGGCATCTATCGGGCCGACGACGGCGCCGTCGTGCACGCCGAGGTCCGGGCGGGCGATTCCCCGATCTGGCTCCACCAGGTCACCGCCGAGCACGAGATGGCCTCACCCAAGGGCGCCGCCGGCTCCCACGGAGGGCTCGAGGTGCTCGTGCCCGACGTGGACGCACACTTCGCCACGGTGAAGGAGTCCGGCGCCCGCATCGACAGCGAACCCTCGGACCAGGACTACGGGCGGCGCGAGTACGGGGTGCGCGACCCCGAGAACCATCGCTGGTGGTTCTCCTCGCCGCTCGCCGGCTGATGTCTCGTCCCCCGACCAGTCACGAACGCACGAGCGGGCGGTCCTGGGACGCGTCCTACCAGGGCCACGACCCGGCGCCCTGGGACATCGGCCGGCCGCAGGAGGCCTTCGTGCGCGTCGCCTCGGAGGGCGGATTTCGCGGCGCCGTCCTTGATGCCGGCTGCGGGACCGGTGAACACGCGTTGCTCGCCGCCTCGCTCGGGCTTCCGGTCTTGGGCGTCGACCTCGCCGCGACGGCCATCGAGCTCGCCCGGGTAAAGGCGGCGGACCGCGGGATCGACGCTGAATTCGCGGTGGCCGACGCCTTCGAGCTCGACCGGCTGGGGCGCCGCTTCGACACGGTGCTGGACTGCGGCCTGTTCCACACCTGCGACGAAGACGAGCGATCGAAGTATGTGGCGAGCCTCGCGTCCGTGACCGAGCACGACGGAACCCTCTACGTGTTGTGCTTCAGCGACGCCGCTCCCGATATCGGTCCCCACCCTGTGCGAGAAGAAGAGCTGCCAGCCTCTTTCACCCAACCGCGCGGTTGGAACGTCAAGGGCGTCGAACCGGCGACGATCCAGACGACCTTCATCGAGCAGGGCGTCCCCGCCTGCTTCGCGACGATCACACGCCTCTGACCGTGTGCGTTCAGGCGGCGGGACTCTCCTTCGCGTTGGGCGCGCCCTGCCCGGTGGTGATGAGCTGTCGGAGACTGTTGTTGATGTAGAAGGCCCAGGCGCTCGTGCACTGGTCGTAGCACTCGAACTCGGGTGTGAGCCCGACGTGGGAGAACCGGACTTCGGTCTGACCGCCCGCCGGAACGACCTCGAAGACGACTTCGGTGCCGGTCCACTCGTTGGGATCCTCGGTGAAGTTGAGTTGGGAGTCCACGATCTGCCAGACCACCTTGTGGCCGGGGAGCAGCTCGCTGATCCGTTGCTTCGAGTAGTGGATGTCCTCGTAGCGGTAGGTGAACACTTCACCCTTGGCGTCGGTCCGGCCCTCGATCTCGCCGGACCACCAGCCGCGCACGTTCGTGATAGCGGCGAAGGCCTCGTCGGGCGTCTGGTCCACCACGAACGCGGTGGAAAAGTTCTGGCTGGTCATTGCTTCGTTCCTTTCTTGGGGGGAATCCACTTCCACCCGATGTAACTGCTCGACCCGAAGAAAGTCGTCGCGCCCACGCCCGAATTCGTCCGCGACGACTTTTCGGCGCCCGGCCGGTTGTAACGGCGAGGGGACCACCCTGAGCCAAGGAGGCCATCCGATGCCCGCTTCGAACCAGACCATCCCCACCGCCATCGTGACCGGGGCCAGCCGGGGCTTCGGCCGGGCGGTCGCCGGCGCGCTCCACGCCGACGGCGCCCGGGTCGTCGCCGTCGCCCGCAGCGCGGAGCCGCTCGAGAGCCTGCGCGCCGAGCTCGGCGAGCGCCTCGTCCCGGTTGTCGCCGACGCGGCCGACCCCGTGGTCGCGGGCATGCTGGTCGGGCAGTACGAGCCGGACGTGCTCGTGCTCAATGCGGGCGCGGCACCGCTCCCACGGCCGCTCCACGAGCACACGTGGGAGACCTTCAGCCGCAACTGGGACGTGGACGTCCGCCACGCCTTCCACTGGCTGCGCGAGGCCTTGCTCCAACCCCTCCGCCCGGGCAGCACCGTCGTCGTGATGTCGAGCGGCGCCGCCCTGTTCGGCTCACCGCTCAGTGGCGGCTACGCCGGGGCCAAGGCCACGGTCCGCTTCATCACCGGGTATGCCGCTGACGAGTCGGCCCGTGCCGGGCTGGGCATCCGGTTCGTCTCGGTGTTGCCGAAGTTGACGCCGGCGACCGACATCGGGGCGATGGCCGTCGAGGCGTACGCGCGTCGCAACGACATGACGGTTGAGGCGTATCTCGAAGAGGTCGGGCCCGGCATCACACCCGAGGATGTCGGCAAGGCGACCCTTGAGCTCGTCTCGGCGGCCGAACACGATGCCGGGGCGTTCTTGTTGACGCCGGCCGGTCTGTCGCCTCTCCAGTGATCGTCCCCGGCCGTAGGCTGCGCTCGTGAGCGCGGCCCGCGTGACCGGTGCGGTATCCGCCGAGCAGTTGGAGCCGTACCGTCACGAGTTGACCGGCTACTGCTACCGGATGCTCGGATCGATCCACGAAGCCGAGGACGCGGTGCAGGACACGATGGTGCGGGCGTGGCGAGCGCTCGACCGCTTCGAGGATCGTGAAGGGCTCCGTCCCTGGCTCTATCGGATCGCGACGAACGTCTGCATAGACATGTCCAAGGGTCGGGCCCGGCGCGCCCTGCCGATGGACGTCGCACCGGCGCAGACGGGCGAGCTCGTCCGCGGCGACGTCCGCCCCGAAGCGTTTTGGATCGGGCCGGCGCCCGACCGCATGGTCTTGCCGTCGCCCGACGACCCCGCGGAGCGGGCCGTGGCCCGCGAGTCCGTGCGGATCGCCTTCATCGCCGCCCTGCAGCATCTCGCACCTCGTCAGCGGGCCGTGCTGATTCTGCGCGACGTGCTGCGGTGGCCGGCAGCCGAGGTCGCCGTGCTGCTCGAGACGAGCGCGACCGCGGTGAACAGCACGCTGCGCCGCGCCCGCGCCGCGGTCGGTGACGCGCAGCCGGACCTGACCCCGAGGGAGCCGTCAACCGAGGATCGTGAGGTCTTGGCGGCCTATGTCGATGCCTTCGAGCGCGACGACATCGACGGACTCGTCGCCCTGCTGCGGGACGACGCAATCCTCGAGATGCCGCCGTTCGAGCTGTGGATGCGCGGGCCGGCGGACATCCGCCGTTGGATGGTCAAGGCCGAGGCCTTCGGCAAGGAGAGGTTCACCCCGATGAGCGCGAACGGCTCGCCCGCCGTGGCGGTGTACCGGACATTGGAGCCGGGCGGCCTGCCCCAGGCGTTCGCCATCCAGGTGCTCGATGTCGTCGAGGAGCGCATCGCTGCGATCCACGTTTTCTTGGAGCCGTCGCTCTTCGAGCTCTTCGGGCTCCCGAACCAACTGCTGCCGGAAGGCTGAGGATGGAGCCGGGACGATCTCGCCCACGGGCAGAGGTCGTCGACATCGACCTGGACGTCTCGTGGTTGGTGCCGCCCGATCTCGGCGCAGTGGACGCCCTGGCCCGGCTGCAGGTCGCGGCGTCACGCTGCGGGCGGTCGCTGCAACTGCACGGCGCCTGCGCGGGGCTCCCGGAGCTTCTCGAGTTCGTCGGGCTGGGTGACGTCTTCCACCTCTGCGAGTGCTGTCGACCGTGCGTCGACGGCGCGAGCACCTGACCGACTCCTGATCAAACGCTCGAGCCGACCGAACCGAGCTGTCCACGGGGAACAATGTGGTCCATGGCGACCTTCCTCATGCCGGGCAGCCTCGTGGAGGCGTGCGGCGAGGACGGGCGTGACACCTGGCTCCAAGGGCTGCCGGCCGAGATCGAATCGGTCGCCGAGCGGTGGGCGCTCACGCTCGGCCGGCCGTTCGAGCCGGGGGGCCAGACGGCGTGGGTCGCACCGGCGCGCTCAGCGGAGTTCGGCGATGTCGTGCTCAAGGTGGGCTGGCGGCACATGGAAGCTGAGGACGAGGCGGCCGGGTTGCAGGAATGGGCCGGCCATGGCGCCATCCGGGTCCTCGCGCACGAACGGCACACACAGACGACGAACGCCCTCCTCTTGGAGCGCTGCGATCCGGGGACGACCCTCGCCGCACGACCGGAAGAGGAGCAGGACGACGTCGTCGCGGGACTTCTCAAGCGCCTGTGGCGCCGGCCGACGGACACGACCGCGTTCCGCCCGCTTCAATCGATGTGCGACTACTGGGCCGATTCGTTCGAACGCAAGGTGGTGGACGGCCGGGGCCGGGTGGAGCCCGGCCTCGCCCGGCAAGGCGCCGACCTGTTTCGAGCCCTGCCCGCATCGGCGCCCGACCACCTGTTGCTCTGCACCGACCTGCACGCGGACAACGTGCTGGCCGCACAGCGCGAGCCGTGGCTGGTCATCGACCCCAAGCCGTTCGTGGGCGACCCGACCTACGACGCACTACAGCATCTCCTCAATTGCGAGAGCCGCCTGGCCGCCGACCCGCACAAGCTCGTCGCGCGCTTCGCCGGTCTCCTTGATCTCGACGCAGACCGGCTGTTGCTCTGGCTGTTCGCGCGCTGCGTCGTCGAGTCGGTGCAGTGGCCCTGGGCGCTCGAGATCGCCCGCCGCGTGCGGCCCTAACCGCGAGCGCCGGCGCGGGTGCGGGGAGGGCGCGTCTGACGGGCCGGGCGGGTCTGTGTGGCGAGTCGGGCGACGAGGATCTCGATGACCACCCCCGAGTCGAGGCCGCTCATCCCCCGGCAGTCGAGGTCGGCCGCGGCGATCAGCTTGATGGCCGAGGCGATCCTCTCGCTCCCCAACCGGCGTGACTGCTCCAGCGCCTTCTTCGCGACGAAGGGCGCCGTGCCGAGGACGGCGGCGGCGTCGCGCTCGCCCGTCACGTCCTCGCCGTCGAGCGCCAGCATGTTGGCGTAGTGGCCGTGGAGCGTGGCGAGGAGCTGCATCGGCGCCAGGCCCCCGGCGTCGGAGAGGCGGTGGAGCACCCGTAGCGCCGTGCGCGCCTCGCCGCGGTCGATGGCGTCGGTCAATGCGTAGCGCGGCAGGTTGCCCGCCTCACCCAGATAGGGCTCGAGGTCGTCGGCCGAGACGCTCGCCCCTTCGCCGTACGCGGCACTCAGGGCGGACAGCATTCCCTCCACCCGGCCCAGGTCTTCGCCCACGTGGTCGGCCAGCAGGTCCGTGGCGCCGCGGTCGAGGCGCACGGGCGCGTCGCGCAGGTGCTCGTGGAGCCACGCCTTGCGGTCGCCCGCCTTGCTCGTCGAGACGTCGATGACCTCGCCCGAAGCGCCGATGGCCTTGACGAGAGGAGCAGGGATGGTCCCCCCTCCGGCCACAAGGATCAACACCGTGGTGGGCAGCGGCTCCTGCACCACCTCGACCAGCCGGGGCACGTCCGCCGTCAGCAGCCGTCCCGCGTCGCGCACGACGACGACGCGCAGGTCGATCAGAAAGGGCGGGGTCAGGCAGGCATCGACGATCGCCCCGACGTTCAGCTCGTCGGCCGGAGAGCCGCCGATCTCCTCGACGACGAGCGCATGGTCGCGGTCGCCGACGACGCCGGCCAGCAATGCCCGGACCTCCTGCGCCACCAGTGAGGGGTCGTCGCCGCGGACGAGGTAGGTGGACGCTCCCGTGCTCGACGTCGCGCTCACGGCGCCTCGCTCACCGCGGCCAGGGCGTCGCGCGCCCTGCACGTGCCGAGGACGTCGTGCACGCGCACGATGCGGCAGCCCCATGAGATGCCGAGGGCCGCCGCCCCGATCGACGCCGCACCCCGCTCGGTGATCTCTAGGTCCAAGACCTTGCCGAGGAAGGTCTTGTTGGAGGCCGAGAGGAGGAGCGGGAAGCCGAGCGAGGCCAGCTGCGGCGAGGCGCGCAGCAGGGTGAGGGACTGCTCGGCCGTCTTGCCGAGGTCGAGACCGGCATCGAGCACGATGCGGTCGGCGGGGACGCCGGCGGCGCGGGCCTGGCCGGCGCGCTCAGTGAGGAACGCGGCCACGTCGGTGACGACGTCGTCGTAGCGCGGGTCCGGGTCGGCGACGCGGGGCTTGAGGCGGATGTGGGTGATGACGACGGCCGCATCGTGCTCGGCCGCCGCCGGCGCGTAGTCCGGGTCGGCCAGGCCGCTGATGTCGTTGCCCATCACCGCGCCCTCGGCGTAGGAGGCACGGGCGACCCCGGCGCGCCAGGTGTCGACGGAGACCGGCGTGGCGAAGCGGGCGACGAGGCCGGCGACGACGGGGACGACGCGGTCGAGCTCCTCGCTCTCGGTCACCTCGGGGCCGGGCCCCGCCTTGACGCCCCCGATGTCGAGGATGTCGGCGCCGTCGGCGACCAACTGCTCGGCACGTGCGTACAGCTTGTCGAGCTCGAAGGTGGCGCCCTTGTCATAGAAGGAGTCCGGCGTGCGGTTCAGGATGCCCATCACCAGGGCGCGGTGGGTGAGGTCGTAGCGGTGGCCGCCGAGATGGAGCGTGCGTGCACTCGGAACCATGGGAGTGCGTGGAGCAGCGGTGTCGGGTTGGGCCCCGGCATGGGTGCCCGCCGCCCCCAGGGCCATCAGTACAGCCGCGCCGCCAGCGCGCGCCGGTACTCGTTGGTGCGCGGGTCGGACGGCCCGAGCGCCTCGAGCAGGTCGACGAACTCCTGACGCGCGGCGTCGTCGTCGCGCACCTTGTCGAGGAGGCCGTCGAGCTTCCCGGCGATCTCGTCGCGCCCGGTATCGGAGACGTCGACACCGGCCTCGAGGAGCCGGGCGTCGGCCGCGAGGAGCCGGGTCGCATCGGTCTCGGGAATACGACCGAGGATGGCGAGAGCCTCCGTGGCGTCGCCGCGGTCGATCAGCAACCGCGCCAACGCCTCGATGCCGGCGCCGTGGTCCGGCTCGAGCTCGAGCGCCTTGCGGAGCGACGCCTCGTCACCCGCGGCCACCAGGGAGTCGGCCTCGCTCGGGGCCGGCGCGAGGCGCTGGATGAACGCCGTCACCTGCGCCTCGGGAACGGCGCCGATGAACTGGTCCACCACCTGGCTGTTGCTGATCGCGAAGACGGCAGGGATCGACTGCACCGCGAAGGTCTGCGCGACCCGGGGGTTCTCGTCGACGTTGACCTTGACCAGCGCGACGGCGCCGTTGGTGTCGGCAACGGCCTTCTCGAGCATCGGCCCGAGCGTCTTGCAGGGGCCGCACCAGGGGGCCCACAGGTCCACTACCACGGGCACCGTGGTGCTGCGGTTCAGGACCTCTTCTTGGAATGTCTGGTCGGTGACGTCCATTGCGGGATCGAGGGTAATGGTTGAGCCGGCCTCGTCCCATCGGTCGGGGTCCTCCCGGAGGTCTTCCGACGGTGTCCGCAGGCCTCCGGAGGCGTCGGAAGGCCCCGCTGCGCACCGATTAGCGTCGGGACCCGTGTCAGGGGCGCCCGAAGGCATCAACGAGCAGCAGGTCACCGAGTGGATGGCGGCCCTGCTGCCCGAACTGCGCCCTCCGCTGACCTTCACCCTCGTCGCCGGCGGCCGGTCCAACCTCACCTTCAGGGTCGAGGACGCCGACGGCCGGGCCTGGGCCCTGCGGCGTCCTCCGCTCCACCACGTCCTGCCCACGGCCCACGACATGACGCGTGAGTACCGGCTGATCCACTCGCTCGGCCCGGTCGGTATCCCGGTCCCGGTCGCGTACGGGCTGTGCACAGACGAGGCCGTCAACGAGCGACCCTTCTACGTGATGGAGTTCGTGGAGGGGCACATCCTGCGCAGCGCACCCCAGGCCGAAGAGGCCTTCGACGAGCCCACCCGGCGCGCCGTGGGTGACCACATGGCCGACACGCTCGCCGCGCTGCACGACGTCGACCCCGACGCCGTCGGGCTGGGTGACCTGGGGCGCCACGAGGGGTACATCGAGCGGCAGCTCAAGCGCTGGCGTGGGCAGTACGACCAGATGCAGGTCGAGGGCGTCGACCACGGCGGCGTCGTCGAGCGAGTCAGCGACGAGCTGGCACGGCGGATCCCGAAGCAGCAGCGCACCTCGATCGTGCACGGCGACTATCGCATGGACAACGTCGTGCTGGCGGACGACGGCTCGGTGCGCGCCATCCTCGACTGGGAGATCTGCACGCTGGGCGACCCCCTCGCCGACCTCGGTCTGCTGTTGGATTACTGGGCGGAGCCCACCGACGAGATGGCGGTGCTCGGGCTCTCGCCGACGACGGCGCCCGGATTCTCGACGCGGGCCCAGCTGCTCGAGCGTTACGCCTCGGTGTCGGACCTCGACCTCTCGGAGGTCGGCTACTACGTGGCGTTCGGCTACTGGAAGCTCGCCTGCATCCTCCAAGGCGTATACGCCCGTTACGTCGCGGGTGCCGGGGCCGGCGACAAGGGCAGCGTGGATTCGTTTCCTGTGCAAATCGGACACCTCTTCGAAATGTCGGAGCAGGCGCTGGAGTCGGTGCCGTGAGCCCAGAGGGCTCCGGGATGACCGAGATCTTCGAAGTCAACGCCGAGCCGGTCCTGCACGACCCGGTCCTGGTGATCTCGTTGGAGGGATGGGTCGACGCCGGGCTCGGCTCCACAACTGCGATCGCCGCGCTGCTGGGGAGGGGCCCGACGGAAGCCGTGGTCACCTTCAACGGCGAGCACTTCTTGGACCAGCGGGCGCGGCGGCCAGTGGCGCGCATCGTCAACGGCGTGACCACGGAGCTGACGTGGCCGCGCACGGTGGTGCGCCAGGGCACCGATGAGGAGGGACGCGACATCTTGTTCCTCGTCGGCCCCGAGCCGGACTTCCACTGGCGCGCGTTCACCGACGCGGTGGTGGGCCTTGCCCGCTCGTGGCGCGTGCGCATGGTCGTGGGCCTCGGCGCCTTTCCGGCGCCCGCACCGCACACACGCCCGGTCCGGCTGGCGGCAACCGCGCCGGAGGGCTCGTCGCACTTGATCGAGCAGGTGGGGATCGTGCAGGGCGAACTCGAGGTGCCGGCGGGCGTGCTCTCCGCCCTCGAGATGGCGTTCGGGGCGGCGGGCACGCCGACCGTGAGCCTGTGGGCCCGCGTCCCGCACTACGTCGCGGCCATGCCGTTCCCCGACGCGAGCGCGGCGCTGCTCGAGGGCCTGGCGGGCGTGGCCGGTCTGACGATCGACTCCTCTGCGCTGCGGCGGGCGGCCGACAGCTCGCGGCGCCAGGTGGACCAGCTGATCTCGGACAACGAGGAGCACCAGGCCATGGTGCGCAAGCTCGAAGAGAACATCGACGCCTCGGAGGGCAACCCGATGGGCGTGGAGGAGGTGCCGTCGGGCGACGAGATCGCGGCCGAGCTGGAACGCTTCCTCCGCGGCGAGGATCAATAGAGAGGACACGCGCAATGAAGATCGACGGCGGCATCGGCTTCTCTCCCGCTGGGGTGGCCGAGGAAGCGGCGAAGGCAGAGGCGAGCGGGTATGACGGCGTCTGGTCGGCCGAGACCAGCCACGACCCCTTCCTCCCCATCGCGATCGGCGCGGGCGCGACGGAGACGCTCGAGTTCGGCACGGGCATCACGGTGGCGTTCGCCCGCAACCCGATGACGCTGGCCGTGCTGGCCAACGACTTGCAGCTGCTCACCAAGGGCCGCTTCATGATGGGCATGGGCAGCCAGATCAAGCCGCACATCACGAAGCGCTTCTCCATGCCGTGGTCACACCCGGCGCCGCGCATGCGCGAGATGATCCTCGCCATCCGGGCGATCTGGAAGACGTGGGAGACGGGCGAGAAGCTCGACTTCCGTGGCGAGTTCTACACGCACACCCTGATGACGCCGTTCTTCAACCCCGGTCCCAACCCGCACGGCAACCCGAAGATCCTGCTCGCCGGCGTCGGCGAGCACATGACCGAGGTCGCGGGCGAGGTGGGCGACGGCTTCCTGGTCCACGGGTTCACGACGGAGCGGTATTTGCGTGAGAAGAGCCTGCCGGCGTTGGAGCGCGGCGCCGCCAAGGCGGGCAAGACCCGCAAGGACCTGACGGTGTCGTACCCCGGTTTCGTCGTGACCGGCGCGACCGACAAGGAGGCGGAGGCGGCCGACCAGGCGGTGCGCCAGCAAATCGCGTTCTACGGCTCGACGCCGGCGTACCGCCCCGTTCTGGAGCTGCATGGGTGGGGCGACCTGCAGCCCGAGCTCAACACGCTCTCCAAGCGCGGCGAGTGGGTGAAGATGGGCGAGATCATCGACGACGAGGTCCTGAACGCCTTCGCAGTGGTGGCGCCCCTCGACAAGGTCGCGGCGGAGGTTCGGTCCCGATTCGCCGACGCCGTCGACCGTTTCAGCTTCTACGCGCCCTACAAGGTCGACGCGGAGGCGTGGAATGAAGTGCTGGCGGGCTTCAAGGACTGAGCTTCGCTTAAGCATCGGGGCACTGGAGATCACTAGAGCCCGGAGCGATCACCACCAGGCGATTACGCCACGGCCTAGTGAGACCTCTGTCGGAACAATTTCGTCAGGGAGCACGTTTGCGGCATCGTTTGCACGCGGATTGGGCCCGTTCACGGTGATCGCTTCTCGCGAAAACGATCACCCTCCGATCAATACGCCGACCTAGAGCAAAACCTCCACCCGAACGGGAGACTTCCCTGCTCGCGTGCGGCGAACTTTGCCCAACGCCCAGCACATCTGCCGTCGCGAGCCGCCCCCTACAGCGAGCGCTACGCCAGGTCCTCCGGTCCAACCGCGATAGCACCGACGATCGCCTCGGCCTCCGCCGTCAATCCAGGATGCGTCTCGTGAAGTCGGGCCCCAGCAGGGTTCACTCGCCCCGGAATGAGAAGCGCGACCAGCGCCGCCACGACCAACCCGGCTCCACTCACGATGAACGCCAGGACGTACCCCTCTTCTTTCGGGTAGCCGTCGGGCAACAGGCTGCTGATGATGAGGCTGGTCGCGATGCCACTGCCCAGGGCCGCACCGATGTTGCGGATGTTCGTGTTCATGCCGGTGGCCACACCGGTCTGTTCGACCGGCACGGCCTCGATAATGAGGTTCGACATGCTGGCAAAGCCCAGCGCAATACCGACGCCGAGAAGACCGGTCGCGAAGTACACCACCGATTCCTCGCTGTGCGCGAACACCAGCACGAAGTAGCTGGAGGCGGCAAAGAGCGACCCGATCACGAGGACCATCTTCGACCCCACGAGCTGGCTGAGGCGGCCGGTCATCGGAGCGACGATCACCATGGCTGCGGCGAAGGGCGCCAGATAGAGGCCCGACGCCGTCACTGACGCGCCGAACCCGTACCCGACGTGCGTCGGCGTCTGGGTGAACTGCGGGAGCACGATGAACATCGCGAACATCCCGAACCCGAACAGCAGCGCCGCGAGGTTCGTACTCCAGACCGCCGGGATACGCATCATCTTCATGTCGACCAGCGGGGACGTGGATCGGCTTTCGGCGATCACCCATACGGCCAACAGGACGACCGTCACCGCGAAGAGGGCGAGCACGGACCCACTGCCCCACCCCCACGTGGGCGCGTACGTGATGGCCAGCAGGCCGGTCACCAGCCATGCGGACATCAGTCCGGCGCCGATCCAGTTGATACGGCCGGGCGCGTGCACCGGCGACTCGGGAATGAACAGGAAGGTGGCGATGGTCGCGGCGACCGACATCATCAACGGGATCCAGAACAGCCAGTGGTAGTTCAGATGCTCGAGGATCGGCCCCGCCAGCACGATGCCAGCACCGGCGCCCGCACCAAGGATGGCGGACATGACGCCGATCGCGCCGGCCACGCGCTCGGCGGGGAACTCGTCGCGGATGATCCCGAAGGCCAAGGGGAACACGGCTCCGCCTGTCCCCTGAATGACGCGGCCGACGAGCATCACTGGCAGCGTCGTCGCCAGTCCGGCGATCAACGAACCCACCGACAACGCCACGAGCACGGCGACGATCACCCGCTCCTTGCCCATCATGTCGCCCACCCGGCCGAGGATCGGGGTCGCGATGGCGGCGCTCAGGAGGTAGGCCGTCAAGAGCCAGCTCGCGGTGCTCTCCGACGTGTGCAGCGTGCTCTCGAACTGGGGAATGGCCGGGACGATTAGCGATTGGAGGAGGCTGAAAGCCAACGCCGCCGTAGCAAGGACGGTGAAGGTGACGACGTAGTTGCTCCGTTTGCGGGCCATGGCCAGGTCGCGTCGAGTGCTCAGACGACGACGTTGACCAGCTTGGGCGGCCGCACCACCACGCGCCGGGGCGCACCACCGTTCAAGGCAGCGGCGACCTTTTCGGAGGCCAGCGCCACCGCCTCGGCGTCCGATTCGGAAATGCCGGCGTCGACCTCGACGCGGTCCCTGAGCTTCCCGTTGACCTGGATCACCATCGTCACCGTGTCCTGGCGCACGAGATCGGGGTCGTACTCGGGCCAGCGCTGCAGATGCACGGAGGGTTCACCGGGCCAGAGGTGCTCCCACAGTTCGGCCGTGACGTGGGGCGTCAACGGCGCGAGCAACCGCAGCAACGTACCCAGAGCCTCGCTCCAGACCTCCTGGTGGACGCCGGCGTCCTCGCGGGCGTAGCGCTGGAGCGCGTTCAACAGCTCCATGCCGTGCGCGACGGCGGTGTTGTAGGACCACCGCTCGAGGTCCCGGGTCATGTCCGCGATAGTCCGGTGCACGACCTGCCGGATCGCACGGTCCTCCTCGCCGAGCGCCGACGCGCCCTCCCGCGCCGGCACGACCTCCGTGCAGGCCCGCCACAGACGGTCCAGGAACTTCCCACACCCGTCGATGATCGAATCGGTCTGTTCCGACCAATCGAAGTCATCGAAGGGCGGCCCGACGAAGCAGTGGAACAGGCGGAGCCCGTCCGCCCCGACCGTGTCGTAGTAGTGCTCGGGTGCGATCAGGTTCCCCTTGGACTTGGACATCTTCGTCCCGTCCATCCGGATCATCCCCTGGGCGAGATACCGCTTGAACGGCTCGCGCGGCACCCCGTCCGCCAGTCCGACGTCGATCAGCGCCCGCGTATAGAAGCGCGCGTAGAGGAGGTGCAGGATCGCATGCTCGATCCCTCCGATGTACTGGTCGACCGGCATCCAGTGCTGCGCCGCAAGCGGGGCGAACGGCTGCTCCTTGTTCCACGGATCGCAGAAGCGAAGGAAGTACCACGACGAGTCGACGAACGTGTCCAAGGTGTCGGTCTCGCGTGTCGCCGGCCCGCCGTCGATCGGGCACGTCGTGAGCAAGAACTCCTCGCTGTTCACGAGCGGCGACTGCCCCGTCGGGAGGAACTCGACGTCGTCGGGGGCCAACACGGGGAGCTGGTCCTCGGGGACCGGCACGACGCCGTGCTCGTCGCAGTACACGGCGGGAATGGGGCAGCCCCAGAACCGCTGGCGAGACACGAGCCAGTCGCGCAGGCGGTAGTTGACCTTGCGTTCTCCGATGCCCTGCTGCTCCAGCCAGTCGATGGCCCGCGCCTTGGCCGTGGCGATGTCAAGCCCGTCCATGAAGCCGCTGTTGATCTTGATGCCGTCTCCCGCGTACGAACCACCCCCGTCGGCGTCCCATCCTTCCGGCGGCTGGACCGTGCGCACGATCGGGAGCTTGTGCAACGTGGCGAACGCCCAGTCGCGCTCGTCCTCCGCCGGCACCGCCATGATCGCCCCCGTGCCGTACCCCATCAGGACATAGTCGGCAACGTACAGCGGCACCGGCTCGCCGTTGAAGGGGTTGATCACGTGCGTCCCGGTGAACGCCCCGCGCCTGTCGAGCTCCGCCGGGTCGCCCTCGATCATCCGCTCGAGGTCAGTTTCGTGACTGGCCCGCTGACGGAGTTGCTCGACCGCCTCCCGCTGTGCGTCGGTGGTCAGCGCGTCGAGGAGCGGGTGTTCGGGGGCGATAACGGCGTAGGTCATCCCGAAGCTGGTGTCGGGCCGGGTGGTGAAGACACGGAGCTTCAGCTGCTCGTTGCCCTGGACGGCCAGGTCGAACTCCGCGCCCTCGGAGCGACCGATCCAGTTGCGCTGCATGACCTTGACCTTCTCAGGCCAGTCCAGGCCGTCGAGCGCCTCGAGGAGCTCGTCGGCATAGGCGGTGATCCGGTAGAACCACTGCTCCAGTTCGCGCCGCTCCACCAGGTCGCCCGAGCGCTCGCAGGTACCGTCGGCGAGGACCTGCTCGTTGGCGAGCACCGTCTGGCACCCGGGGCACCAGTTGACTGCAGCCTTGTGCCGGTAGGCGAGGCCAGCCTCCCAGAGCTTGAGGAAGATGAGCTGGTTCCACTTGATGTACTCGGGTTGGTGACTCCAGATCTCCCGCCGCCAGTCATAGACGGCGCCCAGCCGGATCAGCGAGGCCTTGAGCTCGGCCATGCGTGCTTCGGTGAAGACCCGTGGGTGGGTGCCGGTCTTGATGGCAGCGTTCTCGGCTGGGAGCCCGAACGAGTCGAACCCGAACGGGCTCAGTACCGCCTTGCCCTGCATGGTCTGGTACCGAACGGCCAGGTCACCAAAGGTGTAGTTGCGCACGTGCCCCTGGTGCGCCGGGCCCGAGGGATAGGGGTACATGCACAGCGCGTAGTACTTCTCCCGGGGGTCGTCGTTGTCGACCTGGTAGGTCCCCTCCTCTTCCCAGAGGCGTTGCCATTTCGTCTCAATCGCCTCGACGTCGTAAGCGCGTGCCATGCCACCAGGGTAGGCCAGGCGTCGGGCGAACCTGGCCGGGAACGAGCACATCGGGCTCGTCGAATCCGGCTGTTTCGTCGCTCGTCGGGTCCCCGGCGTACGAGAGGGATTCTCGTCGACTGCTAGCGTTGACCTCCGCCACTGGGGGCGTAGCTCAGCTGGTAGAGCGCTTGACTGGCAGTCAAGAGGTTCGTGGGTTCAAGTCCCATCGCCTCCACCAAAATCACCATCCCAGAGGGTCAGCGTGAGCCCTGTGCCGATGCACCATTGGGAAGTGCGTTCATGCTGGAGGATCGACACACGATCGACCCTCCAGCGAACGGCGGATCAGGCGATCTTGCGCCAGGCCAACTGTTGCGCTCCGGGGAGGTAGACCTTGCTGAGTTCCTTGTCCACCATCTGCCCGAAATCGGCATCGGCGACTATCGCCTCCTGTCCACGTTGCATCTGCTCGATCGAGCTGAAGATCGTGATCCACTCGACGGAGCCATAGGTTCCGGTTACGGAGGTGCCGAAGGAGGTCGGGCAGCCAGTGATCTTCCCGGCTCGCTGCGCGGTCTCCACTCCGAGCTCAATCCCTCGCGCCATGCCTCCTGGCGCCAACGTCGCCTGGATCGTCGTGGCGTAGGTCGCCTCGATCTCCGTGGTTGCGGGATCGGCGAAGACGAACTGCAGCAAAGCGTCGTCGATAGGGTCGTCCGATCCATGTGTTGCGCCTTCTTCGACCAAGGAGACGTAACCGGAGTCGCTGATCAGTTTGTCCTCGATCGTCTCGAGCGTCAGAAGATCGTCGACGGTCGCCGTCCATACCAGGGTCTGGGCTCGCGGCGAGAAGACGCTGCTCCAGACCTGGACGGGGACCTCGGATATCTGATTGACCTTCTCGGTGACCTTCAGGGCCCAGGCCAGTTGTTTCTCGGGGTTTCCCGCTCCGAGACGGACGCTCCGGCTGAAGAGATACATAGGTTCCTCCGTGGCTCAACAGCGTGCCAAGGACGTCACCGCCCCCTCTTCGGAGAATGCCTGACAAAGGAGGAACGAATTTCGCCCGCTTTGTCTCCCTTAGCCTCCACCCTACCCCTGTTGCATTTCAAGGGCTAGGGGCGGGAGCGAAAAAATGGAATCGCCAACGAGACACGGCCATCGGTGATTCCTGTGATCCAGGGATCCCAGGGCGCGTCTCACTGTCTCGATAGGCCTGGCGGTCAAGAGGTTCCTCGGTTCGCTCGCACCAAAGCTTTGTCGGCCAAACGTGACGCAGATACCGTGACGAAGTGAGGGGTTGAAAGGGGCCCGACGAGGGCTGCGCGGGACCGAACAGTGAAGGAGGAGGCGCCAATGGCAGGCAGGGCCGTCGACCTGTTCGACATCCGTCCGATGGCTGGCCACATCGGGGCGGAGGTCCACGGCATCGACGTCCTCGCCCTTGACGATGACGAGATCGCGGCCCTTCGTCTTCTCTGGCTCGACAATTTGATCCTGGCCTTCGTTGGACAGAAGCTGCTTGACCAAGGGGAACTTGCAAGCTTCGCCAATCGTTTCGGTTCGCTCTATCGGCATCCGCTGACGATGACCGAGGCCAGCAATCCGGTACATCCTCTCAATATCCCGGCCGGTGGCTACTGGCACTCGGACGTGACGTTCACCCAAGAGCCCCCGGCGGGCACCTTCCTCCACGCACGCGCCATCCCACCCAAAGGCGGCGACACCTTGTGGGCGAACATGTACCTGGCCTACGAGTCACTGTCTTCACCGATGCGTTCGTTCCTCGACGGCTTGACTGCCGTGCACGATTTCGATCACTTCTACCGGTACCCGATGGGTGACTCGCTCGAGACGGATCAGTTCGTATTGGACGCCAAGAAGAAGATCCCGCTCCCCAGGCACCCGGTGGTGATGGTCCATCCAGAGACCGGACGCAAGGCCCTCTTCGTCAACGAGTCGTTCACCTCGTACATAGAGGAGCTCGATCGGGCCGAGAGTGACACTGTGCTCGACTACCTCTATCGGCACTCCGTGCGCCCAGAGTTCACGTGCCGCCATCGATGGTCAAGCGGGGACATCTGTTTCTGGGACAACCGCTGCACGATGCACTATCCGGTCGATGACTGGGGCGGGACGATCGACGACCACGAAAGCTCACCTCGCAAGATGAACCGGGTCACGATCGGAGCTCAACCCGACACTGAAGTCACCCAGAAGTTGATGGGGCCTCCCACATAGGGCACGACCTGGAGGTTCTTGACCGACTTGCTGGCACCTTCGACGTTGGGCGAGTAGACGACGTAGACCCCGAGCGCGTTCTTGATGACGAAGTCCTGGGCTGCGATCCATTCGCTCTTGAGCTTCGGACTGGTCGGCGGCAGGGCCTGTATCTGGTTGGTGATGGCATTGAGGTTGGGGTTGCTGTAGTTGCAGATGTCACCGATGCTGCCCGGGATGAACTGCGTCGTCAGCTTCTCGATGCCAGGAAGGCCCGACGGGTTCAAGCCCATGGCGGCCTTGTGGTCCTGGTACAAGTCGGTGACGTAGTTCGAGGTGGCCACGATCTGAACGTTGACGCCGATCTGCTTCCACTGCGCCTGAAGCACCGTGGCCAGTTGATCATTGCCGGCTTCGGGCAGAGCTGTCAGGGTGGTCGAGAAGCCGTGTGGGTAGCCGGCTTCGGCCAAAAGTTGCTTGGCCTTCTTCGGGTTGTAGGCGTAGTAGTTGGTCAACGACTTGTCGTAGTAATTCGCCGCCGTCGGGAAGAGACTCCACGCGGGCTCACCTTTGCCAAAGAAGAGGGCGTTGTTGATCGCGACCCGGTTGAGCGCGTAGTTGAGGGCCTGGCGGACCTTGAGGTTGGCAAGAGGGCCCGACGACTTGCAGATGGGCACGAACGAGTAGTTGGCGTCCGGGAAGGTCGAGTTGGTCTGGAGACTGGTGAGGCTCTTCAGGTTGCCCAGGTCAGCGTTGGGGATGCCTTCAAGGTCAACCAGGCCTGACTCGAGTGCGTTGAGCTGCTGGGGTCCGGTGGGCACGTTGATGAACGTGACGCCGGACGAGGGAATCGCCTTAGCGTCCCAGTACTTGGGGTTCTTGACCAGCACGATCTTCTCGCCGGGGAGGTAGCTCTTCAACACGAAGGGGCCGGCTCCGACCACGTTGGTGTTCGGTGGGCCGTTGCTCGGCCCGGTCGGGATGGCCATGAAGGACTCCTGATCGGCCAGCAGCGGGTAGAAGGAGCTGGCAACGGCCGACGAGAAGTGCAGGACCAATGATTCGGACCCCGTCACGTCGATAGAAGCGAGGGCCTGGAACGTTGAGTTCCCAGCCCCTGAATTGGGGTTGGACTGGTTCCGTTGGAAGCCGGCCTTGACGGCGGCCGCGTTCAGCGGCGTCCCGTTGGAATAGACGAGACCAGGCCGCATCTGGATGTCGATCGTCGTCGAGTTCGGGATGGACACGCTCGATGCCAGGTCGGGCACGTAGGCGCCGCTCGCTGTCTCTCGCAAGAGTCCGGCATAGATGGGCCAGTCGTAACTGAAGCAGCACGAGCCGGCGTTGAACTGCGACGGGTCGAAGACGATCGGGTTGATGGTTCCCGAGAGGTCTTGGCCGATCGTGAGGACGCCACCGCTGCTCGACGCCGCACCGGCCTGGTCACTGAAGGTCGCGAGCTGACCTCCGAGGACGAACCCCGTCGTCAGCAGGCTCAGTGTGACCCATCGAGCCGTCCGTCTCGTCCTTCTCATGATGGTGCCGTTCTCCTTGTTCGAGGCCGCGCGTCAGTCACGTGGCGCGTTACCGAGTGAGATGAGTGGTCGCGTTGTGCAAGAAAGCCCACCGACGGCCGGATGCGTACGCGGAAAACAGGTCCCCGAGGGCCGCGCGCAACAGTCGATCCCCATGGGCCTGGCGCGCCAACGACGCCACAGCACCCCCCAATCTGCCGCCTGATTTCGAGCACATTGGCTGCCCGCCGACATGACGTGCGCCGCCGTAGCCTCAACAGCACCGGTAGCCTGCAACAATTCCGTAACGTTGTCCAGGGCGGGGCAGCCGATATTTCGCCACGCCGTCATTCGGCCCGTATTACGTTTCCGCCGTCGGCCCAGGTGGATCGGTCAGATAGCAGCGCACCGTGAGCCCGGCAACCACGTTGGGCGGCGGCTCCGCCGTGGCGCAGATTTCCATTGCATGACGGCAGCGAGTGCGGAACCGGCAGCCGCTCGGTGGGTCCAAGGGTGATGGGATGTCGCCTTCAAGCACGATCCGCCCGCGGCGCTTCGCGGGATCCATCGTCGGTGACGCGGACAGCAATGCCTGCGTGTACGGATGATTCGGAGCTCCATAGAGCGCATCGACTGGTCCTTCTTCGACGACCCGGCCGAGGTACATGACGGCCACGTCGTCGCTCAGCGTGCGAACCAGGTTCAGGTCGTGCGAGATGAAGAGATAGGCAATGCCAAGACGGCCCTGCAGTTCGGCCAGGAGCTCGACCATCTGCACCTGGGTCGCCACGTCGAGCGAGCTGAGCGGCTCATCGAGCGCGAGCAGCTCGGGTTCGGTGGCGAGCGCCCTCGCAATGGCTGCGCGCTGCAGTTGACCACCCGAGAGCTCGCGGGGGTGGCGGCGCGCGAACGACGACGGCAACCGAACCTGATCGAGGAGCTTTGCGACGCGGCGATCGCGCTCGGCACGTCCGAGTTCCGTATGGACCACCAGTGCCTCTCCGACGCTCGCCCCGATCGTGGCCAACGGGTCGAACGAGGAATAAGGATCTTGGAAGACGAGCTGCATCCGCCGGCGCAATGTCCGCAGCCGCGCCCCCTTGACGTCAGTGATGTCCTCTCCCCCGAGCAGGACCCGACCGGCGGTGGCCGGGATCAGTCGGAGCAGAACCCTCGCCAGCGTCGACTTGCCTGAACCGCTCTCGCCGACCAGCCCCAACGTCGTGCCGCGTCCGATGACCAGGTTGACATCGTCCATCGCGTGCACCGTTCCCTTGCCGCGACCCGGCAGCCGGACCGTGAAGTGGCAGGACGCGTCGCGCAGCTCGGCAACCGGGCTGTCGGCGGTGGAAGCTCCGTTGGACGTATTCGGCGTAACGGCGACCGTCACGATGCTCCTGGCACGTCCACGCCGACCGGCGGTGATGCGGCTGTTGTCACGCCGGGCAATGCGAGCTCCTGGGCGCGGCGACACCGGCACAGGCGTCCGTCGGCGACCTCTTCGAGCGCAAGCGCATCGCGTCGACACGCGTCTTCCACGAATTCGCAACGAGGATGGAACCGACAGCCGGACGGGAACCGGCCCGCCTGAGGGACCTGACCGATCAAGACGGAGCTTCCGCCCGCCGAGACGGCGCCCGGCGACGCGGCCAAGAGTGCCGCCGTGTAGGGGTGCCGCGGGCGAGCGAAGAGTTGGGCGGTCGGCGCCTGCTCGACGACCTCACCGGCGTACATCACCGCGATCTCGTCCGACAACTCGGAAATAAGCGCCAGGTCGTGCGTCACGAAGAGGACGGCAAGGTCCATCTCCTCGCGCAGCTCGTGGAGAAGGTCCACGATCTGGGCCTGGATGGTCACGTCCAGCGCAGTGGTCGGCTCGTCGGCGATGAGCAATCGCGGCTTGCAGCTGAGCGCCATGGCGATCATCACTCGCTGGCGCATACCACCCGACAGCTGGTGGGGATAGGCAGACAACCGCCGAGCGGGGTCGGGGATGTGCACGCTCTCGAGCAGCTCGATCGCCCGCGACCGCGCGGCGGATCGGCTAAGCGGCTCGTGGAGGCGCATGGCCTCGGTCAGCTGGGACCCGATGGTGAAGGACGGGTCGAGACTCGCAAGAGGGTCCTGGAAGACCATGGAGATCTCGCGTCCACGGATCCGCCGCATCTCTTTGAAATCGGCTTCGAGCAGGTCGCGGCCGTCGAAACGGATGGAACCCCCGACGATGTGTGCCGGTGGCGACGAAAGCAGCCGCAGAATCGCCAATGAGCTCACAGTCTTCCCGCAACCGGACTCGCCGACGAGTCCGACGATCTGGCCCCGCCGGACGTCGAATGACGCCTCGTCCACGACCCGCACCGGGCCGTCCTCGGTGTCGAATTCGATGCAGAGCCCCCGAACCTCCAGCAAAGAAAATGGCGCGTCTTCGGATGCACCCGCGGAAAGCGCTGCCTCCGGTTGAGGGCTTACCGCAGTAAGGCCCCGTTTGGCCCGCGTGCGGCCTCGCTTGGCCTTGGTGGTGACACCGCTGACCGAGTCGCGCATGGCGTCGCCGAGCGTGTTGAAGGCGAGCACGGTCAATGCGATGACGAGACCAGAAGGGACGAGAGCCCACGGGTGGGTGAACAGTGCGGTGTTGTACGCCTCTTCGAGCATCGAGCCCCAGCTCGCGGTGGGAGGAGGCGGGCCCAGGCCGAGAAAGCTGAGCCCAGACGACGTCAGGAGCGCCGCTCCGAGCGCGATCGCAATGCCCACGGCGAGACCGGTGAGCACGTTGGGAAGTATCCGCGACAAGACGATACGGGTCGGAGACGTGCCAATTGACGTCGACGCCTCGACAAAGGCTTCCTCTTTGATCGCGAGGGTCTGGCCCCGGATGAAGCGAGCGAACCCGGGAGCGAAGACGATCGCAAACGCAATCGAGACATCGTTCACCCCGCTGCCGAGCACGGCAACGACCGCAAGAGCGAGCACGAGAGGCGGGAAGGCGAGACCAGCATCGGCTCCGCGCATGAGCAAGTAGTCGGTACGCCCGCCGCGGAACCCCGCCACGAGCCCGATGATCAACGCGAAGACCAAGGCTATGGCGACCGTCTCGAAGGTGATCTGCATGGAGATTCGGGATCCATAGATCAGACGCGAAAGGACGTCGCGACCGAGATCGTCGGTGCCGACCCAGTGGCTCGCGCTTATGCCCGCATTCGTGTTGGTCAGGTCCTGGGCGTTTGGGTCATACGGTGCGATCCACGGGGCGAACACTGCCGCCACGGTCACAAGGAGCAACCAACCCAGTCCCAAGATCACGCCGACGCGGGTAAGGAATTTCACGAGGCGCCGGTGGTCGCTCCAGGCGCGTCGCAGCGACTGCGGGTCTTCGCCCGGTATTTCCGTCTCGGTGAGGCTCACGAAACCCGGACCTTGGGGTTCAGATAGCCGTAGCTGATGTCGACCAACAAGCTCATCGCCATCTGGAAGAGCACAAAGACAAGGGCGACGCCCTGGACCACGGGAAGATCGTGTTCGGTGATGCCCGCGAGCATGTACGTTCCGAGACCGGGGAAGGCGAAGATCTGCTCTACGATCACCGCGCCACCGAGCAGGTAGCCGATCTGAATTCCGAACACGGTCACGACCGGCATGGCCGCGTTCTTGAGCCCGTGCTTGAGCAACACCGACCGGCGCGTGCCTCCCTTGGCCCAAGCCGTGCGGATGTACGGGGTGTCGAGGGCATCGATCAGCGAGGCCCGCAACTGTCGGGCGAGTGACGCGCTCACCAGCAGGCCCAAGGTGACCGCGGGGAGCGTGACGTCCTTCAACCATCCGGTGAATGAAGTTGTGATCGGGGTGTATCCAGTCGTCGGAAAGATCTTCCAGTGGACCGAAAAGATCGACACGAGAATGATGGCGAGCCAGAAGCTGGGGACGGCCAACCCCAATGTTGTAAAGGTACGGGCGCCGCCGTCGATCGCCCCTTGCGGCCTGATGCCCGAAATCACGCCAACCGGAATGCCCACCACGAGCGCGACGATGGCCGAAGCGACGACGAGACCGAAGGTGACGGGGAACCGTTGCTCGATCTGTTGGGTCACCGGCTGACCGGTTGAAATCGAAGTCCCGAGGTTGCCGTGCAACGCGTTGACGAGCCAGTGCCAGTACTGGACGAAGAAGCCGTCGTTGAGATGGAGCTGCTCAGTGACGTGAGCGATCTGGGCGGGTGTGGCACTGACGCCCCCGGCCAGCGTGACGGCCGGATTGCCCGGAACGAGCGCCAGCAGGAAGAAGATGCCGAACGAGACGATGAGCAGTACCGGCACGAGGGCCAGCAGTCGGTTTACGACCAACCTTCCCACTCCACCCCCTGGGTCGAACCCGAGTCTCCCCTGCGCTGTCCGTACGGACCACGCATCGCTGTGACGCATCGTACCCAGTGGTCGGCAATGGGTGATGCTGATGCAGACTCCCACTCGAGTGGGCCCTCGCCATGTTCTCCAAGCGGCGGACGGGGGGTCAGCAAGCACCCAGTACTTGTCCGGACATCACCCAAAGCGTGCACCCAGATAGCCTCCCGGGCGATGTCCGCAAACGATCTCGCTGCCGCTTTGCTCTCGACCGTCTTCGATGCCGACCCCCTGTCCGGGTCGATGTACGGCTTTCCCGGCTATGACGATCGCCTCCCTGACCTCAGTGCCGACGCCGAGGAACAGATTGCAGCCGCGCTCGAGACGGTCGCCCTCCAGGCAGAGGACCACGGCATCGAGGGCTTGGCCGAGACGGAGCACCAGACGCTCGACTTCGTGCGCGTCCTGGCCCGGGGGATGGCCGAGGCGGCCCGGGTCCCCCTCACCGAGTTCACCATCTGCGACACCTTCGTCGCGCCCGTGCCCGGCGTCCTGACGACCCTCCCCAAGCTTCCCCTCGACACCGGCGAGCGCAGGGACGGATACCTCGACCGCCTGCGCGGTCTGCCAGAGCTGCTCGCCACGGCAGGCGAGCGTCACCGGTCGGGTACTCGCGCCGGGCGGACGGCGGTGGCCAGGCTGGTCGAATCGGCGGTGGCGCAGCTCGACCTTGTCATCGCCGATCCCGACCTCGGCGGGGTCGGCCGCGCCGACATCGAGGACGATCAGTTCCGGCAATCGGTTGCGGCGGCGATCGACGACGACGTCCGCCCCGCCCTCGCTGTCTACCGAGACCTCTTGCTGACTGACATCCTCCCCCTTGCTCGTGACGACCAACATCCCGGCATCTGCTTCCTCCCCGATGGCGAAGCCATGTACCGGGCGCTGGCCCGACTGCACACCTCGACGACCTACACCCCGGACGAATTGCACGTCATGGGTCGCGAGATCGTCGACGAGGTGCGCGGTGAGCTCGTGGAGACGGGCTCCCGCCTCTGGCACACAAGCGATCCAGCCGAGATCTTCGGCCATCTCTGCGACGACCCGGAGCTGCGCTACGGCAGTCGGGAAGAGATGCTCGAACATGCGAGGCGGGTTGTTGCCGCGGCAGAGGCGGAGGCGCCGAACTGGTTCGCCACCATCCCCGATCAACCGTGCACCGTCGAGCCAGTGCCCGAGGCAGAAGAGGCGGGCATGGCGGCCGCGTACTACATGCCCGGTGCGATCGACGGCTCGCGCCAGGGGACCTACTACCTGAACACCTCCAAGCCACAAGAACGGCACCGCTACACCGCCGAGGACATCGCGTTCCACGAAGCCGTCCCGGGCCACCACTTCCAGCTGACGATCGCCATGGAGGCGACGGACCTGCCGCTGGCACGCCGGGTGCTCCACGACACCGCCTGTGCCGAAGGCTGGGGGCTCTACAGCGAGCGGCTAGCCGACGAAATGGGCCTCTACAGCGACGACGTCGCCCGGATGGGCCTCTTCGCCGCCGATTCATGGCGCGCCAGCCGCCTCGTCGTCGACACCGGCCTGCACGCGCTCGGGTGGAGCCGCCAACAGGCGGTCGACTGGCTCGCCAGCAACACACCGATGCCGCGCATCGAGATCGAGTCGGAAGTCGATCGCTACATTTCGTACCCGGGGCAGGCGCTGGCCTACATGGTGGGACGGCGTGAGATCGTCCGGCTACGCGCGCTCGCGGCCGACCGCCTGGCGACTGCATTCGACCTCAAGGAATTCCACGATCTCCTGCTCCGGGTCGGGATCCTTCCGCTCCCGGCATTGGCCAGGACGGTGGAGCGCTGGATCGAGCGCACGGCTTCGTAGAGCGCGACCCCACCCCACCGCCCCAGGGGCGGACCGGCTCAGAGGCCCAACGTCGAGTGCTGGTTGCGGATCACCTCATCCACGGTTTCGACCCACCGACGCGGTGTCCATCGCTCGACCTCGGGGTGCGCGGCCAACTCGAGCTCGAGCGGAAGCAGGACCGTCGACTGGAGGTCGTCGAGGGTGAACTCCTCACACGCCAGGTCCAGCACTTGGTAGGCCAGGTAGGTGCGTGCGATGCGCCAGCTGCGGCCCGTACGGCGTTGCTTGGAGGGCCGGTGCAGGCTGTCGTGCATCGCGACCTCGCTGCCGTGGGCCAAAAGGTTCGTCCACGCCCAGACCGGCACGGCGGTCCCCCGCTCCTCCCAGAACTCGGCCAGCGTGCCGTTCAGATACGCCTCGCACTCCGAGGCAAGGACGCCGCCCGGAAGGTCGCGTTGCAGCTTCCCCATGGTTCCCTCCTCCACCGCGCCACCTCTGCCTGCCTCTGGCGCGACCGCTCACCTCCAGTGTGCTGCGTCCGGGCAGGATCCTCCAGGGGCAAAGGTACCTATCTCGACGATGTCCACGGGTCGCTGAGCGTGCCTCACGCAGGTATCGGAGCGTCCCGGCCCCCCGCCGCCCGGGCGGCCAGGACGACTCCGAAGAGACAGACCGCGAGCACGTGGACCGCCGTGCACCACAGGCAGATGGCGCCGATCCGGAACAGCTCGACGTAGACGAGGTAGAGCACGGTGAGCGCACCGAGACCCGACACGACCAACCGCGCCCGATCGAGCGCGACCGGGGCCCTGCGCCAGCTCCACGGCAGGGTAAGGCCCACCATGACCAGCGACCACGCGAGCCCGATCACGGCCACGGGCACACCGGCGACCACCGACCAGGAGCTGGTCGTGACCAAGGTGCAGTTGACGACGCCCGTGTCGGGACACGCCAGGGCCGCGGGGTCGCTGTAGTGGGTCACGGTGAGATACGACGCCACCGCGGCCGCCGCGAGCGAAAGCGCCAAGGCCGCGTAGCGCGCCCAGTGCGGTACCCCGCCTGTTTCTGTTGGGTTGGTCATCACGTCATGCCCCGAGCGACTTGGCGATCGACGCGATCACGGGCGAACTCGCAATGCTGGTGGGCTGCGATCCGGTCACCTGGGTGATGGCCGCCGTGATCTCGTTTGCGGCGCCGTCGATGGCCTTGGCCACGGCGCTGTTCGGGTTGGCGAGCTGGCCGGCGATCTGTGCCTGGGACAGGCCCGCGAGCACCTGCGGCGAGTAGCTCGCCCCGATCACGACGTATTTGTTGCCGATGTCGAGGAAGGGGATGCTCCCCTGGGCGTCGAAGCGGGCAAGCAGGTGGGACTCCGCGGCGGTCGGGCGCTGCAGTGTGGTGTAGGCGCCGCCCACCGCTTGGTTCGTCGTCTCTTCGACGGGCTGGAAATCGAGATACGGGCTCGAGTACTGCGACCCGTAGAAGGAGAGCGTCTTCGTGTCCGGGTAGACGTCGTTCGTGGCCGAATGCGTGGCCGACAGGTTCGAGAACGTCCCGAAGCGCGAGAGGGCAACGGCGATCGCCCACCGCTCGGCGGCACAGTACGGGCAGTACTCGGCGCCGACGTAGGTGACGACCGGTTTGCCGTCAGTCCCCCGAAGGATCGTGCTGTCACCGGTGCGGCTCGGCGCAACCACGGAAGACGGGCTCCCCACGCTCTCGAGCGTGGCGGGGGGCACGGTGAGCGCGGCAACGACACCGGGTGCCAGAGCACTGGTGCCAGGGGCGACCGACGGGACGGCGTTCCCTGAGCCCAGATGCGAGGCAGCCTGGGCCGGGGTGGGCGAGCCGCCCGTGACCTTGATGACGACCATCGTCATGATGACGGCCAGGACCAGCGCCACGGGCACGAGCGCCGACACGACAGGATGCCGTGATCGGAACCCGCTCGGCTTGCTGGCAGGGGGCTTCGCGCCCGACTTGGCCGCGGTCCGGGCAGTAGATGGGGTGGATGGATGGCGGCGCGTCGACGGGGCGCGCCGATTGGTTGGTTTCGACATTTGGTTCTCCTGAATTCGCCGGGCACGGTCGGAACCGGCCCGGAAGCTCCGGCGGGCCACCCGTCGGCGGCCGCCTCTTCCTGATTTGACCGGCGTCCTGCCAGCCGCATGCGGCTCGCATCCCGGCGCCGGGAAGGTGGTGTGGAGCTAGGAGAACTGGGGCGGGTGGAACAGCGGATCCGGCGCGCCCGCTGGCAGCGGCGCAAGCGGGGCCCGGCGCCGACGCAGGCGCGCCGCGGCGATCACGGCAAGGGCGAGCGCACTGAGCACGCCGGCCAACGCCACCATCGGTGTGGGGGCGGGTGCGGCCGGGCTGCCCTTTCCGCACGTGGCGTCGAGGCACGTCGGGAGCGCCCCGAACGGCGCCTCCGCTGCCTGCACCATGTCGGTCGTCGCCACCCGTGCACCGGACAGCACACTGTGCGGCACGAGGCCACCGATGATTGCTGCGGCGACGACGGCCGCCAGCGCGACACGCCATCTCGCGGGCATGAGAGCAGGGTACCGGTGCCTGTTAAACGCCAGCTAAGAATCGGGGGAACGCACCGTCAACCGACCGACTCCGTCCTCCGCCACTGGGGCGGCGGCGCTACAGGCTGTCGCCCCCCAACGAGGCGCCCTCGCGGAGGACGTGCACGGAACGCCCGTCGGCGACGGGAATGCGCTCGAAGCGCGACTCGATGCGGAGATGCCACACCGTGTACCAACCGGCGAAGGCGCCGGCGAACAGGGCGATCGATCCGATGGTCAACGTGAGCGTTGCCATTTCGACCTTTCCTGTGACCGCCGACTCATGGCTGCCACATCCGTTGGCTCAAGTGTCCGTTGGTTGAAACACCCGGGCTAGGGACAAAAGTCCCGAGGAAGCCCGCAAGAGGACTTTCGTCACTTCTTGCGCGTGACTTAAGTGCCGAAGCTGCCGCTGACAGACGGTGGCTGGGCACCGGGCGAGACCGGGGCCTGGCCGTCCTGCTGGGCCATGATCGCCGCCTCGACGATCTGCTGGTCCGTCGGGTCCATGGTCAACGGCCCGCCCGGAACCGGGACCTGCCACACGTGCAGCATCTCGGGCGTCATGAGCGGGTTCTCACCCGATGGGCAGACGCCGTGCGTCTGGAACCCCGAGATCAAGCCACTCGGCCCTCCGGTGCACAGGTTGGTGTGCGCGTGCCACTGAGTGAGGCAGCCGCCGGGCATGGGACCATCGTCTCCCACCGACGGCGTCAGGTACATCGCCGCCACTAGTACGGGGCCGTAGGGGGTGAACGCGTAGACCAGCGACTGCACGTGGTTTGGGTCGAGGACGTCGTTACTGCGCATGTACGAGAAGTTCAGGTAGTGCACGACCGGGTAGCGCGTGTCGGTGATCGGCGCGTACCCGGCCGCCGTGGCGGCGCTGAGGTCCTTGTACTTCGCCACCGCCGAGCTCGTCGACTGCACCAGGGACATGGCCGCTTCCGTCTGGGCGCCCGTCGGCGCCGTCGTGCAGCTCGGTGTCTGCATGGCGTGGCCCTTCTCGGTGTCGTTGAACACTGTGGTCAACACCGACACTTCCGCGGCGGGCAACGCCGGCCCGGTGTAGTGCCAGCTCGGATCCACCTGGCCGTTCATCCCGGGCATCTCCAAATGTCCGCTCTTGTGCGAGCTGCTCGAGGTCCTCGCGCCCATCGCCATGCCGGCCATCGCCGAGCCACCCGACGGCGTGGAGCTGCCCGAGGCGGAGGCCGATGCGGCGGCGATCGGGTAGGTCGAGCTGATCAGCAACACCGCGAGCGCCACCGCCGAGCTGGCCACGCCCGCAACGGGATGCCGTTGCATCAGCACGCGCCCGGGCGAACGGGCGGGCACCGTGTGCAGTGTCGGCACCATGGCGAAGGCGAGCAGCGCCACGAGCGGCGCCGTGTTGGGGTCCGTTCCCATCCCGGTAAGGACACCGCCGAACGCCATGCCGGTGACCCAGAACAGAGCCTGGACGACGACCCCCGCCACGAGGTACGGCCGCGGGCGGCGGCTCAGCAAGGGCCCCGCTGCGATCACCAAGGACACGCCCGCTAGCAGCCACGCCAACGCGGAGCCGCTCTGGGGGAGGGCGTTGGCGATCGACCCGTCGAAGTGCGCGAACCACGCCGGCTGTCCGCTGCCCGCCGTCGCACTGACCTGCGACGCGATGGCGCCGTTGGCGCGGTTGGCCGGGAAGAGCCAGAGCACCGCAGAGAGCGCCCAGAAGCCCGACCACGCGATCAGTGGCGCGCCTGCGCCCAATGGCCCGGTCGCGGCGGCTGAAGACGCAATGCCGGGCGCAACCTCTTCGGAAGCCCGGGTCTCGGTGGGCCACACGAGCAATCCAATCAGCGGGTACAGGACGACGGCTCCCGGCGCACCGGTCAAGGGAGACGCGGTGCCGGTGAGCAACATGCCGAATCCCTCGCCGAACCACCAGACGCCGAACGCCCAGATCGCCATGGCCACGATGGCCGGCTTGACGGTGCGGCGGAAGAGCATGCCCACCCCGATGGCGAGCTGGAGCGCGCCGAACAAGAAGTTCCACATTCCGGCATCCGGGCGGATGAAGTGCGCCAGGTTCGTGATGGACCACGCCACGGGCGCCGGCTGGCCATGGGCCATCGGCAGCATCATGTCGTTGACGAGGCCCGCGCCGAACATCCGCGGCTGGAACTGCAACGCTGCATCGAGGATCCAGACGCAGCCCAGCGCGATCTGCACGACTCGTGCCCGGTGCTCTCGACGTGCCGCCGCGGTCATCGGTTCGTCCGCGATCACGGCGTTGCGG
>DASXBZ010000021.1:0-30378 GCA_036491435.1 Acidimicrobiales bacterium
GAAGGGCCCGGGAACGGCCGACGAATCGTTCGATGGTCAGCCGGAGCGACAGCCGGGAGGTGGGTCAGACCGTCCCCGAGATCCTGAGCGTCAGTCGACGCCGGCGCGCAGGTATGGGTAGACCTCGCGGGCGACGTAACGCTTGAGGCAGCGCATGATCTCTTTCTTGGACTTGCCTTCCTTGGTGCGCCGTTCGACATAGGCCCGCGTTTCAGGATCTGCACTCATGCGCGTAAAGACGATGCGCCAAAGGGCGTGATTGGCTTGGCGGTCCCCGCCGCGGTTGAGACGGTGGCGGGTGGTCTTGCCCGAGGACGCGGGGATGGGAGCCACCCCGCAAAGATGGGCCCAGGCGGCTTCTGATCGCAGCCGCTCCGGGTTGTCACCGGCGGTCACCAAGAGGAGCGCTGCGGTGTGCGTGCCAACCCCGTAGAGCTCGATAAGACCTGGGGCACGGCTCTTGACCAACGGGGCGACGAGGTCATCGAGGCGATCGATCTGCTCGCCCAGGTACGCAGCTCGGCGGCCGAGCTCACGCAGCGCGATGCGCGTGGCGTAGCCCACGAGGTCTCCTTCTCGAGGTCGCATAGCGGCCAGCGCAAGCACCAGCTCCGAGGCACTGAGCACAGAGAACCGGGCTCGCAGGTCGTCAGGCCCGGTGACGAGCAAAGACCGTGTCTGGTTGATCGTCTGGATCCGTTCTGAACTCGCGCTGCGCTTGACGACCATGAGGGCTCGGATGGCCTCGACTGTGCCGTCGCGACCCTTCGAGCACCCTCTCGCCTTTCCCGACAGGGCGGCCCGAGCAGCCGAGATGGCGTCGAGGGGATCTGACTTTCCCTGGCGTCGGCGCTCCTGGCGATTGGGCCGGTCGACTTCGACCACTCCGACCCCAGCCGCCTCGAGATACCTCGACAACCCAGCGCCGTAGCTTCCAGTTCCTTCGACCCCGACCAGGCGCACCTCGCCGAAGGTCCCCAGCCAGCTGAAGAGGTCGTCGTAACCCGAACGTGTCGTCGAGAAGGTCTTGACGCCGAGCAAACCACCGACCGAATCGAGTGCGGCTGCCACGTGGGTATCTGCATGGGTGTCCACGCCACCAATGACGGCGCGGCTCTCTACGATGGTCATTGAGCCATCCCTTTCTCATGTTGTGGGGTGGCATCCACCTGCTGGCCGGCCGAGCTGTGGGTCCGGGCCCGTGCGAAGGGTCCGAACAGCCCGCACCGGTCAGGTCAGTAGGTGCCGCACTCGAAAATACGCGCCGGTCTCTCCAAAGGCGTGGATGGAGGTGAAGAGCACTCCTTCATCCTCCCTGCCGGGAGGGCGACACCCGGCTGCACATAGGGGACGCTGTCTTTCTCTAAGCGACCTTTTGGGCCATGCGCTGAATCCCGTGAACTGCGCCCAAGCAGAACTTGCGTCGTCAACACTTACCCAGACATTTTGCCGCCCGCCTTCTTCGAGGGCGGGTAGGCCAACGGCAGCAGTTCCATCAACTTGGGGAACATTGGCGTAAACCGGCCCTCGTCCCATTCCAGATGCGGTTCGTTTGCCATGGCCTGGGTGAGTACTCCCTTGATCAAGATAGACACCATCGTGCCGGCGTCTTTGAGTGCTTCGGCCCCGAGCTCTCCGTCTGCGACCGCGTTAGCGATGGCCTGGAATTGAAGTTTCGCGATCTCCTCGCTGGGCGCGAATGCTTCCGCCGAGGGTTCGAAGTTCGGCACCGGTCTCCAGAACAGCAACTGTGCAAGGGCCTGATGGGCAAGAACCCATCGACCGCTCGCCTCGAGGCCAGCGGTCAGGGCATCGAGCCCAGGCTTGCGGCTCGCCATTGCGTCGCGCAGCACGACGAGGTTCGCGGAAGCCGCTCGCTGGAACAGCGCGTCGTACACGCTGCTGATCGACGGAAAGTACCGGTAGATAGATGGCTGACGGACGCCCAGACGGCGGGCGACCTCCGAGAGGCTGAGGCCGTTCACGCCATGTTCAGTCATGAGCTCGACTGAGATATCGAGAATTTCTTCGAGCGTTTCCTGCCGCCGACGCGTGCGACGGTCGGGTCGTCCGTCGCTAGCGCTCGAAATGTCCGTCGCCCCCATCGACCAGACTATAGCGTAAGGGATAGCTTGACATGACAAGCTATAGATGATAGCACTACGGCACGACGCGATTCCAACGACAGGAGCCAGGTGAAATGACAACGACCGAAATCGACAACACAGAGCAGGTCAAGAAGATCTTCGAGGCATTTGGGCGAGGCGATGTTGGCTACATCCTGGAGCAGCTTGCGGACGATGCGCGGTTCGTAAGCCACCTCGATCCGGTCGTTCCCTGGGCCGGCGATTTCAAAGGCAAGGAAGAGGTCGCCCGGTTCTTCCAGGCGTTGGGAGGTTCGGTGGAGGTCACAGGCCACCCCGTCAACTCACTTGTGGCGCAAGGTGACACGGTCGTCGCGATGGGCGATGTCAGCTTCCAGGTTCGCGAGACCGGCAAGGCCGGTTCGAGCTCGTGGGTTTACATCTTCAAGCTGGCGGACGGCCGGGTTCAGTCCTACGACCAGTTCAACGACGCCGGTCTGGCTGCCGCCTTCTGCTCTCCGACCCGGAGCCAACTATCGACAGGTCTTGCATAAGCAGACCGTCCCATACCGATACTCGCTGCCGGATCTGGGCGACCCATCGTGCCATGCCAGACATGACGCAACCGAAACCCCGTCTAAGCCGCCAACGGCATCGATTGCCATCACAACGTGAGAATCGATCGCTGCTGTAGAGTCCAAGCGCCCTTGCGACCAGGTCTCATGGGTCACTGAAAGGACGTTGTCGTGCCCCGGCCCTTCAAAATCCGACTCGGCGCCGCTGTCCTAGTTGTTCTAGTCGGAACGAGTGTCGGAGTGATCGGCTCGAATGCCGACGCCAGCGGCCTGTTCCAAGTTCGGACGCTGGATGCGAAGGCAGCCAGTTTCTCGAACACCGGTCCCTTGTATCTGGCACTCGGAGATTCGGTCCCGGTATGGGACGGTGCCGAGTCGTATCCGAACCTGCTTTTGGCGCAATATCAAAAGTCGTTGCCAAATCTGCAGCTCGTCAATCTGGCCGTGTCCGGTGAGACCACGACCTCCATGCTCATGGACGGTCAATATGCGGCTGCGATTTCTTTCCTCCACGCGCATCCGAACCAGGTCGCCCTCATCACCATCGACATCGGGGGCAACGATGTCGTCGGCTGTCCTCTATCGGACCCCAACCAACAATGCTTTGACCAGGCGGAGAGCACGATGGCAAGCAACATTTCGATGATCCTGCATGGCCTCCATGGGGCCGCACCGCTTGCTCCCGTGTTCGGCATGACGTATTACGACCCCTTCCTTGGAGATTGGCTCGCCGGTGGAACGACCCGCGCTCAAGCACTCGACACGATTCCGGCTGCCGTGAGTCTCAACAACATATTGACCTCGCTATATGGGTCGACCTATACGGCCGACGTCCAGGGCGCGTTCGCTGTCACTGACTCGACAACTCTGGTCTCCTCTCCATGGGGCACCGTCCCCGTCGACGTGAACGACGCCTGTCAATGGCTCGATATCACCTGCATGGCCGGCCAGCCTGAGGGTTTTGGTGATGATCCGAACATTGCGGGTCAGGTGCAAATCGCTCAGGCCTTCGAACGGATTATCGGCGCCCCCGGGTACTGGGAGGTCGCCCGCGACGGCGGAGTGTTCAACTTTGGGGTGTCACAGTTCGCTGGATCGCCGGGCGAGAAACAGCTCAATGCCTCAGTCGTTGGTCTGTCACCAACAACGGACGGCCAGGGCTACTGGCTCGTGGCCTCCGACGGCGGGGTCTTCTCCTTCGGAAGTGCGACCTTCTTCGGCTCCACGGGCGGCAAGCCCTTGAATAAGCCCATCGTTGGGATGGCCTCGACTCCCGGCGGTCAAGGCTATTGGCTCGTGGCCTCCGATGGCGGCGTCTTTTCCTTCGGCGACGCGCAGTTCTACGGCTCTACGGGCGGCAAGCCCTTGAATAAGGCCATCGTTGGGATGGCCTCGACTCCCGACGGTCAAGGCTATTGGCTCGTGGCCTCCGACGGCGGCGTCTTTTCCTTCGGCGACGCGCAGTTCTACGGTTCCACCGGAGACACTCACCTCAACCAGCCGATCGCCGGAATGGCGTCGACGCCTGACGGCAGGGGCTACTGGTTGGTGGCTTCCGACGGGGGCGTCTTCTCCTTCGGCGATGCGACCTTCTTCGGCTCCATGGGAAGTAAGACGCTGAACGCCCAAATGGTGGGAATCGTCGCGAATCCGAATGGTGCCGGCTACTGGACCGTCGCCGCCGACGGCGGGATCTTTTCGTTCGGCGGAGCCCCGTTTGGAGGTTCGATGGCTGGACAGCAACTGAATGAATCAGTGGTGGGGATGGCCTCGATGCCAAGGACCGGTCCTTAAACAGGGCTTGCGGTTACCGCGATCAGAGCAGACACCTACGTATTCCACCCGCCAGTTGGTGCCCACGTACGCCGGGCAGGACACGGTTCCGCAATCGGGCGACAAGACGCGCTATTGGTTCGAAAGCACTCCAAAGAACATCAGAACTCGATGGAGGTTTGCCCTCGTTGTCCACCTCGACGACATCGAGGCCCTCTTGTATTTGCTTCCCTTCGGTATCGACGATCTGCCATCCGTAGCGAGCGAAGCCACTGTGTGCGTCGATATTGGTTCTGATCTTGACTTGTGCTCCGGGAAACCGAGCGGCGAAGCCCCCTATCCGTTCCAAGATCGCATGACGTCCGACGAAGCGGCCGTTGGGTTCGATCAACTCACAGTCCTCGGCCAGCGCGGTCTCGAGGAGTGACCGCCGAATCTCCTCATGGTCGCCCTCTTCTTGGAGTTGAGGACGTCTGCAAATCAGTACCGGGAATTCTCCTCGTGTCGATTGTGCGGTCGTCATAACGGTACGGCGGAACTGACCGATGGAACCTTTTGTTGGCGCGGAGGGGCTGGCCCACTACGTGTGGGAACACGCCGTTCGGCTACCTGGCTTGTTCGTGTCTCAGGTTCGCTTGTCGCCGCAACCTCTTCGCGATGCTCCGCGCCCCAAGGGCGGCGAGCTCGGACAACGCGATCGGTCATGGCCTGGGGCGGAGTTCGCTCATCGGCTGTGGACGCCGCCACGGCCGTTTGAAGAGTCGGATGGACTTCCCCACTTCGATCCCTATCCGACCTGGTGGCTAGAACAGGGGGCGAAGATCGACAATTGAGAGTCGCAGCCAGCTACTAATTCCAGTTGGTTGACCCACTACGTCGCCGCGTGACCCTGGCCCCTATCGGCGGCCTTGAGTGCGAGAAGCCCGGAGCGGTCGGGCTGCCTTATCGATGGTGACCGGCCGCCAGCAGCCCGACCCTCGGGTGGGGCGCCCCGGCCGGGAATCGAACCCGGTGTGCTCACTTAGTCAGGGTGAACCAGACATCCAGTCCCAGGGCGCCGTCAACGAACGGTCGCCTTGCGCCCAATGTTGCTTGGTACTCTGGAGCGAGTCAGGGTGAATCAGTCATCGTGCGAAGGGGCCTTCGGGCCCCTTCTGCGCGTCATTGGTTACCTGTTTCGAGGTGTCCCAGTTCGCCGGGACCGGGCGTAGTTTGCTACTGCGCCGGAGGACCAACAGCCCGCAGAGTCGGTTGGCCCAGGAAAGCCAATCCGAACATCAGAGGCGTCCGGAACTCCAAGTAAACCTGCTCTCCGGGTTCAACGTCGACTGATGTCCTTGCTGCAGGATCAGGCCCACCGCGCCAGTGAAAGGACACCGATACGTCATGCCGCCCAAGTGACGTTGGAAGAAGTGGCGTCCCCAACTTCTGATCTCCGACCTCCCATCGATCGCTATTCTGGGCTTGACGAATCCAGGCATCGGAGAGAGCCAGTTGACGCGGCATCTGACGTGTATGCCCGACGTCGGCTCCACGTCTCAAACGTAACTCGGCAGCGGTGTCCCCTTGCGCCGGGAAGGGGGGACGTCGTGCTCCTCGGTGTTCGTATCAAGAACGTTTCAGGTTGCGGGGCGTCTGACGACGAGCAGGGGATGGCAGATCGTCGGGTGCGGCGGCGATCGCATCGCGGATACGAACCAAGGTGTTCAGGAAGGCATGGAGCTCGGAGTCGTCGATACCGGCCATCACCGCGGTCGTGGTTTGCACGACCGCCGGGAGAAGCCGATTGAGCAGGGTTTGGGCGTCCGGTGTCACATCGACCAGGACTCGGCGGCGGTCGTCGGGATCGGTGAGTCGCTGGACGTACCCCTTGCGTTCCAGGGTGTCGAGCACGCTGGTCATGGTCCCACTCGTGATGTGCATATGGGCGCCGACTGCGCCGGCGGTCATCGGAGCTCCGTTCCCCTCAATGACGGCCAAGGCGTTGAGCGCAGCATGGGACAAACCGTGACGACGTGCCACCGACGCGATCAACGCCTCGGCATCGCCTCCGACCACTTCGAGGTTCCGGAACACCTGGGCAGACAGCCAGGACGCGCCCGGAAATTCCCTCTCGAATGCAGCTTCTTCGGGTATCTGGGCCGAGGCAGCGCCCTTCCGGGCGCCACCTCGGCCTCTCGATGAAGACGGGCTCAGTTCAAGCCCCGACAGCGATCTCGATCCGAGGCGCATTCTTCACCCCGGCGCGACCCATCGCCAACCGCAGCTCGTTGCTGCCGGCGAAAGCCTGCGCCTGCTCCACGGTGGGGAACCGGTGCAGGACGTACACCTCATTCTTATCGGCCGGGTCGACCAGGACCTCGGCATCGGTGCAACCGTGCTCCTTGCGCAGCCCGTCGACGCCGTCGTACGCCGAGCGCCAAGCCGCGTAGTCCTCGACCTCGTGTCGAACCAGCAACGTTGCCTGTGCCATCTGTCCACCTCTCTCTCTTCGGTCCCAGTATCTTGGGAACTAGTATCTTGACTTCAAGATAACATGCGAAACGGAGATGTCAAGGGAGAGATTCGCATCTCAGCAGACTGCTCCAAACCGGCTTCAACGAGAATTGAGTACCGCCCCAGTCCGCCGGCTTTGCGTCGCCAACTAGAGATGGTTGTGCAGGTTCACGATGTCACCGGTCACATCGTTAGACAGCGAGTTGAGGCCGGTGTGGACGGACGCAACTGCGTCCCAGGCATCTTGATGCAGCGCCGAAACACCGCCGAAGTGCAGGGTTAGAAGCGACAGTGTGAGGACAAGCAAACGAGCCACGATGATCCTTTTGAGCTAGGTCACCGCGGGCGTCTCTTTGCCGGGTGACGTTGGGAATGACCAACCCGCCACCAACTGAACTTGTCCTGTGTCTCCACCCTTCGTCCGGCTAGCGAGTTGTTGTCCGGTCGTTGTTGAAGGCTGAGTGATGCGGCAATCTGCAGACGCACAAGTGGAATCCGCGCACGCCAGGACCGAGGGAGCCGTCGTGGGGATGTCTGCTACTGAAATGCGACCTAGTAGACGGAGTTCATCGCCCAACGAACCGGATGGAGTCCATAGGTCAGGCGCTTCCTGTCGGACGTCCGGCGCGCACAGATTGGTCCGTGGCACGATAGGTGTTGTGCGGACAACCACCGGAAGTGAGACGCCTCGCCAGTCCGACAAGGGATGGCGCGTGCGGCCCATGAGGCGCGGCGACATCGAAGGCGCTATCACTGTCATCGAGGCGGCCAACGCGTCGGAAGAAGACTCCGACCAGTCGCGCACGCCGCCTAGTGCTGCGCAGCTGGCCGCCAGGCATCGAGCCCACGCCCGCTTTATCGAGCGGGACCCAGACGGAGCGTGGGTAGCAGTCGCCGACGACGACGAGCCGCTCGGAGTCGCCGAGTCGATCCGCCGTGGGGACTTCTGGGGCCTGTCCATGCTCTTTGTTCATCCCGGGTTCCAAAGCCGTGGAGTCGGCCGCCAGCTGCTTGACGCCACTCTCGGCTACGCGTCGGGGGCGCGGGCGCGCATGATCCAGTCCTCCACGGATCCGAGGGCCATGCGCCGCTATGCCTTGGCCGGGCTCGCCATGCACCCTGCGGCCTTTGTCAACGGGACCCCTGACCGTCGAGCTATCCCTGCCAGCCTGGCCGGTCGGCACGGCGACCAGGACGATCTGGAGCTGGTGCAGGAGGTTGAATTCCAGCTCGGCCGTTCTCGTACCGAGGACGTTGCCTTCGGATTGGAGGACGACCAATTCCGCCTCGAAGTGGTCGATGAAGGAGTCGGACGGCGGGGTTGGGCGTTGTGGCACCCGGGACGCCTCTTCATGCTCGGAGCGACAGACGAAGACACCGCCGGCACCCTGCTCTGGCGTTATTTCGCGAGCGAGGAGGGCGCCGTCGTCATCGACGGGCTGACGTCCCATCAGGATTGGGCTTTTTCGGTGGCCCATACTGCGCGCTTGACGTTGCGGGTTGGCGGAGCCATGTTCGTCGAGGGCATGACCATTCCCGGACCCTGGATTCCTTCGGGTTGGTACTTCTAGGCGAACCCATGGCTCTGACACCGAGCGAACACGCCGAGCGGTACTCAAAAGCGATGACCTTTCGGGAGAGCTCCTCGCTGCGATTAGGGCAGCAATCGCCCTGCTTTGGTTGCAGGCCGTCGACCGCCCCGTTCGCCGGTTGAGGGTCGGCCCGCTGCTCCTCCCGACGGACCTCATCGACGTCCTATGCCAGTGAACGTCCTACGCCAGTGAAAGGAAAGGAACCAGCGTCTTGAGGAACCATTCAGTGATGATCATGACCGGAGTCTGGTCGGACTCCAAGCGATAGCTCCTCGCGAGGAGGCAATTATCGACCGTCACATCGCTGTTTGGTCGAGGGGCACCATCTGGCTCGCCGACACCTTGACGGATGACCGCTATCCCCATTTTGTCAAGCACCCGACCAATCGGATCGCTGCCGGTCTGGAGCAGGTTCGAGAACCCTGTTGGAAGGCGCCCAACGACAATGACACTCTCGGCGTAGACGTACGAACAGCCGGACTTGGCACCCTGAAGAGTGGCCGCGCGTCGAAGCAGTGGTTCACCTTCGTCAACTCGCAGAGGGTTACCTTTATGGGCTTCGATCAACTCATGGTGATTGGCATTGGCAACGATCTTCTCGTCGACCAGCTGTTCCAAGAAGTCCGTGACTGTGCCGCTCGTCCTGTCCAGAGCAGCCCGAAGATCGAGTCGATTTGTCACTGGCACCATTGAATCGCACCTCTGCCCTCCGCTGACCGAGGTGGGTGACTTCGAGCCAAAGGACGGCAATTCTCAGGGAGTGACCCGTTCGGCGGGATTGGGGCGGGCCGACTCTACTCGTGACTTGTTCTCAGGGCGCAGGGTACATGCCAACGAGCTCGCCGGCCATCACGAGGGGGCCGTCTTCGCACCGCTCAGCAACTCCTTCGGCAAAGGAGCGAAAAGCCTCGATCTTGTCGAGAGGGTTGTCAGCACCTTCGATCACCGCCACGTGGACGAAGGTTCGATCGTCCACCCGGCTCGTGCTGTAGCGCAGCCCTTCAGGGCCGGTCGCTGCGAGCTCCGTGTAGACGGCACGGACAAGCCGGAGGTTCTCGTCCAACGACTCCGGCTTGACCCTGTAGCGCACGACCACCGTTCGACTCATCACTTTGCTCGCATCTTGTTGTTGCGGGCGTCGTGGGTCACCTCGGCCAGTCCGAGCTCCTCCAGCAACGGTGGCAAATACATGCCGAAGCGTCCCCGATAGCCCTTCTTTAATCCATACCATCCCCCAACGGGATTGTCCGGCGAGCGACCCCAAGCCTCGACGGTCCCTTCCACCGCCGGCTTCTGTTCGTCCGCCGCTCCAAGAGACACCCAGTCCCTGGCCTCCTCGAGCCACGCATGTAGATCGTCAATCGCTCGCAACTGATACGTCAGTTTGGTGGAGCCGACCTGGCAGACCAGCTGTGGCGGGTCCGCCGACTCGTCCCGATAGATCGTGTACTGCGACGACCCAGGCGGCGTCTTGAGCACCCATGGGTCGTCCTTTGTTCCCTCAGCCATTTCATGCTCCTTTTTCCATTGCCACTCGGACATAGGGCACGAGCGATTCCCACCCGGCCCGATTGCGCCCCTGCAGTTCTGGCCCCCGCTGGCCCAGGCGCTCCCAGCCCGACTGTTCGATCTCCACCTTGGTCCGAGCACCCTCAAGGGGGATGAACCTGACCTCGACGTCCGTGGCGGCTTCCGGTCCGACACCGAGATGCCAGCGATACCCAAGCTGATCGGGCGGGTGCCAAGCGGTGACCACGCCCCAATCAATCTCCCCGCCTTGCCCGGTGCGCTCGTAGATACGGCCGCCGACGCGACCTTCGAATACCACCGCGGTGGGCTCGCCACTGATGGTGTGGTCCGGCGGCCACCAGGTGCCGATCCGTTCGGTCCAAATTGCAAAGGCGTGTTCAATGGTGCACGCAACCTCGAAGTCGATCCGCACCGATTCACTCATGACTGCTTCTTGTTCTCCGCCACGATGCGGAACCGCGTGGCTGCTGCCCCCCACACTGCCTCGAGGTACTCGCGGATTGCCTCCGCGCCTTCATGTTGTAGGCGATAGATGCGCCGCGTTCCCTCCGCTCGCTCGGCCACCAAACCAGCCGTCTTCAGGAGACGCAGGTGTCGAGAGACGGCGGGGCGACTGATTGGAAGGGAATCGGCCAATTGGCCCACGGCGAGGTCCCCTCCGCTGAGTAGGCGCAAGATCTCCCTTCGGTGCGCGTCCCCTAATGCCTCGAACGGGTCCGACCTCGGTAACATGCTTGTTACGGTAACCAAGAGGTTACTGATTACGCAAGCCGCTCAGTACGTGCCCCTTCGCCGGGAGTGCATTATGCCGAGTGAGCGACTACTCCCGGCCCAAGCCGTCTGCGAAGATCCGCTTCGAAGTCCCTCACGGCCTCTCCAGCGTGTTGTTCCTTTAGCCGGTGGAGCGTGGTGTAGCCCGATTCGCGCTCGGCGTCCCATTCGTCCGCAAACCGACCGGTCTCGATCTCCTCGGCCGTAGACCGCATCGTGGTCAGCAAGTCGAGATGGTCGTAGCGTCCCCGACGTGTGAGCTGACCATACTGACTCGTCGGGGAATGGAACTCCGACTGGACGGCGTAGCCGACTTCACGTAGTAGCCGGTAGGTCCGTTCGACCTCTCCCGAGAGCACCAGTTCGGTAACGATCGCCTCCAGGGGAATCCCGTGTTCAAGCATGGTTTGGACGAAGGCGTTGTTCACTGCGGTAAGCGCCGGGGACAGCACCTGCTCGACCCCAAGATCCAGGACTGCTTCTTGCTGGGGTGTCAGCTCAATAGCTCCCTGCTTGAGACCACCGATCGCGTAAGCGACTGCGAGCAGTCGTCCAAGTGCACGGCCAGTGGCATTGCGATGCACGCCGACCGCGGTGATGAATCCGACACCTTCCTCATAGCAGCGACGCACTTCAGGGCCGAGCATGCGCGGCGCCACGATTCCGGAGTCTCCCGGAGGGTCGAGCCGCCCGAAGGCCAGGGTGTAGCCACTGGCCACGACGACGCATGAGGTGGGCCCCGGTCGCACATCTAGGAGCGGCACCACGTCGTCGGGAACGAGGATGCAGATCACGTCGGCGTCTCCCGCCTCGCTCAGATCGTGAACGGAAAAGCCGTCGGCGGCGGCCTGCTCGGCGCTGGCGTCCGCCCGCACGCATACGACTGGCTCGCAGCTGCTGTCACGGAGGTTGAGCGCCCAGGAGCGGCCTTGGTTGCCGTAGCCAACCACAGCCACGGTCTCCGCGGCGAGCATTCCTGGATCGGCGTCTTTTTCGTAGTAGATCGTGGTCATCGCCTCATCATCGCGCGACGACCTGAGCGTCCGACGAGCAACGACCTCTTCCCATGCCGCCCGATAGCCGGGTCAGGGGGGCCGTGTATGAACCCAGAGGGTGGCCCGCTGCGATAGGTCCCACCACCATTCCCTCAAACGCGATTCCATTGATGCGATCGAAATCCCGATCAGCGACAACGTTGCCGGCACCCCAATTGGTCTGTGCTGGATTGATCTGTGCTGGAAGTGTTGGGCTATGCGACCCTGCAACAGGCCGTCGGCTCATGGTCGTCAGCTTGGGATTCAAGCGCGATACATCCCAGTCAGGCTGGACTCCGTCCGAGCGTCGCAACCAGGCTGACCATAGGGGGTGAGCCAAGGTAGGCGTCCCAGTAGCCAGGCGGGAACGAGGAGAGCCCTTCTGGCGCGACCGTCGGCATCACCCAGTCGAACGAGGTGAACCCGGCGACCCTGAACTCACTTTTGTAGGCGTCGGTCGGCAGGTAGTAGTTATCAATCTCGAACACGGTTCCGTCCGCGTTGTAAAACCGATAGGTGATCGTGCTGCCTTCCAGCGGTTCCTCCACACCGAACTTCTCGAACCCATACGGCCGATAACAGTCGAAGTGAGTGGGGGGATTGTCCGGGTAGTCGTTGCAGCCGATAACACGTCCACCGGGACGAAGGAGTCTGGCCGCGCTCTTCACCAGCGATCGCAGCTCGGCACGACTGCGGGCGTAGTTGAAGAGAAACGAGCAGAGGGCGACGTCGAAGCGCTCGTCGATATCCACCGTCGCTACATCGGCTACGACATACTCCGCGCCGAGAGGCTCATCCTCCTCGGCTTGTCGAGCAAGGGAAACCATCTCGGGCGAGATGTCAACACCGACCACGCGGGCGGCACCTCGGCGAAGAAGCTTGCGGGAGTAAATGCCCTCGCCGCAGGCGAGATCCACGACCGAACGCCCTGAAAGATCCGGAAGGAGCGCGAACATCGAGTGCTCCTCGATGTGGAGGCGGAAGGGCAGCCGCTTGGACTCCTGGTACTCCCGGCCGATGCCGTCGTACTCGGTTGCCACGTGATCGAAATCGGACATTTACCTGTCGATCGTACCCATCGGTCGAATTTCGTCCATGTCGAAGTTTTTACGGCCTTAGTTGGACAAAGTCCTTCTCCTATCTGGTGGGTTACCTTCCCGAGACAACTTCATGCCCCCGTTTGCCTGCTCGGCGGCATCTCGCTCATCTCAAGATGGCGAACCCCACAGCGTTTTGCACGACCAGCCCGCAGCTTCAGTTTGATGTGAGAATCCGATTGTGATCGAGGTGCCCGCCATAGTGCGCAACAAGGCTCGGGCGGCAGGCGCCGAAGACTGGCTCGAGCGACTGCCCTTAGTTGTCTCGAGCCTGGAGGCTGACTGGTCGATCGTCGTGGGGCGCCCGTACGGCGGCGGGTCTGAGGCCTTCGTGGCCGAAGCGACCTGCGCGGACGGAACCTCGGCGGTCCTAAAAGTGCTGGTGCCCGGCGCTGGAAACGACTCTTCCAACGAGGCGACCGTGCTCCGTCTCGCCGGCGGGGATGGATGCCCCGCGCTGTATCGATACGACGCTGACCGGGGCGCCCTGCTGATCGAGCGATTGGGCCGTCCCATGTATGAACTCGGCATCCCACTCTCGCGCCGCCTCGAAATTCTTTGCGACACCGCCGCCCGCATATGGCGGCCGGCGCCGGATTGTGGGCTGCCTACGGGTGCCGAGAAGGCCCGGTGGCTCGCCGACTTCATCGTGAAGCTGTGGGATGAACTCGATCACCCATGCTCCGAGAAGGCGGTCGACGGCGCTGTTGCCTTTGCCCGACGGCGCGAAAAGGCGCACCGCGACGAAAGAGCCGTATTGGTGCACGGCGATGTGCACCAATTGAACGCGCTCCAGAGCGACGGAGGCTTCAAGCTGGTCGATCCCGACGGTCTCATTGCTGAGGCCGAGTACGACCTAGGCATCCTCATGCGTGGAGATCCCGTCGAGTTGCTGGCCGGGGACCCGTTAGATCGGGTCCGGTGGCTGGCCGCCCGGACAGGGCTCGATCCCGTCGCGACATGGGAGTGGGGCGTAATCGAGCGGCTGTCGACCGGACTGCTATGCACTCAGATCCAGTTGCAGCCACTCGGCAGCGACACACTCCGGGCAGCCGAGGCCGTCGCCGGTGTGTCGATCTCGTAGGTTGGGCGCTCCCGATCAAAGGAGCAGACCGACGGCGTCGCCCGGCCGCGCCCGTCCCCCGGAACATGGTCATTCGTCGCCTTACTCTGTGCGTGTGGCACCGCCCGAGGATTGGAGTGTCGAGCGGCATCTGGCCGACAAACCACAGGTTGTCGTCGACCTCTACGAAGGGTTTGTCAGGCTGGTTGCGGCCTGTGGGACCTACGCCGTCAGTGTGACGAAGACGGCCATCGCCTTCAAGGGCAGTCGCCGAGGTTTTGCCGGTGCCAAGCCCCGCAAATCCTCCCTAGACGGGTTTCTCGATCTCCAGCGGCAAGTGCGGGATAAGAGGGTCTTACGGGTGTCGCCCTATACAAAGCGTCTCTTTGTTCATCAGTTTCGGATAACAGATCCAGGTCAGCTCGATGACTCCTTTGCGGCCTTGGTGCAGGAGGCATATCAAGTCGGCCAAGGCGCTCACCGCCTGCGTCCGAAGGAGGGGTAAGAACCCCGGGCGCTGAACACTCACGCCGTTGGTCCTTGAAGCAGCTCGCGGCGTTCAACGATCAGCACCACTGGCCATGTCAGACTTTCCATCGATGGCGCATCAACTGCCAGTACTCAGCGTTCCAGACGCAGCTGGGTGGGCTCGCTGGCTCCAGGATCACGGCGAACAGTCCGACGGCGTCTGGCTAGTCCTGGCCAAGAAGGGTACTTCCGAGCCGACGAAGCTGATATACGACGACGCTCTCGCTGAAGCGATCTGCCATGGCTGGGTCGATGGACAACTCGCCTCTGGTGACGAGAAGACATTCCTCCGAAAGTTCACACCCCGAAGACCGAACAGCCGATGGTCGAAGCGGAACGTCGCGATTGCTATGAGAATGATCGAGGAGGGTCGGATGCGATCGTCGGGGCAGGCCGCCATTTCGAGTGCCCAGGCAGACGGTAGCTGGGATGCTGCGTATGCGAGCCAGGCCAATATGGAGGTTCCGCCCGACTTGGTGTCTGCCCTGGCAGCCAACCCTGAGGCGAAGGCAATGTTCGCGGACCTCAGCGCGGCAAACCGGTACTCGATCCTTTATCGAATTGCGACCGCCAAGCGTAGCGACACTCGGCAGCGGCGAATCGAACAGTTCGTTGCCATGCTTGCGCGCGGTGAGACGATCCACCCGGAGCGCTAGGTGGCTTGGGATCCGACGCGACACCGCCCCCAAACGCCACGACCGAGCAACCTCGGCGGCAAGTTCATGAACCCAAAGGCTCGAAACAGTCCCGACAGATATATTACGGCCATCGAGACAGGACGTTAGGGAGGCGGGAATGCCGTACCAGGTCATAGTTGTGGGTACCGACGGCTCCGGCCGAGCGGGAGTCGCTGTACACAAAGCGATGCAGCTGGCGCAGCTGACGGGGGGCACGGTCCACGCAGTGAATGCCATGCACGCGACCGTTGTCTTCGAGGACCCGCACTCGGCGCAATTGGTGATGGACGACATGCGCAAGCACGCCGAAGCGATCAAGGAGCAGGTGCTTGAGGACGCACGGCGACAAGGTGTCACGGTCGAGTTCCACAGTGCAACCAGCGAACCGGCGGAGGCCCTCGTCGAACTAGCCGAGAGACTGAACGCAGATCTCGTGGTCGTAGGCAATCGAGGTATGAGTGGCATGAAGCGTTTCGTCCTGGGCAGCGTGCCGAACAGGGTCTCGCACCGGTGCCCGTGCAGCGTCTTGATCGTCGAGACCGAGCGGTATCTGAACGAATCAGACACGGATTGAGTCATGGCCTAAAGGCTGGGTGACCTGTTTCCAAGGGCAATCACCAAGCCGCGGCTTGGAAGTACCCGGCTGTGCCGCTGGCGGGTACTGCAGCGCCGTTGCTGCCGTCTGGACAGTGGCCCCTCAGGTTCCGTCGACCTCCTAGCGGTGGCGGCCCCATGCAGCCATCGTGACCGGGGACAAAAGGCTGAGCCGAGGACCATTGCAGAGGGTGATGGCCGCGTCGATCTCCTCGGAGGTCATCCGTCCAGTTTCGATCATGCCCTCTCGCAACTGAGCCAGAGTGAGTTGCCATACGAGGCCGCCGGGTTGGTCGGCCTGCCATACCGAAACGCGACCAGCGGCACCAACATCCACCAAACTCGCATTCGCCATGTCGTAGGCGACACGACGCCCATAAAAGGGATCGAAGGCATGCCGTTCAATCAATACAGCGTTGTGAACGTCCACAAGACGAGCGAACAGATCGCGCTCATGCTCATCGAGGCCAGGACCCCAGCAGAGGGATTCAAAGTCCATCTCCTCGACCACGAGCCATCCTCCGGGTCTCAAGGCTGTGACCAACCGCTTCATCGCATCGTGGGGCTTCTCTAGCCAGGCCAATAAGAGCCGACAGTGAATGAGGTCGAACTGTCCAATGGGAAGTTCGTCTCTCTGTACATCGTGGACACGAACTTCCAGATTTGAGTAAGCCTGCCGTTCAAGGAATACGGTGTTGATGTCCGTGGCTACAACGACTCCTCCGGGCCCGACTCGTTCGCAAAGCCATCCCGCGATCGAGCCACCGCCCGCACCGACCTCCAAGCAATGCCAGCCGGCCTCCACACCCCTCGCATCGAGCACGTCGATCGTTCCCTCGTCGAGAACCAGTTGAAGGGCCCGTAACCGCTGAAGCTGGACACGGAGGGCATTGTCAAAGGCGTACGTGCCCTCGTGCGTGGTCACCTCGACCCTCCTCTTTGGCAGCGCCAACAGTCCTCAGTGTTTGTCATAGCACCGTCGTCGTTGGTCACGCCGGACGTGTGAATCGGTTCGGACTGAGCACGGAGCAGTTCGAGTCAGTTGAGCGGCTACGCGATCGGCTCGATCGCGAAGATCCGGGTCTCCAACCTTTCGTGCCACCCGGCCAACTGGTGGGTCGCTACCTTGGAGCAGGTAAGGAGCGGCCACCTCGAGCCATCTTCGAGGACGGCAAGGTGCGTGGTCGACTCGATGAGGACCCCGTCGCACCTCCGGCACGGGATTTCATTGTCTGGCATATCCCGACTGTCGCGCGAAGGGTGGAGTCTTGCTCGGAGAGCCCAATCACCAGGGCGCCGTGAGGATCATCGCACCAGTCCGGTGCCGTTGGGGATGGATTAGGGGTGCGCCTTTATTTGATGGCGATTTCGAAGGTTGACCTTGTTAGAACGCTGGGTATGTGGCACCAGCAACGTGCTGTCAGCACTTCTAGAGTTTGCGGCGAACTGTAGGATCAATCGCCATGGCGCACGAGACAAGTACCGGTTCATCGCCGATTGTCAAAGGTCTGATGAACAACCTGCGTGAGATCCTCCCCCAAGACCAGATGCCGAAGCTCGATAGCTATGCCGCTCGGGCGGAGGCGACCAAGCCGGAGAGGGACTATCACCGAGCGAGGTTCTGCCTCCACTGGGCGATCAAGACAGCGGAAAGTTCCGAGCACTCTCATCTCCACGGCCTCGCGATCCGGCTGAAAGAGACCCACAAAGAGTGGCAGGACATCTGGCTGGGTGCGTGGTTTGGTTCTGAGGTAGAGGCCGGTATCGGTGTACCGGCCCAGGAGATCAAGGGTGATCAAAAGGTGGGACCCGGGGAGGACATCGAGCTGCTCTGGGTCGAGGAGGCGACTGACGTAGCCAAGAGTGCTGCCGCGACGTCGGGATGGTCCAATGTTCCCTGGGAAGAATTGCTCGACGGAGTTCTCAACATCGGTTGATTGCCCGCAGGGCAGAGGGTCTTGAGGGCGTCCGAAGATCACGAGATCATGGAGCCTGCCGCGCTTGCTATTCGAGCAATTCGTTGTTGAGGCGGAGGGTCTCCAGCGCATCGAACCTCGATGTCAGAGCGAGGTAGCCAATGCACCAGCCGGGGTCATCTGCGGAAGACCACCACATCTGGCTCGAGTCGGACGTAACCGAAGGCCAGCTTCATACAGCAGAACGGCGACAGGGAGGGACGAGAAGATGCCGCCGTTCGGCGGCTCTGTCTTGCCGTCGTCGGCGAGGTATGGAAGCCGGCCGCACAGGTGGCCGCAATGGCGCAGCGGCCGTGTTATCGGGATACCACAACATCCCCAAATCAATCTTGACAACACCTCAGCAACCGTCCCTCTCAGCCCATGGCGGAGTGGGCCTACACGCAATACCCTGTCGCGCGTAACGACTTCGAGATGCGCCAGGGTCAGCAGAGACCATGGAATGGAGTGCGATGGAGGAGCTAGACCAGGACCTGGTTGGGACCGTCGGCCGGGTAACGGTTCCGATCTCTACATCCCGCACGGGCGAAGTGGTGCTTCCCGTTAGGGGAGGCACCGAGGCCTTCGAGGCGTGTTCAGACGAGCCGCTCGCGAAAAACACGAAGGTCGTCGTCGTCGACATTCTCTCTGCGCGGACCGTCCAAGTCGCCCCCGTCAATTGAGGTGTTTGATTATGTGTTCACGCGAGTCTGAACTGGCGTTCACCTAGCAGGAGGTTCAGCAATGCTCTTCTGGCACGTCCCAGCACCGAATGAAGCGCTGCTCATTTCGGGGTCTCGGCGGAAGTCGACGGACACCCAATTCAGGATCGTCACGGGGCACGGCTGCTTCGTGCTCCCCGTCAAGCAAAAGGCGCGGTTCCTGTCACTCTCGTTGCGCGAGTCGGAGATATCAGAGGAGTGCATCACGAAGCAGGGCATCAAGCTGTCTGTACGCGCCATCGCTGCCTTCAAGGTCGGTGACGATCCGGCCTCCATCGCCAACGCCGCCCGACGCTTCCTTGCGGAACAGGAGCAAATGGAGGAACTCGTGGGCCGGATCTTCGCGGGCCATCTCCGTTCCATCATCGGCAGTCTCACAGTCGAGGAGATCATCAGAGAGCGGGACCGGCTGGCACAAGAGGTCAAGGACGGGAGTCACGGGGAGATGGAAAAACTGGGCATCGTCGTTGACTCCCTACAGATCCAAGAGATCGAAGACGGGACGGGCTACATCGCCAACATTGCCGCGCCTCACGCCGCAGCCGTGGCGAGCCAGGCGCGGATCGCGCAGGCACAGGCCGACCAGGAGGCCACGCAGCGAGAGCAAGAGGCCACAGCCATGAAGGCCCAATACGAGCGCGACACCCTGATTCGACAAGCGGGCTTCCTCGCCGAAACTGAGGAGGCCAGGGCCAAGGCTGCGCAAGCTGGCCCGTTGGCCGAGGCGCAGGCCACGCAGGAGGTAACTGAACAGCAGACGGCGCTGGCCGAAAGGGCAGCTGGACTCAAGGACAAGCAACTCGAAGCGGAAGTGCGACGGCCCGCCGATGCGGAGGCGTACCGAGTGCGCACTCTGGCTGAGGCAGACCGCGACCGGGTTAAGGCCGAGACTGAGGCAGAGGCATTTCGGCAGCGCACCATGGCAGAGGCCAACCGCGACACCGTCAACTTCCAGGTGGAGGCGGACGCGAACAAGGCAACGACGATCGCCGGGGCGGAGGCAACCGCAGAGAAGATCAAGGCCGAGGCGGACCGGGAAGCCAAGAAGCACGAGGCCGACGGGGACGCTTATGCCGCGCGCACTGTCGCCGAAGCGGACGCCGAGGCGATCAACGCCCGCGCCGAGGCTCTAAGTCAGGGGAACCAGGCGCTGATCGCAGCGAACAAGCTCATTGAACAGCTGCCGAGTTTGGTCGCAGCAGCTGCTAAGGGGATCGAAGGGTCCCACCTAACGGTGCTCAACGGCAGCGAGGGGGTCAACCAGGTTCTAACCGGAATCGTGGGCCAGGGGGTGCAAATCTACGACGCCTTACGACATTCCATCAGCGCCCAAGGCGAGGGTTTGACGGGCTCAAACGGGACCTCCTCGGCCCCTGTCATCTCTATCTCGGATTCAGAGCAAGAGGGGGCTCCTCCCACCGAGAGGAAAACGCCCAAATGACGCGGTAAGTGCCGTGCGCCACTCACCTGGACGCTGTCGTGGCCAGTGAATCAAGCGAATTGAAAGCCCGTCAGTTCGCCGGCTCGGCGGCATCGAGAATGCGGAGGTGATGCCCAATCGGCATCCCTGCCGAAATAGTCCATTTGCCCTATGGGCCGAGCGTGATCCGCCGGCATACCGTGGACCTAGTTCTTGATCTTCCGTAGGTCATCTGGGGGGGAATTCGGTGGCCCGAGGCCGAAAGGTGCAGATTGCCGCGGCGAGACTCGGCTGGCTCGGGCTGGTGCTAGCACTCGCGCTTTCATTCGCTTGGACATCGATGGCTGAAGCAGCAGCGTCAAAGCGATCCGTGGTGCCCCAACTCACGGTCACTGCCGCATCGCAGGTGTTCGGGTCCATCTGGCCAAAGTTCGACAGTGCCTTCTTCGATGGTGAGTGGCCCGAAATTGCCAGGTACTCCACTAACAACGCCTTCGATGCTGCAGCATCCGAGACGGGGTGTGGATGCGCCTGGCGTACGCCCCATTCGAAGGTTCTCTTCAGCGTGCCCGTGCAACACAGCTACCCCATTTCGTTCCTTGCCCAGATCTCGACACCCGCACCCCGCCACTCCTTCTACTCGCCTTTCACCACTCTGGTTGTGTTCACGAAGGAAAGGGCACACGGGCATTGGCTTGTCGCCTATCTGGTTCGCTACGCCGGAGGCAAGGGGTACCTGACGAGATCTGTTGTTCGGGCCGCGCCAAAGGCAACCTTTCCGATCGCCGAGGTCAGCCCACAGATCACTCAGTTCTTCACGGCTGTCGTTACTACGGGGACGCCGCCAGCCGATGACTCATGGCCTGAAACGGGCTCCACCGGACAAGAGTTGGCGGACTATCTCTCGGTGGCGGAGGGCGTGAAGTCGTTGGGCGATCAGCAGCAGACCACCTTTGTGACGGTCGAGCACAGCGTGGCGTTTGCCTACCCAGATGGGGACATCATGTGCGCCAACTACCTGTCCGACTCTGAGGTGACCACCCCTCCTGATCACCCTGCTGTACAACCCAGTGACCAGAGCACCTGGGGGGCCTTGCTCGCACCTGGGGAGTACTCGTCGCTGACCAAGATGGGGATGCACTCGTTCTGCTACTCCGTGAACACAAAGGCCAGCCGAGTGAGAGACGACGTCAGTCCGATCAGCTTCTTCGGCAGTGTGTATCAGGTAGACGGCATCCCGGCTATCCCGTCGGGCGCGAACACGACGCCGGTGCTCCCCCCGATCATCTCAAGCGTTCCGAATGCGACGACAGCCGGACTCTCCATTTCGAGACGATGAGAACCCGCTAGACGTGCAATGCGGTTCCCTCGATCTCACATTTCTACTCGCCACTTCGGACTTTTTTGAGAGGATTCAGCTGACCCAGCGTTCCGGCTACTGGGTGATCTCGAGATCCTTACGGAAGTGATGGAAGGGCGAGCCCGGGCGGTAATCGTTGGGGATCTCATCAACGCTCTGGTAGTTGGCCACGTCGAAAATATTCGACGATCGGATGTCCTCTTCGACCACCACACCACACAGTTGTATCTCCGTAGCCGTGTCGAAGCAGCTTGCTAGCGGTATGACCTCATCGCGCAACTCCTCGTAACGTTCACGTGAGATACGACCGAGTAGCGTGTACTCGCAGCCGCTGGGCGAGTCACCGACGCGGCGGCCAATCATGGCGTGGTGCCTCCCGTCATCGATGCAGTAGAGGGTGTAGTCGTCAGCCTCGAGACACTCGCGGATGCGCTCGTGGCGCTCGTGCGCCGGCAAGAGGTGCCACTGGATGTGCCGGCGCTCTTTCATGGCCCACAGCGGTCCGGGCGGGATGGTGTGCTCGGGCTCATCCTCATCGAGCGGGGTCGAAACGTCGTGCCCGACCAGTGGCTCAGGAGCAATGGCCGAACCGGACTCGGTGATGATGTCGCCGGGCTTGGGTGAGCCGGACGAGGCAGGCACGGCCTGCCCCCACTCGTGGACTGGTTCGCTCGCCTGGCCGTCGCCCTCGCCCGTCATCTGTACCCTCCTGTGAGCCGCTCGGTTGTCGCTTTCGTCGATGACGATACCGGGTTGCACCTGGACGACTTGTAAATTCCTTCTTGTTGCAATTCTGGGGGTTTTGCCATGTTTGGTCGTAAGGAGCACCAGGGAGACGGGGATGAAGAGGTCGCGGTGGACGCGACCCTTGCATCGAACCTTGCCTCGGTCGAACAGTCGATCGACGTGTACCTGAAGGATCCGTCGGTCGATTTGCGCACGAAGTTGCTGGATGTGCTTGAGCGCTTAGACGCCCAAATCGATCGAAGCGATGCTTATGAGAACAGCGTCATCGGCTCGGCAGCGCTGGGCTACTCGTCGAAGGGCTCAGTGATAGGCGAAACAAGCAGCGCCTCGGCCGCTGAGAACATTTCAGAACCTGTACTCCTTGCCCAGACGATCTTGATCAAGGCCGCAAAACGCGAGGTCACGACGCCGACGCCCGAGACATTGGCGGATCTGCGCACAGCGAGCCAAGCCCTCGACGCGGAGCGTAGCAAGCAGGTCGATTAGATAGCCCTAAGCACAGCAGCTGACTTGCTGAACCAGCTCGGGATGTTCGGACAGACCTCCCGGTCTTCGAACGGGGCCAAGTGGTGCAACCTGGCGTTACAGCTTTGTTGCGCATCCGAACCCCAGTAGCTATCGAAGGGTTGCCGATGTGATAATCGAGAGATGCCGGTGGAGGGCCATCTATACGGTGAACGAGTTTGGTTCTACGACGCACGGGGCCACGTTCGCAGGATGGGCGTCTCAACCCACCCGGCAGATTCCACCATTGTCATTTCACTGTGGCAGGGCGACACCTGCACCGGCACATTTCGGGTTCCCGCCAAGGATGCGGCACGGCTCATTTCGACCCTGGCCTACGGAATGACCGAAGCGATCCCCGTTCAGGCCACCGAAACCGAAGTCGGTGAGTGGCGACTGAGCCAGCTCTGGTCAACACTGCTCCGTCGCGTGTTCGGCCGATCACCCGGAACAAACGAGACTCACCTTCATCTCCTCAAGTAGGTCCGTTGGGTCACCGGGTCGTGCACCATGGACGTACGCCAGCGGGATACACCACCCGTGACGTGATCCGGTGACCGTCCCGCTTGACGTCCGAATCTTTGGTCAAGAGACTGCAGCAATGAAGACGATTCACCATTTGGTCGATGTCGACGCTTCGACGGATTCTGTCTGGGGCGCCCTGACGCACGAGGATCAGATGGCTGGCTGGTGGAGCACAAAGGTCGATGCGCCTGATGCGCTCGTCGGTACCCTCGTCCGGTGGACATTTGCGGGTGACTTCAATCCCGTGATGGAGATCCTTGAATCCACTGAACCAACGAGCCTGACTTGGCGTTGCGCAGCCGGTCACCAGCCCTGGCAGGACAGCACGTTCCGCTTCGAGATCGCACCATTGGACGATGGGCGAACCCGAGTGCGCTTCTGGCAAGACTATGCGGTCGAGCTGGCGGACGACTACTACGGGACCTACAACTTCAACTGGGGCTATTACTTGGAGAGTCTCCGGCTGCTCTGCAGCACTGGCACCGGCAAGCCCTTTGCGGCGAACTGACTTCTCCGATCGATCTCCAGCCAGTTCGCGTGCGACAGTTCGTTCGCGGGATTCGCAGAGTCCACAGAGGGGATGAGCAAGGGGTGAAAGCATCGTGAGTTCACGACTCGCCAGCAACGCCGAAGTCAGCTCGTGGCGCGAAGACGGTTGGATCCTGATCGAAGGCTTGATCGGAACCGAGGAGATCGACGCCGTCGCCGAGGACCTCCAGAACATCTTCCCGAATGCTGAAGAACTTCACGCCGATCCAGAAGGGGTGACCGAACGGTGGAAGGGCCACCCGGTCGAGCCCAAGGAAGTATTCGTGTGGCCCGACGAGGGCCCCGGGTTCCGCCCTGAACAGCAACGTTGGTCAGCCACGTTCCCCTTTCCGGGTACCGGCGCGCTCAACCGACTGTGCGTCCATCCATCACTCGTGGACTTCGCCGAGCGTGCGCTCGACAGCACCGAGATTCGGCTCTACCAAGCAGGCGCGAGTGCGAAGTACGCGGGTGTGACCAACTACGAGCAGCCGCTGCACATAGACCGTAACCATTCGTGGTTGCCCCCAGGCAGCGAATCTCCATGGTGGAACCTCGAGGGGTTTCTGTACCTCTCGGACATCGGCGGAGCCGATAACCCCACGCGTCTCGTTTCGGTACGCGACTCCGAGCACATCGAGTCTCCCTACGGCGTAGTGATGCCCAACATGGATCCGGGCGTCTACGCGGCCGAGCAACCCGCTCCAGGGATCCGGGGTTCATACCTGGCCTACCGGTCCGACTGTTGGCACCGGGGAGCCCCTTTTGGCTCGGCTTCGGGATCTCGTGTCGTCCTCTCGATCGCGTTCAAGAACGCGCAGACTGAGTGGATCGCGTACAACACGCAGCAGTCTGTCTCGACGAGTATCGAATGGACGGTCTTCGTAGAGGGGTCGACACCGCGGGAGCTGGAGCTCTTCGGCTGGCCGCCGCCGGGCCACCCCGTATGGACCGAGCGTCTGATCGTGCAGACCCAGGAGCGCTACCCAGAGCTCGACCTTGATCCCTGGCGGAAAGCGCTCTAAAGGACTCTACGAAAACGACCATCGGGTGCCTCGGTTCGCCGGATCGGGAGTACGCGGCCCAGTGTCTCGGGAGGCCTAGTCGGCAGCCTGCACGGTCATGGCCAGCTGTGTCTCATCGCCTGGAATGCTGAACACCTGCATGGCATCGCGGTCCCGCAGCCAGGACCGATTTCGCTGATGCAACTCCGAGCCTTCGTCGAACCGGTTGAGCACCACCGCGAGCTGTGCCGGAAGTCGCACGAGGGTGTCCATCGTCAGACGCACGGAGTTGATCGTGCCCAAACCGGCATCAGCGACGAGCAACACGATGTCGGGCATGACGGCCACGACCAGCGCCAGACAGTCGCCATCGTCGGCGATGGGTGAACGGAGACCCCCTGCCGTCTCGACGAATCCCACGTCCGCCTGCGCCTGCGGCCATCGCAGCTCCTCGACGAGGTCGTCGAGCGCGAAGGTCGGACGAGCCAGCGCATCCGCGGCCATTGGTGGCGCCATGGCCATCTCGTACCAGCGGTGGGGCGGGCACACCGTCTCTGGCGGCTCCCCACTCGCCGCCCCGAGCACGGCCGCGTCGTAGCCCTCGGGATCGTCCGACGCATCGAAGGACTGCGCGGGCTTGCGGACGGCGGCCGTCGCTCCCCCTTCCCGCAGTGCCTCCAGGAGCCTCGCTGTGACGTAGGTCTTGCCGATATCGGTGCCCGTGCCGACGACGGCCACCAACCGTTTCGGCCTCGCCACTATCGAGTGCCGGCCGGGGTGGACACGACCAGGGGCAGCAACTGCAGCGCGTCGATCAAGCGGGTGACATCGTCATCTCGGTGCGCCGCCGAAAGCGTGACCCGCAGACGGCTCGTCCCAACCGGCACCGTCGGCGGGCGGATGGCGGGCACCCAGAGACCCCGCGCCAACAAACACATGGACGCGTCGATTGCCGCCTGCTCGGCTCCGAGAACAACAGGGATGATTGGGCTCGGGTGAGCCGGCGGCGCGATGCCGGCCGTGGTCAGCCGCTGCAGCAACGAGTCGAGGCGCTCGACCAACGCATTCCCCTCGGCGGCGCGAAGGATGCGTAGGGCCGCCAGGGCGGCGGCCGCGTCGGCCGGTGGGAGCGCCGTCGAGAAGATGTAGGACCGAGCCCGATTGATCAGCAGGTCCACCACATCGCGCGACGCCGCCACGAACCCTCCGAGGGCGCCCAGCGTCTTCGACAGCGTTCCGACCCGCACGATGGTGGCGTTCGCCGACCCGAGAGTGCCCGACATCTCGGGGTGGGGCCCGAGGACCGCGTGTGCCTCGTCGACCACCAGCAAGGCGCCATGTCGGTCGCAGAGCGCCACGAGCTCGTGGAGTGGCGCAACGTCGCCGTCCATGGAGAACACCGAGTCCGTCACGACGAGCGATGACATTGTCGGCTCTGGCTTGCTGGACGCCAGTAGTTCCTCGAGATGTCCCAGGTCGCGGTGGCGGTACACGTCCACCTGCGCGCGTGAAAGCCGGCAGCCGTCGATGATGCTGGCGTGGTTCAGTTCGTCCGAGAAGACGCGGACGCCCAGATCACCGAGGACGCTGAGCACGCCTAGGTTGGCGGCGAAGCCGCTCGGGAAACAGACGGCCGCTTCCGTTCCCTTCCATCGAGCCAGCTCGTCCTCGAGCTCGGCGTGGATCGGGCGTGAGCCGGTGACGAGGCGCGACGCGCCCGCTCCGGTGCCCCACCGTTCGAGCGCATCGTGTGCGGCCGCCTGCACGGCTGGGTGCGCGCTCAGCCCGAGGTAGTCGTTCGACGCGAACGAGACGACTTCTTCTCCTTCGAGCGTGCCCTGGGGGCCCCGAGCGTCGAAGGCTCGCGGGGCGCGCCAACGTCCTTCGTCCACCACCTGCGCCAGCTGAGCCCGGATGCGGTCGGGCCACTGCTCCGGGCTCACGAGGGCCGCGTCACCTCATCGAGGGCGTCGGCCAGGGCGTCGACGATCCGTACGACCTCTTCTTCGGTGATGGTGAGCGGCGGCATCACCACGACGACATCGCCGAGCGGACGGAGCAGGACCCCTCGCGCGACGGCTCCTGCGCAGACGCGGCGACCCCACCGGAGCCCGTCTCTCGGTGGTGCGAGCTCGACGCCGACCATCAGGCCGCGCTGGCGAACCTCGCGTACCGCAGGGCTTGGAACGACGCGCCTCGCCAGGAGATCGCCAAGTTGCCCCGCCCGGGCCCTGACATTGGCAAGGACGTCCCAGGACTTGACCAGGTGGAGGTGTTCGAGCGCGACGGCGGCGGCCAATGCGTTTCCCCCGTAGGAGTGCCCGTGGTAGAAGGTCTGCGGCCCGAGGTCGGCCCCGAGAAACGCGTCGAACACCCGGCCGGACGCGGCGGTGGCCGACATGGCGAGATAGCCGCCGGTGATCCCCTTGCCGAGGCAGAGCAGATCTGGTCGCAGACCGCACTGCTCGGACGCGAATAGCGTGCCGGTCCGGCCGAACCCCGTGGCGACCTCGTCGCACACGAGCAACGCGCCGGCATTGCGGCAGGCGTCGCCGACGCGGCGGACGTCGTCCGGGTCGGCGACGAGGATGCCGGCCGCGCCCTGCACCAGCGGCTCGAGGACCACGGCGGCCAACTCGCCGCCGTGAGCGGCGATGGCGGCACACGCCTTGTCCGCCCAACCGGGATCGGCGTACCCGGGTGTGCGGACGACCGGGAAGCACAACGGCCCGAACACGGCACTGAAGACGCCGCCGTCGCCGAGCGACAGCGACCCGATCGTGTCGCCGTGGTACGCATCGCCCAGCGCCAGGAACTGGGTGCGTCCCTCGACCCCGCGGTTGACCCAGTACTGGAATGCGATCTTGAGTGCCTGCTCCACGGCGACGGCACCGTCGGCGGCGAAGAGAAAGTGGGGATCGTCCACCGGCACGAGCGGCGCGAGGGCCTCGGCCAGCTCGACGACCACCGTGTTGCCGTTGCCCAGCATCGTCGAGTGCGCCACCTTGGCCGCCTGTGCGGCCAGGGCGCCGTCGAGCTCGGGGACGTGGTGACCCAGGGTGTTCACCCAGAGCGAGGAGATGGCGTCGAGGTAGCGGCGGCCCTCGGCGTCGATCAGCTCGCGGCCCTCGGCCCGCTCGATCTCGAGGGGGGCGTTCTCGGCGTAGCTGGCCATCTGGGTGAAGCCGTGCCAGACCACGGCGGCGTCGCGCTCGACCCAGCTCCGGGGGGTGGGGTTCGGAATGGTGCTGCTCACACCCTGATTCTGGACTCCGCCGGCCCTGATCGGCCAATGCGCTTCCTGCGCGAAAATAGGTCATGGACCTGATCGGCGTCGTCGACACGATGTTCGCCCGCTACGACATGGGTGGCGAGGCGCTCGACGAGCTCTCGCAGTGCCCCGGCTACGGGACGACCTTCACCACGATCCGGCGCACGGTGCCCGGGTTCAAAGACCTGGCCGTGGCGGCCAAGAAGCTGATCGAGGAGGACGGTTGCCGGATCGTCGTCGCCCTGGGGATGCCCGGCAAGGAGAAGGTGGACAAGGTCTGCGCGCACGAGGCGTCGACGGGGATCATGCAAGCGCAGCTCATGACGAACACACCGATCCTCGAGGTGTTCGTCCACGAAGACGAGTCCGACAACCCCGCCACGCTGGCCATGGTGTTCAAGAACCGCTCACGGGACCACGCCCGCAACGCCTACCTCATGCTCTACGAACCCGAGCAGCTGACGGCGCGGGCGGGGCAGGGCATCCGCCAGGGCTTCGCCCACGCCGGTCCGCTCGAGATCTGAGAACACTCCCCCATCGCTCGGGCCCACCCCTCAGCGGGAGGGCTCCCGGAAGAGTCCGCCGACCCGGGTAATGGCTGCCCGCCTGCTGAGGGGCGGAATGCTGTGAGAGCGCTTTGACGATCAGTTGGGGAAGAACGTGAACGCGGTGAGATTGGCGGGTCCCGGAAGGCGAGCGATCATGAGTTCTGCCAGGAGACGGAGAACGACCGGCCGTCGGCACTGAGGTTGCTCGGGACGGCAAGCGTCCGGTTGTTGACCGCCATGGTGATCGCGTTGGCGTTGAAGGCGGCCAGCGAGCCTTCGTGACCGGCGTTGTCGATGAGATCGGCGTTGCCGAAGCCAACTTGGCCGAAGTCGGCGAGCGGCAACTCGCTGCAGAACAAGAGGTTGCACGACGAGGGCGCTTCGGCGACCACTTCCGCCGACGAGCGGCCGAAACCGGGCGACGCGTTCTGCGTCGTGCCGAAGAACCAACCAGCCGTGCTGTCCTTGAGGGCCAGGAAGAACGTGGTGCCCGAGCCGTTCGACACGACCCAGGCGGTCATCTGGTCGCCCGGATGGACGGGATAGGCACTCGACAGGGGCTGGGACGGATTCGGGAACATCTCCCACCAGGCGTAGTAGGTGGGCGTCTGGCCGTTGCAGTCCGAGTCGGCGCCGAGCTGCTCGACGCTGTTCGAGGCGTACCCGTCGAGGCCGACCCAGAACGAGGAGGCCGAGGAGCCCGGACCCAAGAGGTTGCCCAGACCGTTGCCGCCGAGCAGGCCGTTGAGGATGCCGACACCGCCACCCCCACCGGCACTGCAGTCGACCGCCGGCTGGATCCAGCTGGCGGCGACCGAGTCGTAGGTGTCCTGATTGTCGGCGTAGCCGCTCCAGTTCTGCGACTGCACGTTGGTCGCGTGGCGCAGACCGTGGCCGAGGACCTGACCAAGGCCCGGCAGCACCACCTTGCCGATGATCGGCTGGTGGTACAGGCCAGGGGTGGGAAGGCTGCTGGAGCCCGCCGCAACCGATGCAGCCGCCGCCGGCGAGGCGGCGGCGGTGGAGAGGGCCGGCGCGGCCGCGGCCGCCAGGCCGAGCACGCACGCAGCCGACACGAGCGTCCTCCGCGCGGACTCCCGCATCGAACCTCTCCTGATCATCCGGCTCTCAGCAGCCATTTCCCACCCTGACCAGTAGCTATCTTCTCGGCGCCGTGGCAACCGCCGCCACGACGCGAGAGTGCGGGGCACTCCCCCGCACCGCTAGGAGAACGGGCGTGGATCAGGGATCTCGCGGCAATCCGAGAACCTTTTCCGCCACGATGTTGCGCTGCACCTCCGCCGTGCCGCCGCCCACTGTCAGCGCAGGGGCGAACAAGAAGCCCCGCGACCAGGTGTTGTCCCCGAGCGCCGCCCCGTGCGGGCCCCAACCGCCCACCGGGCCGGTGCTCTGAAGCATGCCGTGCGGACCGGCCAGATCCCGGGCGAGGTCCATGACGTGTTGCCCGTGCGCATCGGCGATGGCCTTGCGCACCGAGGCCTCGGCCCCGGGCGCCTTGCCGGCGAGGATGGCCGAGACGGTGCGCATGCGTAGCACCCGGAGGATCTGGCTCTCGACGAAGACGTCGACGAGCCGATCGCGGGAGGGACTGTCCGGCGCGCCGCCGGCGGTCCGGACGGTGGCGACGAGATCGTCCGCCGTGGGGCCCATGCCCCAGAGCGCGCCCTCGCCGCTGAGCGAGACCCGCTCGTTGCCGAGGGTCACCTTCGCCAGCTCCCAACCGCCGTGCTCGGCACCGACGAGATGATCGACCGGGATCCGCACATCGGTGAAGAACACCTCGTTGAAGGCATGCTCGCCGGTCATGTCGATGAGCGGACGTATCTCGATGCCGGGGGCGTCCATCGGGCAGACGAAGTAGCTGATGCCCTGGTGCTTGGCGGCTGAGGGGTCGGTGCGCGCCAGGAGGATGCCGTACCGCGCGATGTGGGCGTAGCTCGTCCACACCTTCTGGCCGTT
>DASXBZ010000022.1:0-5196 GCA_036491435.1 Acidimicrobiales bacterium
GGCGGTGACGGCGTCGACCAGCGCGGTGGCGCGGGCCAGGTCGCGATCGAGGGGCTTCTCGCAGAAGACGGCGCAGCCGGCCGCGAGCGCCGCGTCGACGGCGCCGCGGTGTGCCGACGTCGGCGTGCACACGAAGACCGCGTCGGCGCGGGCGGCGACCTCGGTGGCGTCGGAGACCGCGGCGGCGCCCGGCGCGCCGACCGCCTCGACGAAGCCCTCGGCCTGGCGTGGGCGCGGGTCGTGGACGGCGGTGATGGCGGCATCGAGGACGCCCCCGTCGATCATCGCCTTGATGCTCAGGGCGTGGGCCCACGCGATCAGCCCCGCCCCGACGAAGCCGATGCGCACCATGGCGCCGGAGGTTAGGCGGCGGGATGCTGGCGGGGTTGGGGGGCGGGCAGCCCTTCCGCTCAGTTCCTGCCGCCGAGCGCCTCCATCAAGCGCGCTGCGGCCGTGACGAGGAGTGCGATCTGATGGCGCTCGCGGCGCCGGATGGCCACCGTCCGCCCGCCGCAGACCGCCAGCCCGGTTCCGGGGACGGGCTCCACGAAGACCCCGGAGCCGGTCGTGTCGTTGGCCGGGTCGGCACCGCTGCGCGCCCCCTCCGCGAACGCGGCGACCCAGGGCGCCGACGGGGCGTCCCCGTGCACCTCGGCGAAGGCGGTCAGCGCGTCGTCCGACACGGCCAGCCAGTCCAGGGCGAAGAGCGTGCGGAGGCGCCCGGTCAGCTCCTTCACGACGGCGTCGGGCGTCGGAGCGCCGAGGATGGCCGTCGTGGCGGCGAGGACGCTGTCCTCCCGCTCCGGCGCGTCACCATCGCCGGCGAGCTCGATGACCTCCTCCACCCCGACCCCCGGGACGTTGCGCACGGCGCGGCAGACGGCGTCGACGGCGCTCGGGTCGTCGGGCAGCTCGACCACCATCTCGTCGATGGCCACGCCCGCAGCGCGCTCGAGCACCTCGAGCCCGACGACGTTGCCGTGCACCGCACCGATCTCGGCCGCCACGGCGCCGAGGGTGCCCGGGGCGTCGGGCAGCCAGATGCGGATGCGCGTCAGCATGGCCGGGTCACCGCGCCCGGTTGCGATCGCAAGAAGGAGGGACTCACATCGTCCGCGCGACCCGCACCGTCACGCGCATCGTGTGCTCGGCGTTCCCGGCATAGATCCCCTTCACCGGCGGGACATCGGCATAGTCCCGGCCCCGCCCGACTGCGACGTGACGCTCCCCGACTGCGCAGTCGTTCGTGGTGTCGTAGCCCCACCACGAACCCGTCCACACCTCGATCCAGGCGTGGGTCTCGCCCGTCACCTCCTCGCCGATCGTCGCGTCGGGCTCGGGGTGGAAGTACCCCGAGACATAGCGTGAGGGCAACCCGGCGGTCTTGGCCAACGAAAGAGCGAGGTGCGCGAAGTCCTGGCACACGCCGACACCGTCGGCGTACGCCTCGTTCGCCGAGGTGTGGACCGTCGTCACGCCCCGCGCGTAGCGGAGGGTGCCCTGCGTCCACTCGATGATCCGGCGGGCGGTTGCAAGGGGAGTCGCCGCCCGCAGGCCGGAAGCGATCGCCGCCAACTCGGGACCAGGCGCGGTGTAGAGGTTGTGCGAGAGGTAGTCCGCCATCGTGGCGGCCGCATCGGCCACATCGCGCCAGCTGCAATCGGCGGGCTCGCCCGCGGCGTGGGTGTCGACGAGCGACGAGCCGGTGATGGAGAGCCGGTCATGGCCGCGATCGACGTTGAAGGCGACCACCTGGGAGCCCCAATAGTCCACATAGGCGTATTGCGGTGCCGGCGGCACCGTCACGACGCGCGACTCGAGCGCGGTCTGCCGCTGTTCGGTGCGCGGGGTCAGCCGGAGCTCGTTGTAGGAGGCACGCGCCAGACCGTCGTAGTCGAAAGAGGTCTCATGGGTGACCCGCAGCCGCCAGGCGTCCGACCGGTTCACTCCCCTCCTCCCCGACGCCACTGGATCGGCAGGTCCTGCGCGAAGTAGCGGCGTGTCACTGCGTCGCTGACCGCGGAGATCGAGGCCTGGAGTCTCTCGAGGCGCGTCTCGAGACCGCGGGCGAGGGTGGTGGGCGCCGAGTACTCGAGTTCGGCGCGAGCCAGCCCCACCAGACCGCGGGCGTCGTCCCAGGCCCCTTCGCGCCCTGCGTTGATCTGGTCGAGACAGTCCTCCGCCAGGGTCAGGGAGGCAAAGGCTGAGCGAGGGAAGAGCCGGTCGCGCAGGAGGAAATCGAGAACGCGGCCGGGCTCCACCACCCCCTGCGACAGGCGCAGGTACGGCTCGTAGCCGCCACACGAGCGCAGCAAGATGACCAACCCGCTCTCGTAGACCTCGTCGAAGGCGACCGTCGCCAGCTGCCGCGCCACCACATCGGTGCGTTCGAGGCACCGGCCGAGCGTGAAGAAGAGCCATGTCTGGTCGCGGCTCATCATCGTGTCGGCCAGGCCCATCATCGAGGCGCACTGTGTCTTGACGTAGGAGAGGAAGGCGGCCGGGGTCGCCCGCTGACTGGCGATCCACTGGGACGGCAACGCAGCCCACGTCGCATTGATGTGCTCCCAGAACTCCACGGGCACGACGTGGCGGACGGCCCGGGCGTTCTCCCGCGCCGCGGCCAGCGCGCCGGCGATCGACGAACGCGTGCCGGGGTCCGTCGCCAGGCGCTCCGTCGCCTGCCACAGCGTCTCGGTGCCCGATTCGGGAAGCCCCATGACCGCGAGAAGGCGCCGCGCCGCGTGCGAACCCTCCACGTCGCCCTGCTCGAGGGCCTGGTACACGGACACGTCGAGGATGCGGGCGGTGCCCTCGGCCCGTTCGACGTACCGGCCCACCCAAAAGATGGACTCAGCGACCCGGCTGAGGAGGGCCCGGGTCATGCGGGCACGCCGGCGGCGCCCCGCTGCTGTTGCTGCTGCTGTTGTTGCACGCCGTGCTCGCTCTCGCCGAGCGGGCCTGTGTCCATCGGAGGGCCGGCGAGCGGCGGCGTGGGTTGGCGCGGCGGGAGCACCGGCATGGAGATGCCGCCGCCCACGACCCAGGTGTCCTTCGAGCCGCCGCCCTGGCTCGAATTGACCACGAGACCGCCCTCGCGCAGGGCGACCCGGGTGAGGCCTCCTGGGAGCACCCAGATGTCCTCGCCGTCGTTGACGGCGAAGGGACGGAGGTCGACGTGACGGCGCACCATGTTGTGACCGACCCACGTCGGCGACGTCGAGAGGGCGACCACCCGCTGGGCGATCCAACGGCGCGGGTCGGCTTCCACCTCGAGCAGGAGGTCGTCGAGTTCTGCACCCGAGGCGACCGGACCGATCACCAGGCCCTTGCCGCCCGAACCGTCGACGCGCTTGAACACGAGCTCGTCGCGGCGGTCGAGCGCATGCTTGCGGGCCGCGTCCTCGACGAGGTGCAGGGTGTCCACGTTTTGGAGGATCGGGTCCTCGCCCAGGTAGTAGCGGATCATCGCCGGCACGTACGTGTACACGAGCTTGTCGTCGGCCACCCCGTTGCCCACTGCGTTGGCGATCGTGACCCGGCCGGCCCGTGCCGCGTTCACCACACCGGGACACCCGACGAGGGACTCGGGCCGGAACTGGATGGGATCGAGGTAGTCGTCGTCGATGCGCCGGTAGATCACGTGCACCGGCACCTCGCCCTCCGTGGTGCGCAAGAAGACGTCCGTCCCGTGGCACACGAGGTCCCGACCCTCCACGAGATGCACGCCCATCAGGCGGGCCAGCAGCGCGTGCTCGTAGTACGCCGAATTGTGCACCCCAGGGGTGAGCACGACGACGGTGGGGTCCTGCACCGACGTCGGCGCCGCACGACGAAGCGCGTTGATCAGACGCGCCGGGTAGTCCGTCACCATCTGGATCGGCTGTCCCCAGAAGAGCTCGGGCAGGACCCGGGACATGGCGGCGCGGTTGGCCAGGACGTAACTCACGCCGGAAGGGCTACGCAGGTTGTCCTCGAGGACCCGGAACTCGCCGTCCTCGTCGCGGATGACGTCGATGCCCGCCACGTGGATCCGGACGCTGTTCGGCGGGGTCAGGCCGTAGGCGGCCCGGACGAACCCAGGCGAGCTCGTCACCACCTCGTGCGGGACGATCCCGTCGCTGACAATGCGCGCCGCGCCGTACACGTCGGCCAGGAACAGTTCGAGGGCCCGGACGCGCTGGGTCACACCCTGGGCCACCCGCGACCACTCCGACGAGGTGAAGATGCGCGGCACGACGTCCAGGGGGAAGGGGCGTTCCTCGCCGTCGAGGTCGAAGGTGACGCCCTGATCCATGAAGGCCCTCGCCACCCGTGACGCACGGGCCGAGACGTCCTCGGGCCCCATCTGTGCGAGCGAGGAGGCCACGGCGCTGTACTGGGCGCGGGCTGCGCCGTCGCGATCGACCATCTCGTCGAACGCGGCCATGGTCAGGCCGCGCGCCGTCTCGCCGTAGCCCTCGAAGAGGTCTCCCACTCCCGGCCACGGTGCCAGGGTTGTGTTTCGACCTCGTTTCCCGGCCGCGAACAGCCCGTGACGGCCGGGTCGGGCCGGCTGTTCCGGTCGGGCGAGGCTGCCCGGGTCAGCCGATGAGCCCCAGGCCCTTTACGTCGTCGCGCTCGGCCAGCAGCTCGTCGGTCGTGATCTTGATCCGCTCGTTGGCGAAGTCGTCGTGTGTGAAGCCCTCCACGACTGACCAGCCACCCTTGCCGTCGGAGGTCACCGGGAATCCGAATTGCAGGCCCTCGGGTGCGCCGTACTGCCCGGTGCTGGCGACGGCCACCGAGAAGGTCTCGCCCGCCGGTGTCGCGGTCCGCAGGCTGACCACCGTGTCGATGGCGGCCGACGCAGCCGAGGCAGCCGACGACGAGCCGCGGGCATCGATGATCGCCGCGCCCCGCTTCTGCACCGTCGTGATGAACTCGCCCCGCAGCCACTCGCCGTCGGTGATCACGTCGGTGGCGGGCTTCCCACCGATCAGGGCGTTGGCGAAGTCGGGGTACTGGGTCGCCGAGTGGTTGCCCCAGATGGCCACGCGCGAGACGTCGCCCATAAGCACGCCGGCCTTGCGGGCCAGCTGCGCCTTGGCCCGGTTCTCGTCCAACCGCGTCATCGCGAACCAGCGCTCGGCGGGGACTTCCGGCGCGTTGGAGCGGGCGATGAGGCAGTTCGTGTTGCACGGGTTGCCCACGACC
>DASXBZ010000023.1:0-11671 GCA_036491435.1 Acidimicrobiales bacterium
CCGCCAGCTCGGGGAACGTCTCGAGGGCCTCGTCGAAGGCCCGGGCGGTCCGGGCGCGGTCGCGGCGCATCGTGTGGCCGCCGATGCGCAGGTTGTCGCGCACGCTCAGGCCCGGGAACGTCATCTTCCCCCCCACCAACAACGCGACCCCCAGGTCGATGATCTGCTCGGGCTCGAGGTACGTGCAGCTCGTGCCGAACAGCCGGGTGACGCCCCGGTGCGGATGCTCCAGACCCGACACCGTGCGCAGCAACGTCGACTTCCCGGCGCCGTTCGTGCCGAGCAATGCCACCATCTCGCCCTGCGCCACCTCGAGGTTGACGTCGAAGAGCACCTGGTTGGTGCCGTAGTAGAAGTCGAGGTTGTGCACCTGCAGTGCGGGGATGGCACCGCCGTCCTGGCGCCGTTTCCCCTCGGCGTAGCGCTCCAGGACGTCCTCGATGACCAGGGTGATGTCCCGGCGCACGCTACGCGACCCCAGGAACAGCAAGAAGCCCCCGATGGCACAGACCGGTGCGATCAGGGTCAGCGCCACGATGATCCCGTGCAGGCCGCCGATGGAATCGGAGATGGCCCCGAGAACGACAGAGCCGGCGAACCCTCCGAAGACCAAGGAGTAGACCCCGAACATGGCGAAGCAGATCGTCCGCATCTCGGCCGGTGCGGTCGCGGCCAGGGTGAGGAAGATGCAGATGGCGAGGGGCGAGACCGCCGCATTGGCCAGGAACTGCAGTGTCACGACCATCCAGAGCTGTGGCATGTACAGCGACAGGACGTAGAGACCGCCGTACGCCGTGATGCAGATGCCGGCGATGACGAGCGGTCGCTGCGGGGCCCTCCGGAAGAAGCGGTCGCCGAACACATAGGCCAGCGGGAGTCCCAAGAACGCGGCCAGCCCGATGATGGCGTACACCTCGCTGCGCGACGCCGTGTCGAGATGGAACTTGTCGATGAAGAACAGGTTGCCGAAGAGGGGCGCTCCGGTCCCCGCAAAGCCCAGGATCGCGACGGCGACCAGCTCGTAGTACAGCGAGCGGACGCGGAGCAGCCGGGTCACGGCGGACCCGAGCAGGACACGGGGCGCCTTCTCCTGCTGCGTGTGCAGGTCCATGCCCGACGCCTTGAGGATGTGACTGGACTCGTTGGCCCCCTTCTCTGGCTCGCGCAGCGTGAACAGCGCGAAGCCGAGCGGGATCCCCGCCAGCGCCACCAGCAGGCCGTAGCGCCAGTTGTGCGCGACCGTGACGACGTAACCGAAGATCAGGATGCCCACCGTCTGTGAGAGCGGGTCCGACAGGTTGTGCCAGCTGAAGATCCGGCCCCGCCCCTCCGTCGGGTAGGCGTCGGCCAGATACGAGTTGTGCACCGTGTTGTTCACGCCGGTGCCCACCGACGCCGCGAGGTACAAGAACGCGAACGCCCACACGTTCGGCGAGATGGCCATGAGCGCGCCGAAGCCGGCGAAGATGAGCAACGCGATGCCCGCCACGAGCTTCCGGCTGCCCCGGTCGGCCCAGACAGCGAGCGGAACCGCCCAGAGGAGCTGCGACACCTGGGCGATGAAAGCCACGGCGCCGAGCGACGCGTTCGACATGTGGAACGACGTCTGCAGGTCGTGGCCGATCAGGGTGATGCCGTTGCCGAAGGTGCCGGGCACCAGCGCCGCCGCCGTCATCAAGACGAGCGGCGCGTACCCCGACGACTTGAGGATGCCGACCAGGGGTGGCGGCTTGCCCTCCCCGGTGCCCGGCATCACCCCGACGTCCGCCACCACGTCAGGGTCCTTGACCTGCGTGACCGCCTCGCGCAGGAGGTCGTCCGGGACTGCGAAGTCGAACAGAGGCTCGCTCGGCACTGGTGCAGGACTCTAACCTGACACCTGCGTCAGGGATCGTTCACGGGCGCACGGTGGCGACGGTGAGTGGGCCCTCCGGCAGGACGGCGACGCGGGCCGACGGGCTGAGTGCGGCCAGCGTGTCGCCGACCGCCTCGTCGAGGTCGGGGGCCGGCACCAGTTGCGCCGTGCGGATGGCGTCCGTATCGAGCCCATCACTGTGCAGGCGCACGACGCCGCGCGCCAGCACGCGGCCCAATACCTGCGCCTGCCAGCGGTCCAGCTCCGGGCCGGCCGTGGACGCGACGAGATCCGCCGGCGTGCGCGACTCCGCCAGCAGGCGAGCGAAGGCGCCCTCGTCGGGGACACCGTCCCCACACGCGGCGGCCATCACCACGGTGCCGCCCGGCTGCCGCACCCGGTCCGCCGCGGCCATCCCCTTCACGGCCTGGTACAGGTTGCGATCGAGCGGATGCCCCCCGTTGGTCGAGACTACGAGGTCGTAGGGGGCAGGCACCTCGCGCTGCGCCGCGGCGCCGACGTGCGCGCAGGCGGCATCGTGCGTCTCGGTCAGCGGACCGGCGAACACCGCCGTGACGCGGCGGGCGCGGTTGATGGCCACGTCGAGCGACAACTGCGGCGGGGCCAGTGCCGCCGCCAGCCGCACGAAGTCGTGGACCGGATTGCCGTGCCGCGTGAGGAAGGTGGCCCGGTCGTCCGCGATCCGGCGCGGGTGGTGGGCTTCGAGGATGGTCTCGGTGGCGGCCAGACCGGGGCACACCGCCTTCGGACCACCGCTGAACCCGGCGAAGAAGTGGGGCTCCACGAAACCGGTCACGATGCGCACGTCCGCCTCGACGTACTCGCGCTGCAGCAACACGGCGACGCCGTCGATCGCGCCCACCGGCACGTGGTCGTCGCTCCGCGCGTCGTGATCCACGACCCGGTACCGCGCGACGAGCTCGGAGCCGATCAGCTCGGCCATCTCCGCCGCCGTGGCCTGTCGGTGAGTCCCGGTCGCGCACAACAGCGTCACGCGGTCGTCGGGCACGCCCGCCCGCGCCAGCTCGTCGAGCAGCGGCGGCAGGACCGTCCGGTTGGGCATCGGCCGGGTGAGGTCAGGGAAGACGACGGCGACCCGCCGGGCGCCGTCGACCAACGCGCCCAGCGACGCGCCGGCGACCGGCGCATGCAATGCCGCACGAATGGCCGCGTCCTCGTCGTCCAGCGCGGGCGCGTCGACTGGGAGGATGACGTCGGACGAGTCGGGCACCTCGACCGACGTGCCGTGGCGGCCGTAGGCGAGGTCGACGCGCACCGCCGGATCAGAAGGTCCGGGCCGCGCCGGGCAACGATGCCGTCGCCGCCAGCACGGAGGTCGCCACGTGATCGACCTGCGCTCGAAGCTGGAGATAGACCTCGACCGCATCCGGGTCGGGCTCGATCACGCCGGAGACCGGGTCCAGCTTGTCGAGGGCCAGACCCATGCCGAGCGCTTTGCCCGCCAGCAGCGCGGCCCCCGCCGAAGCCGCCTCACCCGACCGGCGCCGCGTGGCCGGCACGCCCAAGACGGAAGTGAGCACCCCGACCCAGACCGGCAGTCCCGTCCCAGCGCCACCGAGGGTGACCCCCGCCGCCGCCGAACCGCCGAGCCGGCCGACCGTCACGACCTCCATGACGCGCAACACGTCCCACGCCACCGACTCCATGACCGCGCGCGCCAGGTCTTTCGGTTCGTGCGCCGCGCTCAGACCCATGAAGCCCGCCCGGGCGTCGTCCCGCCACCACGGGGCGCGAGCCCCGTCGAGCCACGGAACCGCCAGCACGCCGTTCGCGCCAGGCGGGCTCTCACCCGCCAAGCGGGCGAGTTCGTCCGGCGTCTTCTCGAGGAGGCGCCCGAGCCAGGCGAGCAGCGAACCGGCCGAGGAGAGGCCGCCTTCGAGGAGCCAGCCCCCGTCGGCGGCGCGGGTCACCACCGCGCCAGCCGGCGACGGGACAGGACGTTCCTGGACCGGGACCGAGATGTTGGCCGTCGTGCCCCAGCTGACCATCGGCCTGTCCTCCGAGGCCCCTGATCCGAGGACCTCGCACTGCCGGTCGCCGGCACCGATCACGACGGGAATGCCGGGCCGCAGCCCCAGCTCGGCACCCGGCACGGACTTGAGCTGGCCGACGACGGTGTCGGAGGCCACGACGCTGGGCAGCTTGCCGAGGGCGGGCCCCGCCAGCTCCCGCACGGCGTTGCCGTCGAAGTCGTAGAGCCCGCTCCGCGACGCGAAGGTGGCGTCGGTCACGACCTGGTCCGTCATGCGAAAGACGACGAAGTCGCGCGGGGAGAGGATGAGGTCAGCTGCCTCGAGGCGCTCCGGTTCGTGTTCGGCCAGCCACGCGAGCTTCGCCGCCACCGCACCGGCGTCGAGCGGGATGCCGGTACGGGCCCGGTTGATGTCGTCGCCCCCCATGCGCGCCGCCAGCTCCCGCGCCGACGCCGCCGCCCGGTGATCGGACCACAGGAGCCCCTTGCCGATCGGCTCCCCCTTCGCCGTGAGCGGCACGAACGTCTGGCGGGCCCCCGAGCACGAGACGACGTCGACCTCGCCGAACTCACGTGGCGCCTGGGCACGCGCCTCGGCGCACGCGATGACCGCGGTCGTCCACCAGCGCAACGGGTCCTGTTCGGACCACCCGGGCTGGGGGTGGGCGGTCGTGAGCTCGGTGCGGGACAGCGTGACGAGGCCGTCCTCGCCCCACAGTCCGACCTTCGTGACCGTGGTGCCGAAGTCGATGGTCAGGATCATCATGCGGGGTGTACCAGCGCGGCGACCAGGCCCGCCATTTCTGCCGGATCGGGATCTTGATAGATCGTCCGGCCCATCGCCATGCCGGCCCCGCCGCCCTCCATCACGTCGCGCACCTCGTCGAGCACGGCGTCGCGCCCCCCCTCCGTACGCGGGCCCCCCAGGAAGAGCACCGGGGCGCCCACGCTCGCCACCACTCGTGCGACCGCGCGTTGGCGCTCCGCACCGGGCGCCTCGGCGGGCACCGGCACCTTGATCACCGGCGCGCCGATGTCGTGCGCCAGCACCGCCGCCAGCACCACGGCGTCGGTGTCGCGGCGGATCCGTCCCTCGCTCCACACGATCGGGTCGACCAGCGCCTCGACGCCGGCGTCGCGCGCCTGCTCGAGCACCTGCCCGAGCAGCTCCAGGGCAGGTGCCGTGAGCGGGTCGTCGAAGTCGATGCGCGTCATGTGCTTGATCCCCGTCCAGCCGTCGGACGCGGCACGGCCGACGGTCGCGACGAGGCGGTCGTCGAGCTCGAACACCGAACCGGCGAGACCGGTCCGGTTCAAGGACAGATACGTGCGGTGGCGGGCGGTGATGTGGCCCGCGGCAGCCAGACCCTCGAGCGGCTGGGCCGTCGCCAAGATCCCGTCACACGCTGGCAGCGCCTTGGCCAGGGAGCCGAAGAACTCTGCCCAATTCTCCGTGGTGAGCACGGCCCGCGCGCGGTGATCCGCCGCCAGGATGAGTGCCGGGGTGGGCAGCGCCCCACCGCGCGTCATGTCGCCGCTCCGGACAGGGCCAGGACCACCTTCGCCAGCGCGGAGAAGTCCTCGCGCCCGTAGCCCGCGGTGCTGGCCGCCGTCAGCAGCTGGCGCGCCGTGGCGGTGGTGGCCATCGGCACACCCGACTTTGCGGCGTACGCCAGCGCAAGGTCGACATCCTTGGCCATCAGGTCCGTCATGAATCCCGGCTGCCACCCGTTGGAGGCCGGGCTCTCCGGGACGACGCCGGGCACGGGCAAGCGGGTCCGCACGGCCACGCAGTCTCCCGTTGCGTGCGTCAGGACTTCGTAGAGTTTGGTCATGTCGACGCCGGACCTCGCGGCCATCGCGGTGGCCTCCGCCGTTGCCGTCATCTGCGCCGCGTAGATCACCTGGTTGCACAGCTTCACGACCTGGCCCATCCCTGGACCGCCCACGTGGACGATCAAACCCGCGAACGGGTCCAAAGCCGGCTCCGTCGCGGCCAGCACGCCTTCGTCGCCACCCACCATGAGGGTCAAGGCCCCTTTCTGCGCGCCGGCCGTGCCACCCGACAAGGGCGCGTCCAGGTACCGTGCCCCGGTCTCGTCCACCCGGGCGTGCTGGGCCCGCTCCACCTCCGGGTCGATGGTCGAGCAGTCGACGACCGTCTTGCCCTGTCCCAGCACGGGCAGCATGCCGTCGACGACCTCGATGACCTCCGGCGAGTTGGGAACGCACAGGATGATCACTTCCGACGCCTCGGCTACGCCGCGCGGCGAGCCGCCGTCGGCCGCACCGAACGCCACGGCGGCGTCGATCGGTCCCCGCCCGCGCGACGCAACGGTCACCTCGTGACCCGCCGCGACGAGATGTCCGGCCATGGGCAGCCCCATGGCGCCGAGGCCGATGAACCCGATCCGCATGCGTGTTCCTCCCCGAATGAAACGAAACTCGACGCGCCGATTACGCGAACTGCGGCAGCCACTCCGCCGTGCCGGCGAGCAGCTCGTCGACCATCGTCTCCGTCACCCCGAAGTCGCCCCGGCCGGCCAGCGGATCCAGGGCGAACGCCTCCCCCGCCGCCCGGCGGTCGCCCTGCAGCGCGGCGTCCACCGTGAGCTCCTGCGTGGCGACGTGGCGCCGCACGATCTCGTCGTAGGGGGCGGGCAGCACGGAGTGATCCCGGCCGCGGATGCCCGCGCCGTCGATCACGCAGATCGACTCCAGCACCGCGTCGGGCGGCAGGCCCACGCCTTGCCCGGTGTTGGGAATGTTGACCGGCGCTTCGAGCGGCTCGTTGCTCAGCATCGCCTGGATCATCGGCGACGGCAGCTCGCCCGACTGCCAGGTCTGCAGGTCCTTAGTGCCGGCGAGCCACGCGTCGACGTCCGCCACGTACTCGGCTTGATGCTGCTCACGCAGGCTGATCGGGCTGAGGCCGATGTTGTACGACGCGCCCCACTCCGACTCGGGCGTGAGGGCGAACGAGACGAACTCGGCGATATGGCGGTCGCCGGCCGCCGGGAAGGTCCCCCACCGGTCCAACAGCATCAGCTTGAACAGGTGACGTTCGGCGAAGTCGCGCTTGGAGAACTTCTCGGCCTCGGGCCGGCCTGGCTCCGGGCGGAGCGACGCGAGCCCTCCCACCTCGTCGACGAGATTCCGCAGCACGTCGAACCCGTCGGCCCCGTCGACCTCGAGCGCCGTGAGGACGGGGAAGTGGTTGACGCCAGTCACGGAGCACGTGACGGCCTCGAACGGCCGGCCGCATGCAATGGCCAGGTCCATGCAGAAGTTCCCGACCTCGTGGCACAGTCCTACGGTCTTGATGGTCGTCTCCCGGCACACCGCCCGCGTCAGGCACGTCATGGGGTTGGTGATGTTGAAGAGCCACGCGTCGGGGCAATGCTGCTCCATCTCCTTGCCGATCCCGACCAGGACGGGGACGTTGCGCAGCGACCGGTTGATGCCGCCAGGCCCGACGGTGTCACCCACCGACTGCTTGATGCCGTGCCGTGCCGGCACGTCGAGGTCGACCGCCATGGAGCGGAAGCCCCCCGTCGAGATGCACGTGATGACGAAGTCCGCGCCGTCGAGCGCCGAACCGAGGTCGGTCGTCGTCGCCACCGTGGCCTTGGCGCCCATGGCGTCGTTGAGCTTGTGGGCCAGCGCCTCCATCTTCGGCAACGGCGCCGGGTCGATGTCCTCGAGCACGAGGTGCATGCCCGCCAGTGCCGGGATTCCGAACAGATCCGCCACGAGTTCGGGCGCCCACTGATAACTACCGCCCCCGACGATCGTCACTTGTGTGCTCACAGCGCCACAGTACAGTCCCGGTCGCGCATCGCCTCCGACCTCGTGCCGGCAGGACACCTCGCGCTGGCGTCGCAGTGGGATCTTTCGCGCGCCCCGAGCTGCATCGGGCCACGAAAGATCAGGGAACCTCCGCGCCGGCGATCATCGCCTCGTCACGGGGCCTCACATCGGTTCGACGAACGAGCCACGCCGCAAGGCGGCTCATGAGAGGAATTTCTCACCCCAGAAGCAGGCGAACGGGTTGTCGTTGTAGGGCGGGACGTCCGCGTACCCGGCGGAACGGTAGAGCGCGAGCGCGTGCTGCTGCCTGGGGCCGGTGTCCAGACGGACGCTCTCGTAACCGAGATCCCGTGCCGTCTGTTCGAGTGCCTCGAGGAGCGCTCGTGCCACGCCGCGGGAACGGGCACCAGGGCGGACGTACATCCGTTTGATCTCCGCCACGCCTGCGTCGAGCCGCCTGACACCGCCTCCGGCGACCGGCGCCGCGCCCTCGTACCCCACGAGATACGCGCCATCGGGTCCGCGGAGTTCGTCCGGCACGAGCGCCGGGTTGTCAAGGCGATTGAAAGCGTCATAGACGTCGTTGAGCTCGAGTCGCATCTCGGCCAAGAGCTCCGATGCCGGCGGTTTCTCCGGGTCCGACCGTTCGAAGTGAAGGTCGTTCACGCCACCTTGTCCGGGTGCAGCGCACGGACCATGCGTCGCATCCCGTCGCGCCAGGGCACCGTGGTCCGACCGGCCACCTCGTGCATTCGCGTCGTGTCGATCTGGACGCTGTCGATGGTCTGTTCGGTCGGTTCAAAACGAGGCGCCACACCCGTGAGCTCGCCGAGGTACGCGCACCATTCCTCGATGCTCACCGGCTCGCTCCCACCCCAGTTGACGGTCAGGGCCCGGACGGAGGCGGCGCCCAGCAGCCGCGGCACCATGGCGAAGATGTCGTCGGCGTGCAGCGGGTGATAGACGCTCGGCGCATCGACGTAGACGGGGATCGCGTTTCCGGACAGCATCATGTGGAGGTGGATGGCCGGCCATCCGCCGTTGTCCCCATAAGGGACAGACAACCGGGCGATCGTGGTCGGGACACCGAACCGCTCGGCCGCCCAGCGAGCTGTTGCTTCGGCAGCGATCTTGCAAATGCTGTAGGTCCGCAAGAATTGCCACACGCCGTGGTTGTCGCCGAGCGGTGACGATTCGTCCAGCGCCAGGTGTCCTGCCGGTTTGTAGACAGCGGTCGACGAGCAGTGGAGGAACGCAGCGGCATCACGGTGGTGCTCCATGAGCGAAGCCAGGCCCCCGCTGTTGGCGGCGAGGTCGCGTTCCCAGTCGTTCGTCTTCGCCACCGCGAAATGAAGCACGTAGTCGGCGTCCGCCGGTAGGCCACCGACATCGCCGCTTACAAGGTCAATGGGCACGCACTCGATACCTGCAGCTTCGAGTTCGGCTCGAGCGGCTGCATCAGCGAAGCGCGCCGCGCCCACGACTCGGTTCTCCCGGGCCAAGGCCTGGGCGAGGGGACGGGCCACCTGGCCGGTGACTCCGGTGACGACGATGGTCTTACCGCGGAGGGTTTCTGAGCTCATGGCACCCCTTCGTACTCGCTACGCTGCCCCGCGTGCACCTCTACGCCGCATTCCTGGGAGGCGAGCTGACGGACGGTCGGATGGGAGAAGACCACGAGGTGGTCTTCGTCGTCGCCGACGACATGATCTCTGCCCGACGCGCGGCCAAGGCGAAATGGGGTGGCGACGGGCGCGCCCACGTCGACGCGCTGACGCGGCTCGACATGATCGACGGTTTCACCATCGGCCTCGAGGGGGGCGGCTCGGGCGACCGGACCGAGACGCAGGGTTACGAGACCTAACACTCAGACAGCCGGCGAAAGTCCTCCGTCGAGGTTGATGGCTACCCCGGTCAGATAGGACGCGCGGGGCGACAACAAGAAGCATCCCAGGTCGGCGAACTCCTCGGCACGCCCGAAACGGCCCATGGGGACGGCGGCGTCCTTGGCGAAACGTGAGTAGAACTGTTCGAGTGGCTCTCCCCCGGCTTCTGCGGCGCGCATCCATTGGCCGCTCTCGATCAGGCCGATCAGCACGGCGTTGGCCCGGACACCGTCCGGAGCAAGTTCCTTGGACAAGGCCTTCATGAGCGCCATGCCCGCAGCCCGGGTGACGGAGCTCGGTTCGCTCGAGCCGCTGGGCGCCTTGGCCGAGATCGCGAGTGTGAAGAGAACCGATCCGCGCGCGGCACGGAGTTCGGGCAACGTGAGCCGGGTAAGGCGCACGGCGGCCATGAGCTTCAGCTGGAAGTCGGACTCCCACGCCGCGTCGTCGATGGAGTGAATCGGACCACCGGCGGCGCGCCCGGCGTTGTGCACGATCCCGTCGATCCTGCCCCAGCGTTCGATGGCAGCCTCGACGAAGGCGTCGAGATCCGCCGGGCTCGTCACATCGGCCTGCTGAGCCAGCACCTCGCCGCTGATGTCGCGCAACGAAGTCCCGGCGGCGTCGACTCGACCCGGATCGCGTCCACAGACTCCGACCGATGCGCCCTCCTCCGCAAGCCGTTTCGCCAAGGCCAGTCCAAGTCCGTCCGTGCCTCCGGTGATCAGCACCGCCTTACCGGCCAACTCGAGGTCCATGCCTCACTCCTCCTTGGTCAAGGCCAAGCCGACGCCTTCGAGAAACGCGTCCGCCTCGGCCTGAGATCGCAGCCGCACGAAGCGCAAGTCTGCCCATTCTGGATCGATCTCAGCGGCCCTGTAGCGGCGCCGGTACACCCGGTGACGGGTCGCCGTCCAGGCAATGATCGACTTCTCCGGGTGGAAGGACCACAGATTCGAGAGCGGTTCCCTGTTCCCGTTCCAAAGCTCCTCACGCGTGATGACGCGGCGCACAGTTCGTCGGATCGTCCGGGCCATCACCGTCAGGTAGGGCAAATCGAACCAGACCACCGTGTCTGCCCGGCTCCACGTGATATCCCGGATGACCGAATAATTGCCGTCGACGACCCAGGACTTCGACGCTGTCGCGGCGGTGACTCGTGCTCTGAACTCGTCGTCGGACAGAGGCGCCCATCCAGGCTGGTGATAGATCGAGTCCAGCTCGACGTGGCTCGTACGCAGTGCCCGCGCCAGGGCAACGGCCAAGGTCGTCTTCCCCGAGCCCGAGCACCCGACGACGGCGACCCGCTTGATCTCAGCGCTCCTGCTCGGTTGGCCGCACGAGAATCTCGTTCACGGCGACCCGCCGCGGCTGCGTGACCGCATAGCGGATGCTCTCGGCGATGTCCGTTGCCTGCATGATCTCGGTTCCCTCGAAGTTCTGGGCCATTGCCTCGAGGACCTCGGGGCGATTGTGAAAGGCCAACTCTGTACCTACGGCGCCGGGTTCGATGATGGTGACCCTGACATGCCGCCTCGTGACTTCCTGGCGGAGCGACTCACTGAAGGCACCAACGCCGTGCTTGGTGGCGTTGTAGACGCCGCTGTTCAGACGAGCCACCCGCCCCGCGACAGAGCTCACGTTCACCACGTCGGCGACCGAGCGAGGCTCCAGTTCGGCTGCCGCAAGAAGATGCGGCAGGGCGGCGTGTGTGCAGTACAGGAGACCCAGCAGGTTCAGGTTGACCATTCGCTGCCACTCGTCGATCGGCGCGCCGACAATCGGTCCGAGAAGCATCACGCCTGCGTTGTTGACCAGCGTGTCGAGCCGTCCGAACTGGCTCACCGCCTGGGACACCGCCCCGGCTGCGACGTCCGGATCGGTGACGTCGGCCTCGATGACAAGGGCGTTTTCCTTACCGATTCGCTCCGCCAGCGCTTCGAGGCGATCCCGCCGTCGGGCCACCAGGGCGACCCGTGCTCCCTCGTCTGCCAGTGCTGCGGCGGTGGCCTCTCCGATGCCGCTGCTGGCGCCCGTCACCAGCGCGACGGTCCCTTCCAGTTTCTTGGTCATTTGCCGTACTCCGTCTCGGGCCGGGCGGCCCAC
>DASXBZ010000024.1:0-2296 GCA_036491435.1 Acidimicrobiales bacterium
TCTTCGCCGACGCCGAGCGCCTGGGCGAGCTGCGCCGGCCCAACCCGATGCTCCGGGTCAGCCCGGCCGGGGGGCGAGCCCCCGAACGGCGGATCCCGACCCCAGAGGAGCTCCGGGCCATCATCGACGCGGTCCGCAGTCCTCTGGCCACCACGTTCTTCGAGCTCGCCGCGTCCAGCGCGGCCCGGCGTGGCTCGGTCATCGCCCTGCGTTGGCGTGACGTCGACCTCGAGGTGGGCCGGGTCTCCTTCATCGAGGCCGCCACCGAGGGCGAGGACGGTCTCGTGGTGCTCAAGGAGAACAAGGGGGGCCGGGTCTACGCCGTCGGGATCGCCGGCCGGGCCCTCGAGGCGCTGCGCCAGGAGCACCGTCGCGCCGCCGAGAGGACGCTGGCCCTCGGGATGTCAGGAGGTCTGGACAATCTGTTCATCTTCTCGGGCGATGCGGGAGCGACCCATCTCAATGTGAGCTGGCCCAGCCACCAGTTCCACGAGGCCTGCAAGCGGGCCGGGGTGAGCGGGGCCCACCTCCACGACCTGCGCCACTTCGCCGCCAGTCGCATGCTCTCGGCCGGTATCCCGACCCGCAACGTGGCCGACCGTCTCGGCTGCACCGAGGGCAACGTGATCCGCACCTATTCGCACCGTGTTCCCAGCCCCGAGGACGCCCGGGCCACCGAGGTCATGGCGGCCGTGCTGGGTTAGTGCATCAAGAAGGCAAGGATTTCTGACTTTGTCCTATTGATGTCCTAGCGGCTGGAGGTTTATCTATATATACCGGGGTGGGAGATGTCGGTGGGGGAAACCCTCAGAAATGGGGCTTTCTCTCCTAGCACCGGATGTAGGTGATGCACGTTGAGTTCGTATCAGCTGACCAAATCCGAGCGTAAGGCTATGGCCAAGCGACTCCAAGCTGCTCGCTTTCTGGCCAAAAAGACGGTCAGGGGAACCGCCGACGAGATGGGTGTGGCCCCCGCCAGCATTAGCCAGTGGCTCTCAGGCACGGTTCCGGTGCCTGAGAGCCGGGCCCGCCTGGCCGAGATTTACGGGGTCAGTGAGGAGGTCCTCTTCGCTGAGGTCATCGCCCACGAGGCCGAGGCCCGCAAACTCCTCAGCGCGTGAGCGACGCCCTGCTCGAGTCCATCGAGCGGGCCATCGAGGAAGCCCTGGAGCGCAGTCTTCCGGGCGTCGTCGATCGGCTCGTCGAGGTCGGCGGTCCCCGCGCCTACTCGGTCACCCAAGTGGCGGTGCGGCTGAATCTCTCTGAACCAACGGTGCGCCGGCACATCGCCTCGGGCGCCCTCCAGACCGTGCCCCACGTCAGCCCCACCCGCGTGGCGGCCACCGCGCTGGACGAGTTCTTGTCCAAGAGGGCCACGGAGCGGTGAACCCCGTCACTACCGTCGAGCGCCTCGGCCAGGCCGAGCGCATGCTGGCGGAAATCTCGACGGCCAACGACGCCGTACAGGTCATCGACCTCGCCGAGGCGGCGCGGGTGTGTGACCATGACCGCCGGCGTCAGCCCGTACTACCTCGTGGACGCAGCCTCTGGCGGGTTCATTCTCGGGCTTCTCTACACAGCGGTCATCAATCATTTCTTCGGCCCGGGCCGAGATCGGAGAAGGCGCACCAATGCCAGTGAACCCTGACGACCAGCTCGAGTTCGATGAAGACGTCGTCAACGACGCCGAGCTCGAGAAGGCCCTCGAAGAGCGCGAGAAGCGCAAGGCGTCGCGCAATGCGCTTCAGGCCGAGTTCAGAGAGGCCGACGACAAGGCCAAGGCGCTCATCGCCGGCATCGACCTCGAGCCCGACACGACGGTGCGCGTCGGGCGTTTCAAGCTCACCCGCTCTCACGTCGAAGGCCGCTCGGTCGCCTTCGAGACCCAGTCGACCAATCGGCTGTCGATCACTGCGGACTCGTGAGCGTCATCGACCAAAGCACCGGTGAGATCGTCCCCATAGCCCGCCCTGGCTTACTCACCGCGGCGCCGGTGGCCGACGCCCTGGCCCTACAGCGCACCTTCCACGAGTTGTGCACAGCTCTGCTCGACCGCTCGGACTATCAACGGATCGGAGCCACCGAGTTCAAGAAGAAGTCGGCTTGGCGCAAGCTGGCCGCCGCCTTCAATGTGTCCGACACCATCGTCGAGCGCAACTACGAGCGCGATAACGACGGCCGCATCATCCGCTGCGAAGTCCTGGTCCTCGCCACCGCCCCCAATGGCCGCAGCACCGAGGGCATGGGGCTGGCCTCGATCTACGAGCGCAAGTTCTCCAACCCCGAGCACGACATC
>DASXBZ010000025.1:0-8632 GCA_036491435.1 Acidimicrobiales bacterium
AGTGCGCCCCTCGGGATTTGAACCCGAAACCTGCGGATTAAGAGTCCGTTGCTCTGCCGTTGAGCTAGAGGCGCACCGGAGAGTGTAGGCGAGCCGCTCGACAAGCTTTGCGGGCAAGGAGGACATGACGCGGGCGCCCGAAGTGCCCCGTTGCCGCCGGTCCGGGCTTTCACCGCGGACCGGCGACCCCCCCGGGGGACACCCGTCGTCGCATCCCAGACAACAGTGCGGCGGCGACGCTACCACGGAGGCTGACAGAGGCGTCAGGTACACTCCCAGTCGCCCGCGCCGCCGCGCGGGCTGGAATTTTCACGAACGGCGCGTCGCGTCAGCGGGGAAGGGAGCGCAGTGGACCTCGAGTTCACGAGCGAGCAGGAGGAGCTGCGGGCGTCGGTGCGTTCGTTCCTGGACAAGGAGTGCACTCTCGCGGTCGTGCGCGGCGTCGTGGAGTCCGGGAAGCCGCCGACCGAGCTCTGGCAGTCCATGGTGGCGCTCGACTGGCCCGCGCTGGCTGTTGCCGAGGAGTACGGCGGCATCGGCCTGAGCTTCGTCGAGACGGCGGTCGTCGTTGAGGAGCTCGGACGCACGGTGGTGCCGGGGCCACTCCTCGCCACCGTCAGTCAGTTCGCCCCGATGGTGCGGGAGACCGGTACACCCGAACAGTGCCAGCGGTTCCTGGCCGAGGTCGCTTCAGGCGCGACCACCGGAGCTCTCGCCCTCGCCGACCATCCCACGCGCTGGTCCGTCGAGGACGTCACCATGACGGCGGAACGCGCTGAGGGAGGCTGGGTCCTCGACGGCACCAAGCTGGGCGTCATGGCGGGTCTCGGCATCGACGAGCTCGCCGTGGTGGCCCGTGTGGGCGAGGGACTCGGAGCCTTCGTCGTCCCGTCCGCCGATGTCCGCATCACTACCGTCAATTCGCTCGACGCCAGCCGGCCGATCGCCACCGCGTCGTTCGAGCGGGTCCTGGTGCCCGACGACCGCGCGCTCGGTGATCCCGGCAGTGCCGAGACGACCCGAGCCGTCTCGCGCGCCGTGGAGGAGGCGACCGCCGCGCTCGCGCTCGAGACGGTCGGCGCTTGCGACGCCCTCTTCCAGATGGTCCTCGCGTACGTCAAGGACCGCAAGCAGTTCGGGGTTCCTGTCGGTTCGTTCCAGGCCATGAAGCACAAGATGAGCAACATGTTCCTGGCGGTCGAGCGCGCCCGCTCGCTCTGCTACTTCGCCGTTGCCGCCATCGCCGAGGACACGTCGGAGCGACATGCTGCGGTCGCCATGGCAAAGGCGGCCAGCGACGACTGCCAGCACCTCGTGTGTCGCGAGTCGCTCCAGTCGTTCGGCGGCATCGGCTTCACCTGGGAGCACGACGGCCACTTCTTCATGAAGCGGGCCACCGCGGACGGCGCACTCCTCGGAGGCGCCGCCCTGCACTCACTCACCGTGGCCGCCAGCCTGGAGGCACCCACCGCCTGAACGGGCAGACTGGCGCCGTGCCCGCTGGTGAATGGCTCATCGACACGCTCGGCCTCGAGCCCCATCCCGAGGGGGGCTGGTACCGCCGCACCTGGGAGGCGCCGTCGCCCGCGGGCGAGCGTCCGGCCGCCAGTGCCATCTACTACCTCCTTCTTGAAGGAGAGATCTCCGCACCGCATCGCATCGACGCAATCGAGCTGTGGCACTTCTACGCGGGCGACCCGCTCGAACTTCACCAGGAGCCGCCCGGCGGCGCACCGAGCGTGACGATCCTCGGGTCCGATGTCGGCGCGGGCCAACGACCGCAGGCCGTCGTCGAGGCCGGCGTCTGGCAGTGGGCCCGTACGCTCGGGCGCTATGCCCTTGTCGGGGCGACCGTGACACCGGCGTTCACGTTCGAAGGCTTCGAGCTGCGGGACAGGCCCGGCGCGGGCTGAACGGCCGGCCGCCTCATCAGGCAGGATGGAGGCTCGACCACGAAGAGGAGGCCGACGTCCATGAGCGAGCGCGCGGAGGAGGGCCTGTCTGCCCTTCTGCACGAGACCCGGACCTTCGCACCGCCCGAGGACCTGGCCAAGTCCGCCAACGCGCAGCCGGGCATCTACGCCGAGGCCGACGCGGACCCGCTCGCCTTCTGGGAGAGCCAGGCCCGCCGCCTCACCTGGGCCGAGCCCTGGTCGCAGGTCCTCGACTGGAACGTCCCCTTCGCCAAGTGGTTCGTCGGCGGCAAACTCAACGTCGCCGTCAACTGCGTCGACCGCCACGTCGCGGCGGGCCTCGGCGACCGGGTGGCGTTCCACTGGGAGGGCGAGCCGGGCGACACCCGTACCATCACCTACGGCGACCTCCTCGCCGTCGTCAGCCAGGCGGCGAACGCACTGACCGAGCTCGGGGTGCGCCCTGGCGACAAGGTCGCCATCTACATGCCGATGATCCCCGAGACCGTCGTCGCCATGCTGGCCTGCGCCCGGCTCGGCGCCCCGCACACCGTCGTCTTCGGCGGTTTCTCCTCCGACGCCCTGCGCGGCCGCATCCTCGACTGTGACGCCCACTTCGTGATCACCGCGGACGGCGGGTACCGCCGCGGCGCGCCGAGCGCGCTGAAGCCGGCGGTCGACGACGCGCTGACCGAATGCCGCGGCGTCCGCAAGGTCTTGGTGGTGCAGCGCACCGGCCAAGAGGTGGCGTGGGACGACGACCGCGACGTCTGGTGGCACGACGTCGTTACTCGACAGCCCAAGCGGCACGAGCCCGAGGCTTTCGACGCGGAGCACCCGCTCTACATCATGTACACCAGCGGGACGACGGCGAAGCCCAAGGGCATCCTGCACACGAGCGGCGGGTACCTGACCCACGTCGCGGCCACCCACAACCTGATCTTCGACCTCAAGCCCGAGACCGACGTCTTCTGGACCGCCGCGGACATCGGCTGGGTAACCGGCCACAGCTACATCGTCTACGGGCCACTCGCCAACGCGACGACGTCGGTCATGTACGAGGGCACGCCCGACACGCCAGCGCGCGACCGTTGGTGGCAGCTGGTCGAGAAGTACAAGGTCAACATCCTCTACACGGCGCCCACGACGATCCGCACCTTCATGAAGTGGGGCGAGGATCTCCCCGCCCGGCACGACCTGTCCAGCCTGCGCCTCCTCGGCTCGGTCGGCGAGCCAATCAACCCGGAAGCCTGGATCTGGTACCGCACACACATCGGCGGCGGACGCTGCCCCATCGTCGACACCTGGTGGCAGACCGAGACCGGCGGCATCATGATCACCCCATTGCCGGGCATCACCGCAACCAAGCCCGGCGCCGCCATGACCCCGTTCCCGGGCGTCGCCGCCGACGTGATCGACAACGACGGGCGCTCGGTCGACAACGACGAGGGCGGGTACCTCGTGCTCACCGCGCCCTGGCCCGGCATGCTGCGCGGTATCTACGGCGACGACGAGCGCTACAAGGAGACCTACTGGTCGCGCTTCCCGGGCCGTTATTTCGCGGGAGACGGTGCCAAGCGCGACCAGGACGGCGATCTCTGGCTGCTGGGCCGGGTCGACGATGTCATGAACATCTCGGGACACCGGATCTCGACGACCGAGGTCGAGCACGCGCTGGTCAGCCATCCCGCCGTGGCGGAGGCGGCCGTCGTCGGGGCCAACGACGCGACGACCGGGCAGGCCATCGTCGCGTTCGTGACGGTGAAGGGGGGCAACGACGCCGAAGGCGAGGCGGGCGAGGCATTGGTCAAGGACCTGCGCGAGCACGTCGCCCGGGAGATCGGTCCCATCGCCAAGCCGCGCCAGATCCTGCTCACCCCGGAGCTGCCCAAGACGCGCAGCGGCAAGATCATGCGGCGCCTCCTCCGCGACGTCGCCGACGATCGCCCGCTCGGCGACGTCACCACCCTCCTCGACCCCACCGTGGTCAACGCGATCAAGGACCACATGGCGGAGGGCGGGGAGGACAAGGAATAGGCGCCGTGCCGGCGCTCGACCACACGATCGTCCCGGTGTCCGACGCCGAGGCGAGCGTGCGCTTCTACGGAAAGATCCTCGGGTTCGCGGCCGAAGGGCAGGACGGCCCCTTCTCGGTGGTGCGGGTCAGCCCCGACACGCTCCTGCTCTTCGCACCGTGGGGCACCCAAGGCGGGAACCACTACGCCTTCACCCTGACCGCCCAGGAGTTCGATGGCGCCTTTGCCCGCATCAAGGCGGCGGGCGTCCCGTACGGTGACTCCTTTCACGACGTCGGGAACATGCAGGGACCCGGCAACGAGTTCGGCGCGCACGGCATGGGCGCGGCGCTCTATTTCTTCGACCCCGATCAGCACCTCATCGAGATACGCCACGACTGAGTCGTGGCGTCCCGGACGGCTCAGGCCGCCGGGTGCACTTCCACCACCGTCGCCGAGCCCTGGCCGCCGCCGGCGCAGAGCGTGCCCACCCCGATGCCACCACCACGACGCCGCAGCTCGTGGATGAGCGTCACGAGGATCCGGGCCCCCGAGGCCGCGATCGGATGACCCAGGCCGATAGCGCCGCCGTTCACGTTCACGATGTCGTGGGGGAACCCGAGCTTGCGCGAACTCGCGACCGCCATCGTGGCGAAGGCCTCGTTGATCTCGACCAGGTCGACGTTGCGCTCGGCCAGCCCCGCCCTGGCGAGCGCCCGCGGCACACACACCGTCGGCGCGAGCCCGGTCCGCGCCGGCTCGATCCCGGCCGAGTTCCACGACCGCACGGTCGCCAGCGGGGCCAGTCCGTTTGCCTCGGCGTAGCGGCGCGACGTGACGACGAGCGCCGCCCCGCCGTCCGCGATGCCCGACGAGCTCCCGGCGGTCACCTGGCCGTCGGGCAGGCCCGAGAGAACCGGTAGCGCCGCCAGCTTCTCGAGCGTCGTGTCGGCCCGGGGGTGCTCGTCGAGGCTCACCGTCGTCGTCTCACCGCGCCCTGCCGGCACGGTCACCGGCACGATCTCCTCCGCGAAGCGTCCGTCCTTGGTCGCCGCCACGGCGCGCATGTGGGAGTGGTAGGACCACTCGTCTGACTCCTCACGGGTGATCCCGCATTCGCGGGCTGTGTTCTCGCCGACGGTGATCAGCATGTTCGTGTTCGGCGCGTCCGGCGTGTTGGGGTGGCTCGGCGGCATGTAGCGCTCGACGCCGCCGAAGGGGAAGGGTGACTTCTCGAACAACAAGGGGCCCCGGGTCATCGTCTCGATGCCACCGGCGATGATCACGTCCGCCATGCCCGAACGGATGTGGGCGGCGGCCTCCTGGACCGCCATCATCCCCGTGGCGCACTGCCGCTGCACTGCGCCACCCGGCGTGTCCGGCGGGAGACCGAGTGCGTTAGCGAGGTAGCGCGCGGTGTCGCCGCCCCCCTGCAGGACCTCGCCCACGATCAGATCGTCGATGTCCGCGGTGTCCAGCCCGGCGGCGTCGATGACCCCCTGCAATGTCTGCAGGCCGATGTCATGGAGGCTCAACCCGGCCAGGCTCCGGCCGGAGCGTCCGATGGGCGTGCGGGTGGCGGCGACGATGACGGCGTCGGTGGCGTCGGTCATGCTGGCGATTCCTCTTCCAGGTCGTGCCCGGTGGTGGCATCCGCCAGGCATGCAAGCTCGATCCGCCCCCGGATTGACCACCGGGAGCGCATCGGCCATGCTGCAACGAACCTGACGCCTGCGTCAATTTTCGCGCCGGCGGACAACCCCAGCCTCGTGGGGGACCGCATCGTGTTCATCGCGGTCACGCTGTTGACCAGCGTGCTACTTCGCTACATCTGCGCAGGCGGTGTAGTCCCCGTGAGCCGGGTTGTACGTGGTGTCGAACTGTCCTGCGGGCTCGACCCAGACATTGCCAGACGAGTCGTACTCAATGACGTAGTACCCCGAATCAGGACTCGCGTTCAAGTATGGACCGCCACCTTTTGAGCTGAGCAGTGGAGCGAAGTTGCCGCTGTAGGTTGCCGCATTCCACGCGGCCGGAGGAGCAGGGAAGGCGTTGTTTTGTGCGTTGTATGCCTCGATCGCAACTTCAAGTGACTTGAAGTCCGCGTAGCACTTCGGAACGACCACTGATGCGGATAGTGATGGCAGAAGATTGGTGCTCGAGGGTGGGAGGTTCACGACCTTCCCGCTCTGGGTCCCTCTGATGATCGTCATCGCCGCTTGAGCCGCCAACGAACCACCCTGTGCTCCCTCGGCCAGCTCGAACTCGCTTTTTTCGGCAATGCCCGTCACACATTCCTTGAACCTCGTCGCGGCCGTCTGAAGGTAGTAGCGGTAGTCCGAGGCCAAGACCGAATTGGGCGGAAGCTTCTTGTGTTCTGCCGCGAGTACATCGGTCGTGAAGCGCTTGCAATCCTGGCTCGCTTCACGCGGTGTCGTGGATGAAGTCACGTGTGCGAATCGCCGGGCATCCGCCACGAACGCTTGGAGGACAGAGTGACCAGTCTTCTGATACCAACTTTGCAACGACGTGGTGACTTGCGTGCTCGTATTGGAGGCGCCTACCTCTGGCTGGATGGCCATGACAGCGGGCACCAACACGCAGAAGACCGACGCGAACACAAAGCGAACACGGACTCTCTTCATCGCTTTCCCCCTCATTCTGCCAATGCGTTTGGGCACGTGTGCCCCTTCGGCCGATTGGCGCGTGTCTGCATGCAGCTTAAGGCACTAATCCCTCCGTCAATATGAGCAAGTTTCTCTTGGATCATGGGAAAGAGCGCAACCGGACCCGTTTGGCCCAGACGGTCAAACTATTCCGGACAGTCCGACGGCCCGGCTTCTTAATGGCTACCATCCTCAATCGTGTTGTTGGACGAGCACCTGGGCCGCATGGCCGCCGAGTTCGGTGACCGCACGGCGTTCAGCGTGGTCGACGTCGGCGCCATGACGTTCGCCGACTGGGATGGTGCGGCCAACGCGTTGGCCCGCCGCCTCCTCGCCGACGGCCTCGAGCCCGGCGGCCGCGTGGGCATCCACCTCCAGCCGGACCACGCGCTGCGCTGGCTCGTTGCCTACACCGCCGCCCACCGGGCAGGCGGCGTGGCGGTCCCCATGAACCCGCGTCTCGCCCCTGCCGAGGTGGCGCACGTCCTGGCCCACTCCGCCGCCCAGGTGGTCGTCGCCGACGGCGACCTCGTAGTGCGCGACCTCGAATCCGGTGCCGGCGGCCTCGCATTCGTGATCGACGCCGGCGAGGCGGGCTCCGTCGTGCCGTCTCCGCCGGACGCTTCCTCGCCCGTCCTCGCCTGGGACGACGCCGTCACAGGGGACCGCTCTCCCTTTCAGGCGCCCCGCGAGAAAGACGATCTGGCCGACATCCTCTACACGTCGGGGACCACGGGGCGCCCCAAGGGGGTGGCGGTGCGCCACTCGAACGGGTCGATGGTCGGCGCCGTCGAGCCGAACTGGTCGGGCGGCGGCTGGGTCCATTCGAGTCCGCTCTTCACCTTCGCGGGCATTTCGCTGGTCTACACGCCGATGAAGTTCGGTCTGCAGGTGATCTACCAGCCCCGTTTCGATGCGGACCGTTGGCTGCGTCTCGTGGAAGAGGAGCATCCGGTGTCCGTCTTCTTGGTGCCCGCAATGGCGCACCTGGTGATCGACCATCCCCACTTCGACGAGGCCGACCTGTCGTCCGTCCAGTTGTGCTCGGTCGGCAGTGCGCCGCTCGCCCCCTACGTCGTGGAGCGCCTGCAGGCCAAGATGCCTGAGGCGCTCGTCTCGAACAACTACGGCATGACCGAGGCCGGGACGGCGTACGCGATCATGCCGCAGGGCGAGGCGGTGAAGCGCCCCGGCTCTGTCGGTCAGATCGCTCCGCCGGCCGTGGTCAAGATCGTCGACGACGACGGCGAGCCTCTGCCGGCCGGAGAGGTCGGGGAGGTCCGTCTCCAGGTGCCCGGCCGCCAGCGCGAGTACTACAACGACCCCGAGGCGACGGCGGAGACCTGGCGCGATGGCTGGTTGATCACGGGGGACCTCGGCAAACTCGACGCCGACGGCTACCTCTACATCGTGGGGCGCTCCAAGGACGTCATCATCCGGGGCGGTAACAACGTGCACGCCACTGACGTCGAGCATGCGCTGGTGCAGCACGAGGCCATCAAGGAGGTCGCCGTGGTCGGTGCACCGCACCCGGTCCTCGGTGAGGACGTTGTCGCCTTCGTCGTGCTGCGACCCGACGCGACGGCCACACCGGACGAGCTGAGAGAATTCGGGCTGGCCCAGTTGGCCGATTACAAGGTCCCGCGTCAGTTCATCTTCGTCGACGACCTCCCGCGCAATCCGACGGGCAAGGTCGTGAAGCCCGAGCTCCGTGCCCGGCTCGCCGAAACAACGCCCTGACGCACAGCGGACCCCTCGGCTCCCCCAGTCAGGTAACGCGCAGATGAACTCTTCGGGAAACGCCGCGAGATCGTCCTTTTCACGTTCCGGAGTGCCCTGGGCGTTCCGTATACTTGGTGTGTCATGAACATGCCGACGGTCACCCGCCAGGTATCCCGCTGTTCTGAGGGAGCGGTCTCCCTCGGACTGCCGCGCGCTGCGAAGTCCGAGGTACAGATCGGTGGTATCCCCAAGATGACTTCGTGGGGGGTGGCCTCAACGCCGTAGGGAGGACTTCACAGAGTCCTGACGTTGAGGA
>DASXBZ010000026.1:0-2858 GCA_036491435.1 Acidimicrobiales bacterium
GCGGACAACGCGTGGCGCCAGCGCGTCGGGCTGACCGAGCACCAGGTGGTGCTGTACTCGGGCACGCTTGGCCTCAAGCACGACCCGAGCATCCTGGCCGAGCTGGCGGCGGGCTTGCATCAGTCCCACCCCGGTGCGCGCGTGGTGGTCGTCTCCGAGGGCAAGGGTCGCGACTGGCTCGAGGGGCACAAGGCGCACGAGGGCGCGGACAACCTCGTCCTCCTCGACTTCCAGCCGTACGAGGACCTCCCCGAGATGATGGCGAGCGCCGACCTCCTGGTCGCCATCCTCGAGCCTGACGCCTCCAAGTTCTCGGTGCCCTCCAAGGTGCTGACCTACCTGTGTGCGAGCCGGGCGGTCCTCGGTGTGCTGCCGCCCGACAACTCGGTGGCCGAGATCCTGAGCTCCCAGGAGGCCGGCGTGGTGGTCGACCCCGCCGACCGCACCCTGGTCGTGAAGGAGGCGGCTGCCCTGTTGGACGACCACGATCGCCGCCACGCCATGGGCCGGGCCGGACGGGCCTACGCCGAGCGGACCTTCAGCCCCGAGACGGCGGCCGACCAGTTCCTCGGGGCCTTCGGGGACCTGGTGGCGGTGCTGAGCCCGAACCCGGCCGGGACTGAGCCGGCGGAAGGGACGACAAGGTGAGGCCCGCCAGGACGTTTCAACAGGAGTCGAGGCGGTGCAGGCCTTCTGACATGGGAAGAGGGAGAGGACAGGGCCGATGAAGAACGTGTTGGTGACGGGTGCCGGTGGGTTCATCGGCGGCCACCTGGTGGCACGATTGCGCGACATGGGTCTCGAGAATGTACGGGGCGTCGACCGGGTGCCGCTCGGCGAGTGGCACCAGCGCTTCGACGACGTGGACAGCCGCCAGGGTGACCTGCAGGACCTGGCCGTGTGCCAAAGCGCGTGTGAGGGGATCGACACAGTCTTCAACCTGGCTGCGGACATGGGCGGCATGGGCTTCATCGAGAACAACAAGGCGCTATGCATGCTCTCGGTGCTGATCTCGACGCACATGCTGGAGGCGGCCCGGCAAAAGGGTGTGGAGCGTTTCTTCTACTCGTCGTCGGCGTGCGTGTACGCCGCGGGCAAGCAGGAGTCGCCCGAGGTCGAGCCGCTGCGCGAAGCGGACGCCTATCCAGCCATGCCCGAGGATGGCTACGGCTGGGAGAAGCTGTTCAGTGAGCGCATGGCGCGCCACTTCTACGAGGACTTCGGCCTCGAGACCCGCGTCGCCCGCTACCACAACGTGTATGGCCCGCTCGGCTCGTACGACGGGGGCCGCGAGAAGGCGCCGGCGGCCATCTGCCGCAAGGTGGCGACGGCGGTGTTGAACGGGACCAACGAAATCGAGATCTGGGGCGACGGCCTCCAGACGCGTAGCTTCACCTACATCGACGACTGCCTCGACGGCACGCTCCGCCTCACGGCGAGCGACGTGCGCGAACCGCTCAACATCGGCTCCGAGCAGCTGGTCACGATCAACGAGCTCGTCGACATCGTGGAGGGCATCGCCGGCGTCACGCTGAAGCGCAACTACAACACCGCGGCGCCCCAGGGCGTGCGTGGCCGCAACAGCGACAACACGCTCATCACCGAGAAGCTGGGGTGGGCGCCGTCTATCTCGCTCGAGGACGGCCTCCAGAACACCTACAAGTGGATCTTCGACCAGATGAGCGAGGGTGCCACACCCATCACGCGGTGAGCCGGGGATGACGAGGACGCGTGGAGGATAGGACGGGGGACGCGGCGAGGGGCTCCATGAGTCCATCCGACGGCACCGGCGAGCCCGCCGGTGGCCGGGAAGACCCGGTGGCCTTCCTGCTCGAAGATCGCGGGCTGGTCCGGGAGTCCGCCAAGGGCAACGGGCAACGACGCGCCGACGGGCGCGTCCCGCAGTCGGGCGAGGCCGCAGCGGCGCGCAATGGGTCGGCGGCGCACGCCGAGCCCCGCACAGGTGGGTGGTCCGGGCGGGTGGCGCGCTTCCGCGAGATCCCCAAGTCCCTCCGCACCACGGCGTCGCGCAAGCGCGTCATGGGCCTCACGGTCGTCGACCAGGGCTTCTCCAGCGCCAACAACTTCGCGCTGTCGTTCGGGATCGCCCACTACAGCCACGCCAACGTGCTGGGCATCTTCGCCATCGTCAACACGACCTGGATCCTGACGCAGGGCCTCATCCGCAGCCTCACCAGCGACTGCCTCATGACGCGCCACGACACTGACGAGGGCGTGATGGCGAAGTACGAACGGGCGGGCTACATCTCGGCCATCGCGTGCTCGTCGATCATGGCGCTCCTGGTGCTGGCGATCAGCCCGGCCTTCAGCCCCGAGCTCCGGCTCACCTTCATCATCTTCGCGGTGTCGCTCCCGCTGCTCTCCGCCCAGGACTATTCGCGCTATCTCGGCATCAGCCGCTACAACCCGGCGTACGCCATCAGCCTCGACGCCTCGTGGCTCTTCCTGTCGGTCACCGGCTACTTCGTGTTGCGCCACGCGCATCTCGTCTCGTTGCCGTGGCTCTTCGGGTCCTGGAGCGCCGCGGGCGCAGCGGTCGGCGTCTACACGCTGTGGAATCACCTCGGAAGACGCGACCTCCTGGAGCTCATCCGTTTCTGGTTCAAGAGCGAGCGCGGGGTCGGCTTCCGCTTTGCGGGCCAGTGGCTGTTGGTCAGCTCATGGACCTATGTGGCGATCTACATCTTCGTCGCCATCTTCTCGGTTGCCGTGATCGGCCAGTTCAAGCTGGCGCAGGTTGCCTTCGGGCCCATCACGGTGCTGACCCAGGGCATCGTCACGTCCATGGTCGCCCTGGCGGCCCGTTTCTTCCAGGTCGACGTCCGCAAGGCGCTGCG
>DASXBZ010000027.1:0-28317 GCA_036491435.1 Acidimicrobiales bacterium
GGCGTCAACCTGCACACGGGCCGGCCGTCGCCGGCGATGGTGGCGCACGCCGTGCGCCGCGTGTTGGAGCGACGGAGCTATTACCGCCGCGCGCGGGGCTTGCAGGCGCAGATCGCGGCCAGCGACCCGCTCCGCGACATCGGTGCCACGCTGGCCGGGCTCTGCGCGGCACAGGACGCGGCGGGGCGGGCGCCGGTCGGCTGAGGGGCGCGCCCGCGCTGTTGTCGGCGTGGCGCCCGCGGCGCGTTCAGCTGCCCGGAGGCCGGTAGGTCGCCTGCTTCTTGGCCGCCTCGTCGATCTCGTCTGGCGTGAGGAGCACCGTGACGGCCGAATTCACGCCGCCGGATGCTCCGACGATCAGGCCGAGCGCCGCACTGGCCACGTTGTCCGGCAAGTCGGCGATGAGGAAGGCGTCGCGGCCCCCGAACGCGAAATAGAAGGACTCGAGGGTGCCACCCACTTCCTCGACCAAGGCCTTGGACGCGGCCACGCGGGCCGAGCCCCCTTTCTCCTTGAGTCCCTTCATGCCGTCGAGCGTGTACTTCACTTCGAACAGGTATTTCGGCACGATCGCCTCCTTGTCCTGGCCCCTCTCGAGCCACCTTACGGAGCACGGGGCCGTGTGTCACGGGGCGGGTTGAGACCTAACGGTTCACCGGCGACATGTCGGCATAGCGGTCGCCCGCGGCGGGCGCGACCCGGTCGAGAACGGCGAGGTCCTCCTCCGTGAGCTCCACGTCGAGCGCGCCGACGTTCTCCTCGAGGTAGCGACGGTGCTTCGTGCCGGGGATCGGAGCGACGTCGCGGCCGGCGGCATGGACGAAGGCCAGCGCGATCTGTCCGGGCGTACACCCTTTGGCCTGGGCGAGCTGGTCCACCACCTCGACGATGGCGATGTTGGCGGCCAGGTTGTCGCCCTGGAACCGCGGCTGGTACCGGCGGAAGTCCGCCTCGTCGAGACTGTCGAGGGAGCGCAGCGTGCCGGTGAGGAACCCCCGCCCCAGCGGGCTGTAGGGGACGAAGCCGATGCCCAGTTCGCGCAGGGTGGGCAGGATCTCCTTCTCGGGGTCGCGCGACCAGACCGAGTACTCGGTCTGCAGGGCCGAGATCGGGTGCACGGCGTGCGCGCGGCGGATGGTGGCCGGCGCCGCCTCGGACAGGCCGAGGAAGCGCACCTTGCCCTCCGCCACGAGCTCGCCCATGGCGCCGACCGTTTCCTCGATCGGCGTGTTCGGGTCGACGCGGTGCTGGTAGTAGAGGTCGATGTGGTCCACGCCGAGCCGGGAGAGGGACCCCTCGCACGCCTGGCGCACGTACTCGGGTCGTCCGTTGACCGCGCGGCTCGCGGGTTCGTCGGGGTTGCGCACGAGGCCGAACTTGGTGGCGATGACGGCCTCGTCGCGCCGGTCGGCCAGGGCCTTGCCCACCAGGATCTCGTTGGTGTGCGGCCCGTACATGTCCGACGTGTCGAAGAACGTGACGCCGAGCTCGAGCGCGCGGCCGATGGTGGCGATGGACTCGCTGTCGTCGCGGGGCCCGTAGAAGTCCGACATCCCCATGCAGCCGAGTCCCTGGCGTGAGACCACGAGGCCCTGGTTGCCGAGCTCGATCGATTCCATGGGTGGCTCCTCTCCCCGCAGCCGGGCGGCCCGGCGGTACGAGCCTCACCCTACGGGCGGAACCGCTCAGCTCGTCCCTGCTTTGGTGAACAGCCGGATCGCCCCGGCGAACACCACGGTGGCGTACGCCACCAACACGAGGAGGGAGAGGACGGCCATCTCGGGCGCGCTGTGCAACCCCCAGATGTTGTGCAGGGCCCGAACGCCGCTGTGTCCGGCAATCCCGTAGCGGAACAAGGCGAGGGCATGTGTCAACGGCAACACCTTCGCCACCGCGCCCAGCCAGTGCGGGAGAGAAGTGATCGGGAAGAGCGAACCGGCGAAGAAGAACGGAACGATCGCCACGGCCGGCACCGCCCCGATGTACTCGACGGGGCTCGGCAGGCGGACGGACATGATCTCGGCCAACCCGTACATGAACACGGCGAAGACCACGGCGGCCGCGATGAACCAGAGCATCCGGAGGCCCGATTGGTAGGCCGCGCCGCGCAGCGCCGACGCGGCGATCAGGACGACCAGTTGCAGCGCCGTGAGGGCCAGCGCGGCGATGAGGTTCCCCACCACGATCGACGAGCGCCTGATCGGCGCGACCAGGAGCTCGCGCATGGCACCCTGCTGGCGGTCGACGATGACGCCAAGGCCCGAGAACGTGCAGTTGAGCGGAATGAGCAACCCGACCGTCGCCAGTGCGACGAAGGTCATGTAGGCGGTGCGCCCCCCCGGCACGGCGATCGTGTTGGCGAGCGCGGGCGCGATCACGAGAGCGAAGAGCACCGGCGTGAGAAGCGGGACGACGATCGAGCGCGGCGAGCGCACGGTCAGGGCCAGCCGACGTTTGGCCAGCACGAGAGCCGGGAACGAGCGGGCCCGCGCCGGCGGCCGCGTCGGCGTTTGCGTGGTCACGGTGACGGGGATCGTGGCGGTGGCGGTCATGGGGAGTCCTCCTGGTCGGTCGGGGTTGTTCGGTTGTTCGTCGTGGGGCTAGCTCGCATCGATGCGGCCGCCGGTCAGGCGCAAGTAGACGTCGTCGAAGGTGGGGCGCCGGGTCGTGACGGAGCGGAGCACGAAACGCTGCTCGCGCAGACCCGCGACCACGGCATCGGCGGGATGCTCCCTGAGCAGCGCCGTGACCGTGGTGCCCGTAACGAGAAGGTCAGCGGAAGCCACACCCGCAGCGACCAGCGCGCGCACGGCCTGCTCCGGCTGGTCGACGCGCACCTCCAATGCTTCGGAGCCGAGCGCAGTGAGCAGGTTGGCCGGCGAGTCGCAGGCGACGACGCGCCCGCCGTCCACGATGGCGATCCGATCGCACAATCGTTCGGCCTCGTCCAGATAGTGCGTCGTCATCAAGATGGTGACACCGGTCCGGTCCCGGAGGGTGGCCAGCGCGTCGAACAGGTCGTGGCGGACCCGCGTGTCGAGCCCGACGGTGGGCTCGTCGAGGAATAGCACCTGCGGATCGGAAGAGAGCGCCCGCACGATCTCCATCCGCCGCCGCTGTCCACCGCTGTACGTGGCGACCGGCCGGTCCAGGATCTCGTCCAGCCCGACCAGCTCGCACAGGTCGGCCAGCCGGGTCCGGCCCGCGGCATCGTCGGCGCCCCAGAGTCGCAGGTGCAGCTCGAGGTTCTGGCGGCCCGTCAGGGGCTGGTCGACGACCGTGTCCTGGAACACGACACTGCTCCGAGCGCGCGTCCCGATCGGGTCGTCGGCCACGTCGCGCCCACCCAGGGTGGCGCGACCCGAGGTGGGGCGAACGGTGGTGTTGAGCATCCCGATCGTTGTGGACTTGCCGGCGCCGTTGGGGCCGAGAAGACCGAACGCCTCCCCCGGTGCAACGGAGAAGCTGATGCCGCGGACCGCATGGACATCGCCGGGATAGATCTTTTCGAGTTCGATGGCCTCGACGGCCGGGCTTTCGACAAGGGTGGTCATGCGTCGCTCTCCTTCTTTTCGAAGACGTTGATCAAGTGGCCCTCGGGATCGCGCAGCATCATCGAGCGGCGCCCCCAGGGCTGCATGGTGGGCAACATCAGCCAGTCGACGTCGAGTCCCCAGATGCGGTCGTGTTCCGCATCGAGGTCGTCGACCGCGAAGTCGAGGATGACCGCACCCAGCTCCACGCCCTCCGGTGGTCCGCACGATCCTTCCGTCAGATCGGAATAGTGCATGCGGGAGACGCCGATCCGTTGCGCGGGCGTCGACACCTCGACGTAGTAGTCGTTCGTGACCACGACCGTGTCCACCAGCGCGGCGTAGAAGCGCGCCATGGCGGCGACATCGGTGGTCACCAGCCGGCTCTGCACCAACTCCATGCGTCCTGCCCCCTGTTCGTCCCGTCTGTGTGTGGTGTCCATCACGAGGAGGACGCTGCGGCACGCCGGAATGTGACAGACGTCGCGTTGTCACATTCCGTCTGCCCTTGTCGTCCTCTGGGTGGGTCACCGGTCGCACTTCTCCGACGACCCGCTACCTTGCGAGAGGAACCAGAGATGCCCACCGAACAGCAGATCAAGGACGCGTGGGTCGACCACCGTCCCTATCTGGTCGACATGGCCTTTCGGATGCTCGGCGACATCGGCCGGGCCGAGGACGTGGTCCAAGAAGCGTTCCAACGGCTGTCCAAGAGCGATTTCGACGCCATCGAGGACGCGAGGGGCTGGCTGATCGTGGTGACCAGCCGGCTCTGCCTCGACGTGGTCCGCTCGGCCCGTCACCGCCACGAGCAGCCCGTGGGCGGGCCGGACCTGGCGGAGCGCTTCGAGGGAACGGGAACCGGCGCGCCCGACCCGGCGGACCGGGTCACCCTCGACGACGGCGTCCGCTTGGCGCTGCTCGTCGTGCTCGAGCGCCTATCGCCGGCCGAGCGGGTGACCTTCGTCCTGCACGACATCTTCGGCATTCCCTTCGAGGCGGTCGCCGAGACCGTGGGTCGGCCCGAGGCCACGTGTCGCCAGCTCGCACGACGGGCACGCGTCAAGCTCGAGTCCTCCGACGGTGCACGACGCGCCACCATCACGCCGGACCAACACCGCCTGGTCACCGACCGCTTCATCGCCGCCTGTGCCAGCGGGAGTTTCGATGACCTCCTCGCCGTGCTCGACCCCAACGTGACGGGCGGCATCGACCTGTATCCGCACCTGGTCGTGACAGGCTCACAGCTGGTGGCCGGCAACCTGCTGCGCTACTGGGAGAGCGCGACCCTGGTGTCACTGCCCTTCGTCGACAACCCCTGCATTCTCGGCTTCGTCGACCGCGACGTGGCCGGCCTTCTCTCGTTGACGATCGACGGCGAGCGCGTGACCGAGATCCACGTGTACTGCGAGCCGCGCACGCTCGACTTCCTGCGCGAGCACGTCCTGCCCTGACGCCACCGGGATCTGTCACATTCCGGGCCGCCACGGTGTCCTTGGAGTGGAGAGCAGACAAACCCCCAAGAGGAGACCCAGGACATGACGATCGAAAACACCACCAAAGTCGGTCCGGCCACACCACCCCGCGCCGGCATCGCGATTCCCACCGGCCGCTACCGGCTCCTCCCAGAGCTCAGCACGGTGGCCTTCACCGCCAAGAAGTTCGGGGTGTTCACCATCCGGGGCACCATGTGCCTGGAGTCGGGAACCTTCACAGTTGCCAGCCCGCTCGAGCACTCCAGGCTCCACGCGGTCCTCTCGGCTGACAGCTTCAAGACGCCCATGGCAAAGCGGGACGCACACGTGAAGAGCCCCACGCTGCTCGACGTAGAGGCCAATCCGAGGGTCGAGTTCGACTCCACCGACGTCGCGCCCCAGCCCGACGGCACGTGGGAGGTGCGGGGCCTTCTCACCGTGCACGGCCAGGTGGCACCCGCCGTGCTCGCCGTCACCTCGGCCAGCACCGAGGGCGCGCTGGTGCGCGTGCGTGCGACGGCACAGGTCGATCGGCGCGTGTTCGGCGTGACGGCGCTGCGCGCCGCCGCCAGCTCGCGCATCGACGTCGTGATCGAGGCGGTCGGTACCCCCGTGCGCTGAGCGCCCGGACGCCGTGCTCCCTTAGGGCAGGCGGCCTTGGTCGAGCTTGTACCCGGATGCGGCGAGGTCGTCGAGTCGAACCGTGTACTCCTCGGAGTCGATGTCGTAGGCCCACATGACGAGGGCGTCCTGGCCCGTCACCGGGTAGTAGTTCTTGCGCACGCCCACAGGGGCGAAGCCGAAACGCCGGTACAGCGACTGCGCCGCCTTGTTGTTGGCGGCGACCTCGAGGGAGATGTGCTTGACGCCACCCTGCCGGAGCGTGCGCACCGCGTCCACGATCATGGTGATGGCGATGCCGTTGCGCTGGTAGGCCGGGGCCGTCGCGATGGTCGTCATGTGCGCCTCGTCGTCGACGATCAGGAAGCCGATGTACCCCGCCATTTCCTCGCCGTCCCACGCCGCGCGGTAGAGCCGACCCTTGCGCAGAGCTAGTTCGGAGTTGAAGACCTCCGGCGACCACGGCTCGGGGAAGACTGCGCTCTCGATCGGGAGAAGCTTGCGGAGGTCGCGGCGCTTCAACTTCTCGATCCGCATCATCGGCGCTCCAGCTCGGTCCCGCCCCGAGCCCGAACGTAGTTGCTTTTCGCGTCCGCCTCACGCATGTAAAGAGGAACGACCGATCCGGCGTCGACTGGCGCTTCCCCTCCCTCGAGTCGCGCCAGCGCGACGCGGAGCAGGGTCGACGGCGGCGGGAAGGAGAGCGCCGGCGCGACCACCTGGACCCCGGCTGCCTGGGTCAAAACGTCACCGTAGCGCTGCGCCCCGTCGCCGACGGCGTGGACCGGCGCCCCGGATAGTTGTTCGAGCGCGGCGGCCAGATCGCCCGGCGGCCACAGTGCAGGCTCGAGCGGCTCGGCCACGGTTCGGCCGTCCCGGTCCAGCTCGCGTACGGCTGCGAAGACCTCGCCACGCCGGGCGTCGACGCAGGCCAGCACCAGGCCACGATGTCCCGCCTCGGCCGCGGCGGCGGTGAGGATGTCGAGACTGGTGGCGCCGACCACGCCGATGTCGAGCGCCTGCGCCAGGCCCTTGGCCGCGGCCACCCCGACCCGGAGCCCGGTGAACAGGCCGGGACCGATGTCCACGGCAACGACGCCGAGATCTGCCGGCACCAGGCCGACCTGGCCGAGGAGGTGTTCGAGCGCGGGCGTCAATGTCTCGACATGACGCCGGCGCCCGGTCAACGCGAACTCAGCCTCCACCCCTTCGGGCGTGCGTACGGCCACGCCCACCGTCTCGGTCGCCGTCTCGATCGCGACGGCCGCCACGTCGCTGCCGGGCGGGCTCACCGTAAGCCTCGGCCGGCCACGGGGTCGAGGACCGCCCGTACCTCGGCTGCCCGCTCCGACCATCGCCCGCGCCCCGTCACCGAGACACGGCGTCCCTCGGGGCCCGCCGACAAACCGGCGTCCGGGACGAGCAGCGTCACCTCGAGCGCGCTCTCACCGAGGGCCGGTGCGGCCATGTCGCCCCACTCGACCACCGCGACGGCGTCCTCCTCGACCAGCTCCGCCAGGGCCAGGTCGGTCACCTCGGCCACCGACCCGGTGCGGTACACGTCGGCGTGGATGAGCGTGCGCACGGGACTGTCGGGCCCGCACCGGTAGTGGCGCACCAACGCGAAGGTCGGGCTGGTCACCGGGCCTGCCACCCCGAGCGCCGCGGCGAAGCCCTGGGCGAAGACGGTCTTGCCGGCCCCGAGGTCGCCGACGAGGAGGACGACGTCGCCGGCCCGGCACAGCGGGGCCAGTGCCGCCGCGAGCGCCCGGGTCTCGTCAGGCGAGCCGGTCGTCGCCTCGACGGGCCAACTGACACCGGGGACCGCGCCGCCGGCGCTCATCGCTCTCCCGCGCCGACGAGGCGCTTGGCCCGGACGAAGTCCGCCCGCATCTCGGCCAGGGCCTCGCCGCCGGCGCGCAGCGCGTAGGCCGGGTGGTACGTCGGCACCAGTTGGGCGCCGTCGCGCTCGAACACCTGTCCGCGCAGCTCGCGGATGCCACGGGCGCTGTCGAGCAGCAGCTTCGTCGCGAAGTTGCCCAGGGTCACGATGACCGCCGGCGCAATCAGCGCGATCTGCTCGGCCAAGTAGGGCCGGCACGCCTGGATCTCGTTGGGCGCCGGATTGCGGTTGTTGGGTGGTCGGCACTTGACGACGTTGGCGATGTAGCACTCCGCCCGGGTGAGCCCGATCTCCTCCCACATGAGCCGGTCCAGCAGCTTGCCCGAGCGGCCGACGAAGGGCTCGCCGGCGAGATCCTCCTCACGGCCCGGGCCCTCGCCTACGAACAGCAGGTCCGCCGCAGGATTGCCCACGCCGAAGACGACCTGGGTGCGTCCCGCCGCCAGCGGGCACAGGGTGCAGGTCGACGCCGTGACGCGCAGCCGCTCGAGCGCGTCGGGGTCAGACACCGCCGGAACGGTGCAACAGGACGCGCGGCATACGCGGCCCGACGCCGCAGACGACCTCGTAGCTGATCGTCCCGAGCATTCGCGCCCAGTCGTCGGCGGTGATCTTCTCGTCGCCCTGTGTGCCGAGGAGCACCACCTCGTCGCCGGGCCGCACCGAGTCGTCGTCGCCGCAGTCGATCACGATCTGGTCCATGGTGACCATGCCGGCGAGCGGGCGGCGGACGCCGCCGATCAGCACCTCGTAGCCCGCGTCGAAGAGCGCACGGGGCACGCCGTCGGCGTACCCGATCGGCACCGTGGCCACGAACGCCCGCGCCGGCAGAGGCCGGAGGCGACCGTAGGACGGTCGCTCCCCCGCCTCGAGCTCGCGTACCGCCACCACACGCGCCTTGAGCGCCATGGCCGGGCGCATGACCGCACCCCCGGCCTGCTCGTCGAACGATCGCCGCACGGCGTCGCCGGGCAGGTAGCCGTAGAGGCCGATGCCGCAGCGCACCATGGCGTGGCGCGAGCGGGGGAACGCGATGCTCCCCGCCGTGTTGGCCGCGTGCACCAGCGGGGCCTCGATGCCGACCGCGGCCAGCTCGGCCACGAGGCGGTCGAAGAGATCGAGCTGGCCCTCGGTGTACGAGCGGTCCTCCTCGTGTTCGCCGTCGGCCACCGGCAGGTGGGTCCACACGCCTTCGAGCTCGAGTGACGGCTCGAGAGCGATCGCCCTGGCCAGCTCCACCAGGTCCTCGGGCGCCGCGCCCACCCGGTGCATACCCGTGTCGACCTTCAGGTGGACCCCCGCCCGGCGACCTGCTGCTCGGGCCCCCGCGGCGAAGGCGGCGATGGCGTCGTTCGAATACACCGTCGGTGTCAGCCCGTATTCGATCGCGGTCTCCACGGCTGCGGGCCCGCACTCGCTCAAAAGGAGGACCGGACCGGTGATCCCGTGATCGCGCAGCTCGACACCCTCGTCCACCAAGGCCACCGCCAGTCGTTGCGCGCCGCCGTCGAGCGCGGCGCGCGCGACGGCGGGTCCGCCGTGCCCGTAGCCGTGGGCCTTGACGACGGCGCAGAGCTCGGCGGGTGCGGCCAGGTCGGCCAGGACCCGGGCGTTGTGGGCGACAGCGGACAGATCGATCTCGGCCCACGCCGGTCGCGACCGTCCCTGCGCCATCGTCGCCTCGGTCGGGAGCTCGGCACCGTCGACGCCGCTCAGAGGATGCACATTCCGCAGCGGGGCTCCGTCAGTCATCGTCGTTCCCTGTTCGGGCGGCCGAGGCGCAGCCGGACAAGAACCGTGCCACCAGCCCCGGCAGGTCTCCCGCCACCATGCCTTCGGCCGGCCCCAGCGAGGCCGCCCGGCCGTGCACGTGGGCGGCCAGCGCCGCCGCCTCGTGCGCGCCGACGCCGCGCGCCAAGAACGCTCCGATGATCCCCGAGAGCACGTCGCCACTGCCGGCGGTCGCGAGCGCCGGGCCGCCGGCGTCCGACAGGAGCACGTCCGTGGCTCCGCCGCCCGGCCGGGCCACCGCGGTCAGCGGGCCCTTGAGCAAGACCACCGCGCCGACGGCATCGGCCAGCCGCCGCGCCGCGGCAAGACGGTCGTCGCCCGGTGCCGACCCGGCCACCCTGGCGTACTCGCCGTCGTGCGGGGTCAGGACACTGGGCGCGTGGCGCTTGTCCAAGAGGGTGCGCGCCGACGACACGTCGCCGAGCGCGGTGAGCGCGTCGGCGTCGATCACCAGCGGCACCGGGGCGTCGGCCACGACGGCACGGATCTCCTCGGCGACGGCCTCGCCGGTGCCCAGACCGGGCCCGACGACGAGTGCCTTGCACTTGGACGCCGCCTCCAAGAAGACACCCGACCACCCCTCGGCCGGCAGGTGCATGCGCACGGCCTCGGTCGGCCACGCCGCCGTGGGGTCACCCGGGGATCCGAGGCGGATCATCCCGGAGCCGGCGGCCATGGCGCCGCGCGTGCACAGGATGGCCGAACCCTCCATGCCGGCCGACCCGGCCGCGACGCCCACCGCGTTCGTCCATTTGTTCACGGCCCGCTCGCGGGACCCGACCAGCGCCGCCACGTCGCCGTCCTCCATGAGCAGGGCCTGGGGCGGTGCGAACCCGATCCCGATGTCCGCCACCTCAACCGTGCCGCTGTGCGCCGGCCCCGCGCCCTGCAGCAGTCCGGGCTTCAGGGCGGCAAAGGTCACCGTGCGGTCCGCGCTGACCGCGTCGCCCGGGGCTTCTCCCGTGTCGGCGTCGACGCCCGAGGGGAGGTCGATCGCCAGGACGGCGGCACCCGCCGGGACCACCGGCGCCGCGTACGAACCGCGGAAACCCGTCCCGTACGCGGCGTCGATCACGAGGTCGCACGCCGGGAGCACGGCGCCGTCGCCGGTCGTCGAAGCATCGAGCACCGTGACGCGGGCCCCGCGCCGTGCCAACAGGTCGGCCGCGACCCTGCCGTCGGCCCCGTTGCTGCCCTTGCCTGCGACCACCACGACCCGGCGTCCGTAGGCGCCCCCGAGCATCGCCAGCGCGGCCATGCCCGCCGCTGTGCCGGCCCGCCGGACCAGGGTGTCGTGCGAGACCTCGGCGACCGCGGCCGCGTCGGCGGCCTGCATCTCGTCGCGGGTCAGGACGGCGCGCATGCGGCAGACCCGGTAACTGCAGCGGCAGCGACGGCAGCAGCGGTGGCAGCGGTGGCCCGGCCCGGCGGCGCACCGTCGGGCCTCGAGCCCGCGTGCTCCGCCACCACGAAGGCGATGGCCACGTCGTCGGTATGCGTCAACGACAGGTGGAAACGGCCCGCCCCGTGTGCCCCGGCCAACTCGGCCGCGGTGCCCGTCAGGACGAGGTAGGGCGCGTTGCGGGTGGCGTCCTTGCCGCTCGTCCGCCGCACCTCGACGTCGGTCAGCGAGAACGAGCCGATGCCGGTGCCGAGTGCCTTCATCACGGCCTCCTTGGCCGCGAACCGCGCGGCCAGGCTCTGCGCACGGTTCGTCGAGCTGCCCGCGTCGGACTGCTCGCTCTCGGTGAAGCAGCGCGCCGCGAACCGCGGCCGCCGTTCCAAGAGGCGGCGGAACCGCTCGACGCTCACGGCATCGACGCCGACCCCGACGATCCCACCCCCGCCGCCGTCCGCACTCACTCGACCGTCACCGTCTTGGCCAGGTTCCGGGGCCGGTCCGGGTCGTGGCCGTGCAGCCGGGCCAAGCGGTACGCCAGCTGTTGCATCGGCACCACGCCCACGACCGGGGACAGCAGCGGCTGGGTCGCGGGGACCCACAGCACGTGGTCGGCCGCCGCGGCCGACTCCTCGTCGCCGTCGTCGGCCACCAGGACCACGGTCGCGCCGCGGCTGCGCACCTCGGCCACGTTGGAGAGCAGCTTCTCCCACAACGGATTGCGCGTGGCGACCGCGACGACCACCGTCCCGGGTTCGATCAGCGCAATCGGCCCGTGCTTGAGCTCGCCGGCCGGGTAGCCCTCCGCCCGCAGGTAGGCCAGCTCCTTGAGCTTCAGGGCGCCTTCCAGCGCGACGGGGAAGCCGATGTGGCGCCCGAGGAAGAAGAAGTCGCGGGCGTCGGTCAGCTTGGCCGCGACGTCGTCGACGTCGCCCGCCCGCGCCAGTGCGCCGGCCACCTGCGCCGGCCACTCCTCCATGGCCGTGAAGATCTCGTTGATGCGCTCCTTCGACAGCGTCCCGAAGATCTGGGCCAGATACAGGCCGAGGACCTCGAGCGCGACGATCTGCGCCATGTGGCACTTGGTCGAGGCCACGCCGATCTCGTAGCCGACCGCCCGGGTGTAGAGCACCCCGTCCGCGGCCCGCGCCATCGACGAGTCGACCACGTTGGAGACCACCAGGACCTTGGCCCCGAGGCGGGCCGCCTCCCGTACCGCTTCCGCGGTGTCCAGGGTCTCACCGGACTGCGAAACCCCGACGCACAACGTCCGCTCGTTCAACACAGGGTCGCGGTAGCGGAACTCGCTCGCGATGTCGACCTCGACGGGCAGCTTGACCCAGTGCTCGATCGCGTACTTGGCCACCAGCGCCGCGTGGTAGCTCGAGCCGCAGCCCACGATGAAGACCTTGTCGATGTCACGCAGCTCGTCGGCGCTCAGGCGCATCTCGTCGAGGATCAGCTCGCCACCGGGGCCGCGGCGGTCCAGCAACGTGTCCGCGACCGCCTCGGGCTGCTGGTGCATTTCCTTGGACATGAAATCCTCGAAGCCCTCTTTTTGCGCGGCCTCGAGGTCCCAGGTGATGGTGCGCTGCTCGGGCTCGACCGGCGTGCCGTCCAACGTCGTCACCGAGATCTCGCCGGGCGTGAGGACCGCCAGCTGGTCGTCCGCCAGCGTGAAGATGTGGCGCGTGTGCCCGATCAGGGCGGGGATGTCCGAGGCGAGCAGGGTCATGCCGTCCTCGAGACCGAGCACGAGCGGCGTGAGCCGGCACGCGGCCACGATGGTGTCGGGCTCGTCGGCGGAGATCACCGCGATCGAGAACGAGCCGCGCAGCCGCCGCAGCACCGCACGGGTCCCGTCGGCCAAAGACGCGCCGCCGGCCATCTGCTCCTCGATCAGGTGGACCATGACCTCGGTGTCGGTGCCCGACGTCACCGTGTGACCGGCGGCCTCGATCTCGGCCCGCAGCGCCGTGTGGTTCTCGATGATCCCGTTGTGGATCAGAGCCAGCCGGCCCGTGCAGTCCAGATGCGGGTGCGCGTTCTCCTCGGTGGGGCTCCCATGGGTCGCCCAGCGCGTGTGCCCGATCGCCGCCGCGTGGCCCCGCGGCGCCTCCGCCGAGCGTTCGGCCAGCGTGGCAATCGAGGTCTTGGCGGTGGCCGCCCGGGCCCGCCACACCGCGCCATCGGCGACCATGGCCACCCCGGCCGAGTCGTAGCCCCGGTACTCGAGCTGGCGCAGCCCGTCGAGGAGGAGGGGGAGGGCGTCGGCCTCGCCGGTGACGCCGATGATGCCGCACATAATCGTCCCAGGCTACCTGGGCCTACGCGGGGTCTTGCGGCTGCTCGATCCGCCCCAGGGCCGCCTCGACGACCCCCGCCAGCTGGGCCGCCACGGCATCGGCTTGGGCTTCCACCCGGGCCTCGACCATGACCCGCACCACCGGCTCGGTGCCGCTGGGGCGCAGCAACACGCGACCCGTGTGGCCGAGCGTGGCCTCCGCCTCCACCACGGCGTCCCACACCTCGGCGCTGTCGGCCAGACGCTCGGGCCGGCTGATCGGCACGTTCACGAGACGCTGGGGCACCCGCTCGACGAGGCCCGCCGACAGCTCGGCCAGCGGGCATCCGTTCCGCACCATGAGGTCGGCCAGCGCCAACCCCGTCAACACCCCGTCGCCGGTCGTCGACTGCGAGCGGAAGATGATGTGACCCGACTGCTCGCCGCCTAACGACAACCCGTCGGCGTCCAGAGCGGCGAGGACATGGCGGTCCCCCACGTCCGTCTCGAGCACCGCGATGCCACGCTCCTCCATGGCCAGCCGGAAGCCGAGATTCGTCATGACCGTCACCGCGACGGTGTTCCCCGCCAACTCCCCCCGCCCGGCGAGATCCAACGCGAACAACGCCAGCAGGACGTCGCCGTCGACGATCTCCCCGGCGCTGTCCACCGCGATCACGCGGTCAGCGTCACCGTCCAACGCCAAACCCAGGTCCGCGCCGGAGGACACCACGACACGGGCAAGCTCCGAAGGGTCCGTCGAGCCGCAGCCGTCGTTGATGTTCACGCCGTCCGGCGCGTCGTGCAACGACGTCACCGACGCGCCGACCTCTGCCAGCACCCGCGGCGCGATCACGCTGGCGGCCCCGTTGGCGCAATCGACCACCACCCGCATCCCGTCGAGCCGCCGGCCACCGAGCGTGCCGACCAGGTGGGCGGCGTACATCTCCGTCGCCACCGCGTCCCGCGACAATCGTCCGACGCCCAACCCGGTGGGCCGGGCGGGCGGGCGGTCCGGATCGGCCGACACTGCCAGGAGCTCGCGCTCGATCTCCGCCTCCACTTCCACCGGCAGCTTCGTCCCGAACGACGAGAACAGCTTGATCCCGTTGTCGGGGTACGGGTTGTGCGAGGCCGAGATGACCGCCCCCGGCACTCCCCGCGCCACGGCCACCGTCGCCACACCGGGGGTCGGCAGCACGCCGAGATCCAAGACGTCGGCGCCTTCGGTGGCCAACCCGGCCGAGAACGCGGCCTGCAGCAGAGGCCCCGAGAGCCGGGTGTCGCGGCCGACGACGAACGTCGGTGCGGGTAGGACGCGGGCGGTGGCGCGTCCGAGGGCGAGGGCCAGGTCCGCCGTCAGTTCCTCATTGGCGACTCCGCGCACCCCATCGGTGCCGAAACGTGCAGGCACTCGGGTCGGGCTACTCCGTGCCCGACTACCGCTTCGAGTACTGCGGCGCCTTGCGGGCCTTCTTCAGGCCGTACTTCTTCGACTCCTTCTCCCGCGCGTCCCGGGTCAGCAACCCGGAGCGCTTGAGCGGTCCGCGGTACTCGGGGTCGACGTCGCAGAGGCTGCGCGCGATGCCCAGGCGCATCGCGCCGGCCTGGCCCGAGATCCCGCCGCCGTCGATCGTCGCGTCGATGTCGTAGGACTCGACCGTGTTCGTGATCCGCAGCGGCTCGGTGATCAGCATCCGGTGCGTCGCGGAGGTGAAGTACTTCTCGAAGGGTTGCTTGTTGATGGTGATGGCGCCCTGGCCGGGGCGGAAGCGCACGCGCGCCACCGCTTGCTTGCGGCGGCCGGTGGTTTGGCTCAGTGGTACGGGCATGAGGTGGGTCTGTGTCCTTCCTGGCTCAGCCGGCTCGCTTGGCCTCGGGCAGGTCGAGCGACTCTGGCTTCTGGGCGGCGTGGGGGTGCTCCGAACCGGAGTACACGTGCAGCTTGCTCAGCTGCTGACGGCCCAGGGTGTTCTTGGGGAGCATGCCGCGCACCGAGCGCCGGATCAGCTCGGCCGGCTCCTCGTCGAGCAGCGTGGCGTAGCTCGTGGACCGCAGGCCGCCGGGGTAGCCACTGTGGCGGTAGGCCATCTTGGCCTCGGCCTTGTTCGAGGTCAGCACGATCTTGTCGGCGTTGACGACGATCACGTTGTCACCGGTGTCGACGTGCGGCGCGAAGTAGGGACGGCGCTTGCCCCGCAGGACCGCCGCCACCTCGGAGGCCAGACGCCCGAGGACGAGGCCGTCGGCGTCGACGACGTACCAGGCTCGCTGGATCTCGTTGACCTTTGGTGAAAATGTGCGCACAAGACCGATCTTTCGCTTCCGCGTGGGTGGTGAGCTGGCCGTTTCCGGCTGGCTCAGGGCCCCGGAGGTCCCCAGGGCCGACGTACCAGGATAGGGCCTGTGGAAAGGCCCAGCAAGCCGCCGATTTCCAGGGCTTTTGGGCGACGGCCGCCCCTTCCGGCCCCGAGTCGTCCCGGCGGCCTCACCTGAGCGCCCTCGGGGCACCCGTAGTGGTACCACCCAGCTGGCGGGCAAGGTGTCCTCATTGACCGTCCGGCAGGTCATTGTCACGCTCATTGCATGGCGCCGCCCGCAAGCGAGCTGGCGGAGACGCGGCGCATGGTGCGCCCGGCCGTGCTGACCACGAGCTGGTACCGCCTTGTCACGTCTTGGCGGCGACTCAGCGCCGGCTACGTGGCGCTCGTCCTGATCGTGGGGCTCGGCGGAGGGTTGGCGCTTGGGTCGGTCGCGGCGGCGCGGCGCACAGCCTCGTCGTTCTCCGTCTTCCTCGCCTCGACGAACCCGTCGGACCTCACCATCCAGCCCGCGGGTGGCGGACCCGGTCCCACGACGCCGGCGGTCGACCGACAGCTGATCTCAGCCATCGCGAAGTTCCCGCACGTGCGCCATGTCGAGAGCTACGTGGCACTGGGGGCGTCCTATCTCCTGCCCGGGTCGCGCATCGTCCACGACAGCTCCGTGCTTCTCGTAGGCAGCGTCGACGGGATGCTTTTCAATCAGGACCGCTTCACGGTGACCGCGGGTCGCCGGGCCAACCCGCGCAATGCGCACCAGGTCGAGATGACCGAGGACGCCGCTCACGCGCTGGGGCTCCACCTCGGCGAGTCCTTCGGCGTGTACGTCAACGGGACGGGCCGACCCGGCGGAACGCCGTACCCGGTCACCCTGGTTGGCCTCGGCACCCTCAACCGCGAGGTCGTGCAGGACCAGATCGAGCGGTTCCCGACCTATGTCGTCGCGACGCCGGCCGTGACACGCGCTCTGTTCAAGAGTGACGCAGCGTTCGCCTACTTCGGCGTCCAGGTCGACGAGACACCCGGCGCCGTCGCCGCGGTCGAACGCAAATGGAACGCATCGCAGCAATACTTCACCGACTTCCAGGTCGCGGCGCAGACGGCGCAGGAAGCGGATCAGTCGATCCGGCCCGAGGCGCTCGCCCTGGGGGCCTTTGGCTGCATCGCCGGGCTCACCGCTCTTCTTCTCGCTCTCGAAGAGCTCGCGCGCCAGCGAAGGGGTCGGAACGAGGATCTGCACGTCATGCGCGCGCTGGGCGCTCCGCCCGCCGTGACGGTGACCGACGGTCTCATCGGCACGACAGGCGCCATCGTGTTCGGAGGCGTCCTGGCGGCGGCCGTGGCGATTGCGCTGTCGCCGCTGGCACCGATCGGCCCGGTGCGCGCGGTCTACCCCGACCGGGGGTTCGGCGCGGACTGGACCGTGCTCGCCCTGGGCTCACTGGCACTGGTCGCGCTGCTCCTGGTCGCCGCGGGAGTCGGCGCAGCGCTCGCCGCACCACATCGACACCTGGCGCAGCGCGCACGCGTGGGTAGACCGGGCCTCGCCGACGCCGTCTTCCGGTGGGGGCTGCCTCCGAGCACGGCCGTGGGTGCCCGCTTCGCCCTCGATGCCGGCCGCGGCAGAGACGGCGGATCGACGCGTTGGGTCCTCGTCGGGGCCGTCACCGCGCTGCTGGTCGTCTCTGCCACGTTGACGTTCGGGCACAGCCTGCAGAACCTTGTGGCACAGCCCAGCCTTTACGGGTGGAATTGGGACTACGCGGTGCAGAGTTCCGACGGCTACGGGCCGGTTCCTCAACCCACCGTCCACGCTGTCCTCCACCGCACGCGCGGTGTCACCGAATCCGGCGTGTGGTTCTCCACCCTCCAACTCGACGGCGTCGAGGTACCGACACTGTTGGCGTCTCGAAATGCATCGGTTGCGCCACCGATCGTGACGGGACATGGAGTGGAAGGCAGGAACCAGCTCGTGTTGGGAGCGTCAACGCTGGCGCAGCTGCACAAGCATCTCGGCGACACCGTCGCCATGCGGTATGTGCCCGGCTTTCCGCCCAAGGCCATCCAGCTCACCATCGTCGGCGTCGCGACCATGCCGGCCATCGGCATCGCCGAGGGGCTGCACTCCTCCATGGGGGTAGGAGCCATCGTGCCCGCCGACAATGGACGACTCACCGAGATGCTCGGCCCCCAGGCCTATGCCGGCTGCAACGGACCGAACATGGTTCTCCTTTCGTCCAACGGCAGCACAAGCTCTGCCGCGGTCTACCGCGCCGCGCAGGACCTCGCCACCACGGCGTCGCAGGTGCTGGCGAAGGAGCCGACGAACAGCCAGAACTGCGACGGCTACCAGGCCACGGTATTGGCGGTGCAGCGACCGGCCCAGATCGTCAACTACCGCTCCATGGGTCTGACACCTTTCTTCCTGGCGATCGCGCTGGCGGTCGGTGCGACCATCGCCCTCGGCCTGACCCTTGTGGCCTCCGTGCGCCGGCGCAGGCACGAGCTGGCGATCCTGAAGGCAATCGGGTTCAGGCCCGCGCAGTTGCAGTGGAGCGTCGTGTGGCAAGCGGGCATCGTCGCCGTGGTGGGGATCGTCATCGGCGTGCCGTTGGGTCTCGCGCTCGGACGATGGCTTTGGACGCTGTTCGCCGAGGAGATCGGTGCAGTCCCCGCTCCGGTCGTGCCGACTCTGTCCGTCGCCGCGGCCGGCCTCATCGCGCTTCTGCTCGCCATCTGCCTGAGCGCGGTGCCCGGACGGATTGCGGCACGGACGCCGGCCGCGGCGGCGCTGAACCCGGAATAGACGGTCGACGAAGTGGTTCAGCGGACGAATAGACTGTTCGAACTGGGGCTCGTAAATCTTTGCATTTTCTGCGTTTTGGCGTCATGGACCACCGGTCCTGCGGCAGGCCAGTCCTCCTTGATCGGGACGCACCGCACGCCGACTTACAGCCAGACCTGTCAGGAAGAGGGATCGGTATGTAGCCGATTCAAGAGCGGCTCGGTTCCAACCTGGCTCATCGATCGCCCACTTCATTTCCGGACAGTTCGAACAGGGGAAGCTTGCCCCGTCAGTCGGGGCACGGTTATGAACAGCAGCTACATCGACGGTGTTGCTTTCGGTCCGGGTCCCGTGCGACTGCTCGTGGCGATGCAGAACAACGGAAGCGTTCTGGCGGGGACCGTTGACCTATCGCCGTCAGACACCCCCGGATGGTTTGCGTTCAAGACAACGTGGATCGTTGGGCCCTCCTACCAAGGTCCAGTCATCGTTCGAGCCAAGAGGATCGATGGTCCTGGCCGAGTGGCATTACTTGGAGGAGCGAGGTCAGGGTCGCTCGTTGTGCCACCCGGTCCGACCGTAAATGAACATCTAGGAACTCGCATGGCACCGGTTGGCACCTATGTTTCGGGTGCTGGGTGCTTTGAGTTTCAGATCGACGGCAAGGGATTTGATTATTCCGTCGTCGTTGACGCGGTCGAAAGTCCTGCTGCGAGCTGAATGGCCAGGTGTGATTCTCTGTCCGAACTGCCCACCGACCCGACGTACGGGAATACACGGTCCGGCATCGCGAGACGGCCCCGCCTTCCGGAGGTAGGGGAAATAGAAGGCGGGGCCGGTCGCTCACTATGGAGGTGGTTACGTGATATCACCGACCTTCTGCGCAACGCCCCAAAAGTGGGATTAATGCTGTGTGAACAAGGCCGCGACGGATCCTGGTTGGCTCGACTAGCCGGCATTTGGGGTGACCCCAAATGGTCCGGGAGCCCCATGTAGGTCGGAGACCAGCCAGACAGAATGAGTACGCGGGAACCGACCCGTCACGCCTGGACGACGCGCCGCGCCTCACGGCTCTGGCCGTGTTGCGGAGGGTCTTTGGCGGTCCGAAGCTGCTTTTGCTCTTGATGGCCGTATGGACCATTGGTGGTGCGATCCTCGCCGTGAACGTCGGCGATCACCTAGGCAACGGTTGGGGGCTAACAGTCGGCATTGTGGTTCTACCGCTCGGCCTTTCGCGAATGATGAAGGCGAGCCTCAGACGCCAGTAGGACCTCCCGAGACACAGGGCTCCGAACCGGCGTAAGGGGGACACCCGGACACGCGCCGGGGCTAAATGGTCAGAAGATCGCCCCGTTCGTGTCATCGATGACTTCGGTCGCGACGATCTTGGTTGACCGATTTGGATACGGGTCGGGGTAGTCGACCACGCGGACGCTGCCGCGAGGCTGGAACCGCCCGCTTCGTATCACGTCACGGGGAACATATGGGTCACGTCCCATGCTCCTGAACAGGCGCGCTGTGGGTTCCCAAATCGAAACACGTTCGTGCCAACGAAGCAGGTCTAGCTTGCGCAGGAGAATCATCAATGTCACTAAGGTTCCGGCCGTCACACCTGACACGAGCGCACCGAGAACTGTTCCTCCTGGCAGGACCGCAATGAGTCCGAGGAGTAGAAACAACAGCAGGAAGAGCCCAGACCACTCGAGTGACGACAACTCCTGTCCGGTCGCAGCCTCGATCAGAGCACGATCAACCTCGAGGCGGGCGCAGAGATCAACCAGCACACGGTAAACGGACTCCTGTTGGCGGTTACGAGGCACCAGGGCGTACACCTCCTCCATCAGCTCAAGGTGCGAGGCTGTCGCTCTGTGGTAGTCGACCAACTGATAGTCGATCTGGCTGATCAAGTGTCGGTCGATCAGGTCACGTACCCGCAGTGCCTCGTCATCGCCAAAGACCGCCACGGACTGGTGAATGGTGTGGAGGATGGCATTCCCCGTAGCCACCAGATCCTGTACCAGGGCCAAGCGTTCACGGGTGCGAGCAATGGTGAATGCCAGGAGAATGCCAAAAAGGAAAGCGGCCATGCTGACCATCGCTATGTCGACACTGACGTCGCCACGATGGGGGCCGACTAGCAGAGATACCGTCGCAATGAGAACGCCCGTCAGAACCGCAGGACCTATTACTGACTCGCCGGCCAAGAGCGCGGTTACCTGCCGGCGTATTGGGTTCTTGGCCGCGACTCGGTGCTCCCGTGCCGTTACCCTCTCGTTTGTGGCGGTCATCCGAAAGTGCCCGCGTCATCGCCGGAAGTGAACTTCGTGCATCTCATCAACCCGGGGGCCTCCTCTGACCTCCCACCACTAGCCGGTCGCCCGACAGTGGACCATGCTCCTGTTTCGACGGATCGACCGCATGATTAACGGACGATGAACGCGCAATTCCGATGAAATCAGCGAGCTCGAAGAGCCAATGGCCATCCTCGAGCCGCTCGCCACGCTCCTGCTCGCCGCACAGGACCAAGGCGATGCGCTGACGGTTGTCCGTGGGGTCCGCGAACGCCATAACCGCTTCCAGGCCTGCGGACTAGTGCGGTCTCGTTCTTAGTCAGGAAGACCGGGCCCGATACTCCTCGAGTGCATCGGTGGGAATGTGGGCAATTCCATCGACTATCTCGTCGCGGATCTCTCGCCCGTATACCAAGCTCAAAAGCTCCTTGGTAGAAGTCAGGAGCTGGATCTGATCCTCGATTTGTACTCGATAAACGCAGAATCACCGTCTCGGTACCTTGGTTTCACCTGACGAAGCGGCCCGCAATATGCTCGCCATCGTCGTGGAGCTGAGCCCAGTCGAAGCGCGCGTGATCGGAAGCCTGGCCGAGAAGCAGCTGACGACGCCCCAGCAGTACCCGCTCACGCTCAATGCGTTGGTCGTCGCGTGCAACCAGACCTCGAACCGTGACCCGGTGGTGGTGTACGACGACGGAATCGCAGAAACGGCCCTCTCATCGCTGAGGGAGGCTGGCCTGGTCCGTCTCGTCCACCCCAGTCATGGGCGCTCCGCTACCCGGTACCGCCAGGTGCTCGACGAACGGTTCGGCCTCGACGCCCGGGGCCTCTCGATCTTGGCCGTCCTCTTGCTGAGAGGGCCCCAGACCATCGGGGAGCTGCGCGCCCGGACCGAGCGGATGGCCGACTTCGGCAGCCTCGACGACGTCGGGAGGGAGCTGGAACGCCTGGCCGACGGTACCGATCCCCTGGTGCGTCAACTGTCACGGCGCCCGGGACAAAAGGAGGAACGCTGGACCCAGCTCCTGGCCGTCGAGCCTCTTGAGGCGGACGCCCCCTCCGACGCAAGTATCGAGGAGAGCGACGCCGCCGTCGCCATGCGGTCCGTCTCCCTCGACGACGTGGTGATCTCCCTGCGGGCCGACGTCGACGCCCTGCGCGAGGAGGTCCAAAGGATCAGCGCCATCGTGGAAGAGCTCCGGGGCGTCTTCGAGCCGTAGCTTTCTGCAACGCGCCTTCCGAGGGACCGATCGTTGCTGCGACTCCTGTGTCGATGAAGAGCACGGCTCTCGTCACCCGTCCGTCGGGTGGAATTCACAACCAGTTCCCCAACGCGTAGGGAAGCGGACAGACAGGTTGGGTATAACGAAGTCGTTGGATCACGAAAGGACAGCGACATGCCGACCACGACAGAATCAGCGGGCCGCGCAACTGCGTCCCCCGACGACAACAACAGCGATGCATTGGAAAGCATCTACGACTCGCTGCGCAGCGGAGAAGCGACCGGCGAAGAAGCCATTGCGGCAACCCTCCACGCGTTCACCGATCTGATGCGGGCTGCGCTCCCGGTGGCAGTGAGTCAACCGGTTCGCTTCGTGGACCTGAGTTTCGAGTTCGCTCAGCAAACCATCAGCCTCGAGCGTCGGTTTCTTACCGAGGTTCTGACCGGCCTCCAGCGAGTGGTGACCGAGCCCTGGTTCGACCTCGCCGACCAGTCGCTCGGGAGCCGAAACGGCGACGGCAACCAGAGCAGTCGTACCGCTCGTCGCGCCGCCTGAAAAAGGGACCTTCACCCTTTTCTTCGGGAACGAGGCGTATCCGGCTGCCTCGACCTGAGGGTTACTTCGACAGCCCCTGCCCGACCTCGCCGTAGTCCACCGACACCAGGCACAGGCCCTCGGCCGGCGCGGGCTCGGGCATCGACTGGCGCGACGCCGCCCGCAGGCGCTCCAGCAGGCCGGCCGCGTTCTGCCGCCCCCGTCCCACATCCACGAGCGATGAAACCAGCGAGCGCACCATCTGATGGCAGAACGAGCTCGCGGCGATGTCGAAACGCAGCAGCCGTCCGCGCTCGGCCGATTCCGAGGGCGCCACGCCGTCGGCGTCGACGGCCTCGGGGCCTGTGTCCACTGACCACCGGGCCTGCGTGACCCGGCGGATGATCGGTTCGGACGCATCCGTTCCCGGAGGCCGCCGGCAGAAGGAGCGGAAATCGTGGCTGCCCAGCAGCACGTCCGACGCCGTGCGCATCGCGACCAGATCCAACGCGTCACTCACGTGCCAGGCGATCGGTGCCAGCAACGGGTCGGCATCCGGCGCGTTCCACACCAGGTACCGATAGGTCCGGCCCGTCGCCGAGCGGCGGGCATCGAAGTCAGGGCCCACCTCTTCGGCCCGGCGCACGACCACCTGGGGCGCCAGCTGCCGGTTGATCGCCCGAGCCAGCCCCGGGCCGTCGTAGGGGATCGGCGGGAGATCGACGTGGACGACCTGGCCCCGAGCGTGGACGCCGGCGTCCGTGCGTCCCGCACAGGTGATCAAGGGCGCCTCGCGCAGGCGGGCCGTGCGCTCCAGAGCCTGGCGCAGCGCGCCCGCGACCGTGGGCACCTCGGGCTGGACGGCGAAGCCGCGGAACGAGGCGCCGTCGTAGGCGACGAGGAGCCTCCAGCGCTGCATCGCAGCGCCAGCCGGTTCCTCCACCGTGGGCCCGGCGATCGGCTTAGACGAACTCGATGCGCGCCATCGGCGCGTTGTCACCCGGGCGCGGGCCCAACTTCAAGATCCGCGTGTAGCCCCCGGGGCGGCCCTCCTGCTCGTAACGGGGCGCGATCTCCTCGAAGAGCTTGTGGGTCATGTCCTTGTCCCGGATGAGGGCGACCACATGGCGCTGGGCCGCCACGCCACCCTTGCGGGCAGTCGTCACGCACTTCTCGGCGACCGGCCGCATGGCCTTGGCCTTCGCTTCGGTGGTGACGATGGACTCGGCCGCGATCAGCGACGCGACCAGGTTGCCGAGCATCGCCTTCTGATGGGCCGAGGAACCGCCGAGGCGGCGGCCGCGCTTGGGGGTTGCCTGCATCGCCGGTCCCTAGTCCCTCGTGCGCAGCGACAGCCCGCGCTCGTCGAGGCGCTGCACGACTTCGTCGGCCGACTTCTGGCCGAAGTTCGTGATGGCCAACAGGTCGTCCATCGTCCGCTCGACCAGCTCGCCGATCGTGTTGATCTGGGCGCGCTTGAGGCAGTTGCGCGGGCGCTCCGAGAGGTCCAGCTCCTCGATCCGCAGGTCGAGGTCCGGCGAGCCGCTCTGCGTGGTGCCGGTGTCGCCGAGTTCCAGGCCCTGGGGCGCCTCCTCGAGGTCAGCCACGAGCGAGACCAGGTTGCGCAGCGTGTCGCCGGCCGATGCCAACGCCTCGCGGGGCGAGATCGTCCCGTCCGTCTCGATGTCGAGCACGAGCCGGTCGTAGTTCGTCGACTGCTCGACGCGAACCGGCTCGATGTCGAAGGTCACGCGGTGCACGGGCGAGAAGATCGAGTCGATCGGGATCACGCCGATGGTCGAGGACCGCTTGTTCTTGTCCGCCGACGCATAGCCCCGCCCACGCTCGACCGTGACGTCGACGGCCAGGCGGCCCTTGGCGTTGATCGACGCGATGTGCAGGTCGGGGTTCAGGATCTCGACATCGGGCGTGACCTGCAGGTCGTTGGCCGTCGCATCGGCCGGTCCCCGGACATCGAGCCGCAACGTCACCGGCTCGTCCGAGTGCACCCGCACCAACAGGTCCTTGAGGTTCAAGATGATGTCGGTCACGTCTTCCTTGACACCCGGCAGCGTCGTGAACTCGTGCAGCGCCTCGTCGAAGCGCAGCTGGGTCACCGCCCCGCCGGGGATCGAGGACAAGAGCGTGCGCCGCAGCGAGTTGCCGAGCGTCGTGCCGAAACCCGGGTCGAGCGGGCCGATCGCAAAGCGCTGGCGGTTGTGCTGCTCCTCGTCGACGACTTCGACGGTGGGCCTCTGGATGATCAACATGGTGGGTACTCCTGTGACGGGGGTCGGGGCGATCGTGGGGGGATAGACCGAAGGACTACTTCGAGTAGAGCTCGACGATGAGCTGCTCTTGAATGGGCTCGTCGATGTGCTCGCGCTGCGGCGGGTTGAGCACGGCGACAGAGAAGCCGGCGTCGCCGGTCTCGAGCCAGGCCGGGGTCTGGCGCTCGAGCGTGTCCATGTTGCGCCGAACGTGGAAGTTGCCACGAGTGGCCTCCCGCAGCGTGACCTTGTCGCCCTTGCGCACCCGGTAGCTCGGGATCGTCACGCGCTTGCCGTTGACCTGCACGTGGCCGTGGCGAACGAACTGGCGCGACTGGCTGCGGCTTGCGCCCCAGCCGGCCCGGAAAACGACGTTGTCGAGCCGCAGCTCGAGGTTGCGCAGCAGGTTCTCACCGGTGATGCCGCCCTGGCGCGTCGCCTCTTCGTACATGTTGCGGAACTGCTTCTCCAAGATCCCGTAGATCCGGCGGGCCTTCTGCTTTTCGCGCAGCTGGGCCAGGTACTCGGAGCCCTGGCGCATGCGGTCGCGACCGTGCTCGCCGGGCGGGTAGGCGCGGCTGTGCCGGTCGGTCACCGCCTCGGAGACCGGGCACTTGAGCGAGTAGCAGCGCTCGCCCTTCAAGAACAGCTTGGTCCGCTCGCGCCGACAGAGGCGGCAGACGGGACCGGTGTATCGAGCCATGGGGAGTGGTTCCTCGTTCCTCTTCTTCTCGTCCTAGACCCGGCGCCGCTTCTTGGGGCGGCAGCCGTTGTGCGGGATCGGAGTGACGTCCTTGATGCCGACCACCTCGATGCCGACCGCAGCCAGCGAACGGATGGCGGTCTCGCGGCCCGAGCCCGGGCCACGGACCAACACGTCGACCTTGCGCACGCCGTGCTCCATGGCGCGCTTGGCGCAGGCCTCGGCGGCCAACTGCGCCGCGAACGGCGTCGACTTGCGCGAGCCCTTGAAGCCGACGTTGCCCGCCGACGCCCAGGCGAGGACGTTGCCCTCGGGGTCGGCGATCGAGACGATCGTGTTGTTGAACGAGCTCTTGATGTGGGCGACGCCGTACGCGACGTTCTTGCGCTCCTTGCGACGGGGGCGCCGCTGTCCGGGCTTGGCGGGCTTGGCCACTACTTCTTCACCGCTTTCTTCTTGCCGGCCACCGTCTTCTTGGGGCCCTTACGGGTGCGGGCGTTGGTGTGGGTGCGCTGGCCGTGGACCGGGAGGCCCTTGCGGTGCCGCACCCCCTGGTAGCAGTTGATCTCCATCTTGCGCTTGATGTCCTGGGAGACGTCCCGGCGCAGGTCACCCTCGACCCGGAAGCTCTGGTCGATGTAGGTGCGCAGCTTGGCCACCTCCTCGTCCGTCAGGTCACGGACACGCGTGGAGGGGTTGATGTCGACGGCGTCGATGATCTGCTTCGAGAGCGTGGGGCCGATGCCGTAGATGTAGGTCAGGGCGATCTCCAGCCGCTTCTCACGCGGGATGTCGACGCCGGAAATTCGGGCCATGTCGCTTCCTCTCCCTAGCCCTGCCGCTGCTTGTGACGCGGGTTGTCACAGATCACCCGAACGACGCCACGTCGCCGGATGACCTTGCACTTCTCACAAATCGGGCCCACGCTCGGTCGAACCTTCATTTGACTCCCCGTCCTTCTGTTACTTGTACCGATAGGTGATCCGACCTCGGTTGAGGTCGTACGGAGTGATCTCCACCTGGACCTTGTCCCCTGGGAGGATGCGGATGCGGTGCATCCTCATCTTCCCCGAGCTGTGCGCCAGCACCTTGTGGCCGTTCTCGAGCTCGACTCGGAACATGGCGTTGGGCAACGGCTCGACCACAGTGCCTTCGAGCACGATGGCGTCTTCCTTGGGCTTGGGCAGGTGACTCTCCTCGAACTTGTTTCTGTTGTTACTCCGGCGCACCGGGCGACGCGAGGCCGGAGGGTGCGAAATTCGGATCGATCCGAGGGCGCGTTCCGCATGGGGCACGGTCCAAGGGCCGACTTGAGAGTCTACCGCATGGGCTGGGGATTTCCAGCCGTTGGCTGCCGGCCCCGCCGGCCACGCCAGCTCCCCTCGCCGGGGGCTCCCTCCAGACCCTATCGGCAGATTTTCCGGACCCTCCGGACGACCCCCTCCGGGCCGGCCTCGGCGCCCGCCCACGTTCGGCTCGGTTCAGACGCCCGCCGTCTGACCTGGGATGATGCCATCGAGGTGCCGCTCCAAGTGCCCTCTTGGCCGCCGGTATCCGCTAACTCGACCCGGAGACCCGTCGCATGGCAGATCCGGGGTGGCGGAAACTGGGGGTGTCTCTCCCTAGGCGACCGTGAACACCTCGGGGCCATCCTCGGTCACGGCGATCGTGTGCTCGAAGTGCGCCGACAGGCTGCCGTCGGCGGTCACGACGCTCCAGCCGTCGTCGAGCAGCACCGTCTCGGGCCCACCGGCGTTGACCATGGGCTCGATGGCGAACACGTTGCCCGTCTTGAGGGTCGGACCCTTGTTGCCCGGCCAGTAGTTCGGGACCTGGGGCTGCTCGTGCATGGCGGTGCCGATGGCGTGGCCGACGTACTCGCGCACGACCGTGAAACCGGCGCCCTCGGCCACGGCCTGGACGGCACGGCCCACTTCGTGGAGCGCGTTGCCCTTCACGAGCTGGTCGATGCCGGCCCACAGGCTGCGGTCGGTCACGTCGAGCAGCCGTTGCGCCTCCTTGGAGATGCTGCCGATGCCCATGGTGAACGCGGCGTCGCCGTGGTACCCCTCGATGATCGCCCCGCAGTCGATCGAGAGGATGTCGCCCTCCTCGAGCACGTACGGGCCCGGGATGCCGTGCACGATCATCGAGTTGGGCGAGGTGCAGATGACCGCAGGGAACCCGTGGTAGCCGAGGAAGTTGGACCCCGCGCCCCGGCGGTCGAGCACCTCGCGCGCCACCTTGTCGAGTTCGGCGGTCGTGACGCCCGGCTTGGCGGCAGCCCGCGTGGCTTCGTGCATCTCCGCCACGACCTTGCCGGCGCGACGCATCTTGGCGAGCTCGGCGTCGTTGCGTCTCATTGCTTGTTGCCCTCGATCTGGCGCCGGTGCCGCATGGCGTCGATGGCACCGACCACGCGCCGCGTCACCGCGTCGGGCGAGCCGGTGCCGTTGATCTCGACCAGGAGATCGCGCTTTTTATACCAGTCGAGGAGCGGCGCCGTCTCCTCCTCGTAGAGGTTGAGACGGCGCTCGATCGCCTCTTCGGTGTCGTCCTGACGCTGCACGACCTCGCCGCCACAGACGTCGCAAGTCCAGTTCACCAGCGGCGGCGCGGCCGTCGAGTAATTGGCGCCACAGTCGACACAGACACGCCGGGAGGCCAGTCGCTTCATGACCAGGCTTGTCGGCACCTGCAGGTCGATGACCATGTCGAGCCCGAAGGGGTCCGCGATCTTCTCGAGGGACTCGGCCTGCCCGGTGGTGCGGGGGCAGCCGTCGAGGACGAACCCCCGCCCGGTGGTGTCGCGCTCGGACAAGCGGCCGCCCACCATCTCCATCACCAGGTCGTCGGGGATGAGCTCGCCGTCGTCCATCAACTTGGCGGCTCGTTGGCCGATCAACGAGCGCGACTTCACCTCACTGCGCAGCATGTCGCCCGTGGAAACGTGCGGCACGACGTAGTGATGCGAAAGGCGGACGCACTGCGTCCCCTTCCCGGCCCCCTGTTTGCCGAGGACCACGAGCCTGACCCCGGGGATCACGGACGGCCTACTTGAGGAAGCCTTCGTAGTTGCGCATCATGAGCTGGCTGTCGATCTGACGCATCGTCTCGAGGGCGACGCCGACCGAGATCAGCAGGGTGGTCCCGTAGAAGGGGAACCGGTTGAGGTGCCACAGCG
>DASXBZ010000028.1:0-13275 GCA_036491435.1 Acidimicrobiales bacterium
GTGACTTGCCTCCGTGGCCGGGCCCCAGAAGGGCGAGGCCCGGCCACGGAGGTCGGTTCAGGGCGCGTTCAGCGTCTGGACTGCTCCGATGATCGGGGACACCGGCGTGACCTTGAGGCCCGGCAGCGAGCCGATGAAGCCGGCGTCGCCGAAGGCGAACACGCCGCCGTCGGTGCAGATGAGCCAGTAACCGCCACCATCGGCGGTCGGCACGATCGCCGTGACGTTGTTCACGGTCACGTGCAGGGCGGGCAGCGAGCCGTGGTTCACCGCGTCACCGAACGGGTAGACCGAGCCGTCCGATCCGACGAGGTAGTAGCCCTTGCCGTCGAGCGTGGTGGCGATGCCGACGATGTTGTTCACCGTGATGCCGGATCCGGGCAAGGACCCGAGGTACTTCGCGTCCCCGAAGGCGAACACGCCGCCGTCACGCCCGACCAGCAGGTAGCCGCCACCGTCGGGCTGCTCGACGATGCCGATGATGTTGTTGGTGTGCACCCCGAGGCCCGGGAGCGAGCCGTAGAAGCCGGCACTCTGACCGGTCGGGAAGACGAAGACACCGCCGTCGCTGCCGACGAGGTTGTACCCGTGGTTGTTGTTCGTCCCCACCAGGCCGACGACGTTGTTGACCGAGACGTGGAGGCCGGGCAGCGAGCCGTAGAAGCCTGCGGGCATCCCGAGCGGGAAGACGAAGACGCCACCGTCGGAGCCGACGAGGTTGTAACCGTTGTAGTTGTTCGTCGGCACCAGGCCCTTGATGTTGTTGATGTGGATTCCGAGACCCGGGATGGAGCCGAAGAAGCCCTGCGTCATCCCGACCGGGAAGACGAAGACGCCCCCGTCGGTGCCGGCGAGGTCGTACCCCGTCGTCTTCTGGATCTCGTAGGCGCCCGCATCACAGGCGGTGAAGCCGATACCGGGGCGGGGTTGGCCGCGCTGGTCGGTAGTCACCGTGCAGGAAGCGGCGGGCACGATCCCGTGCGCCGAGCTCGTCGATGTGATCGCCGCGGTCTGCGGGCCGGTCGAGCCGTTGGCCGCGAGGGTCAGCGTGCCGATGGTCGTCGAGTTCTCGATACTGGTCCCGCCGAGGCCGCACGTCGCGTCAGAGGTCACGTTGTGGCCGCCGTCTGTGAGGTGGGCCGTGCAATCGACGCCGGTGGAGGCGTTGTCCAGGATGGAGTTGGCGAGCGACACGGTCCCCCCGTTGGGGAAGACGGCGCCGTCGGAGTTCCCGAAGAAGGTGTCGTCCATGAGAGCCGTGTTTGCAACGCTGGCCCCGCCGCCCTCATTTGCACTAGTGGTCGAGTTCGCGGTGAACGTGCTGTTCGTGATGGTGTTGCCGGTGTTCCAGGTGTTGACCCCTCCACCGAATCCCGCCGTGTTGGACTGGAAGGTGCTGCCGGTGACGGTCAGGCTCCCCGTCGTCGGGCCGCCGCTGCAGAAGTCCTGGGAGTCGATGGCACCGCCGTCCCCGTCGGCCGAGTTGCCGACGAAGGTGGAGTTCGTCACGACGGCGACGCCGCCGGTCCCACCCTCACACGAGTCAGCGACGTCGATCGCACCGCCCTGGCTTGGTGAGCCGCCGGTTGCTTTGTTGTTGGAGAAGGTGTCGTTGCCGACCGACAGTTTTCCGGTTCCGATGTCGTTGATGCCACCTCCGAAGGCCGACGACCCGTGACTGATGGTCATGTGGTCGATGGTGACGTCGCCGGCGCTGGTGGACGCGATGGTGAAGCCGCTCCCGGTACCGCCGTTGTCGAGCGTGGGCAGCGTCGCGCCGGTGCCCTCGATGTCGAGCGAGTCACCGGGGCCCGAAGGGAGGTTGATCACGACGGATTCGTTGTACGCCGTTGCAGAACCAGCAACGTTCAGCGTCACGTTGGTGGCGCTGAGTGCCTCGGCGGCCGTGACGCCTTGCTGGATCGTCTTGCACGCGCCGGCGCCTGACGAGCCGCACCCGGTGGTGACGGTGCCGTTGACGTTGTCCACGAAGAGGGTGGCAGACGTGGCCGCGCCCGACGGGACTCCCGAGAGGGCGAAGACGCCGAGGCCGAACACCCCGCACAGGAGAGCGGCCACCGCCGATCCCATGGTCCGCTTCCTGAAGGGACGAATCCCCCGAGCTCGTGTCCCACGCGGATGTCCGCTCGTGGTGAATGTCATTGGCCCTCCCAATCGCTCAGTCGTTCAGTCGCTCACTCGTTGCCGTTGGCTCCGCGTCACGCCCCGGACGCCACCGAACACTCACATTGATGCCCCATTGGCCAGGGAATTAACTGCAACCCACGACGCACGGCAGGATCCAGGCACGCCTCGGTACGCTGGGCGCGGTGATGCGGGCCGGAATGACCCCCATGGCGGGAGGAACGACGTGGCGCGCCGGGGAGGACACGACATGACCATCGCGAGCCGCGGGGCGGTTGCCCCGACCGCCGATCAATCGCAGACGTCGAACCGCACGGCCACAGGGGGCGGCACCCCCACGGCGGCGACGGCGCCGGTCGACTCCGGCGCGCTCGATGCGGTCGTGACCCTCGTCGCCGATCACGCACCCGGTTGGGCGAAGACCGACGCGGCGGCGCGGGCGACATTGCTGCAACAGGTGATCGACGCCACCATGGCGGCGCAGGACGACTGGCTCGCCGCGGCGTGCGCGGCCAAGGGCCTCGAGCCGGGATCGACCGAGGCGGGCGAAGAGCTGTTCGCCGGCGTCGGCACCTTCGTCCGCATGGCGCGCTTGTTCCGTGACTCGCTGCGCGACATCGCGAAGGACGGCAAACCCTCGTTCGCCGGTCCGGTACGCGAGGCCCCCGACGGCCGGCTGCGCGTCCAGGTCTTTCCGGCAACGTCCTTCGACCGGATCACGTTCCCCCAGACGACGGCCGAAGTCTGGATGCAGCCCGGCGTCACCCGCGAGTCCCTCGTCGCCGGCCAGGCGCCTGCGTACGCCGACCCCGTCGCCCACGCGGGCACCGCGCTCGTCCTCGCGGCGGGCAACGTGGCCTCGCTCGGGCCCCGCGACGTGCTCTCCAAGCTCTTCGTCGAGGGCAAGGTCGTCGTGATGAAGGCGAACCCGGTCAACGATTATCTCGTGCCCCATTGGAGCCGCGCGCTGGCGCCGCTGATCGACGCGGGCGTCCTGCGCATCGTCGACGGCGGCGCCGACGTCGGCCAATACCTCACCGCGCACCCGCTGATCGACGAGGTGCACATCACCGGCTCGGACAAGACGTACGACGCCGTCGTGTTCGGCACCGGCGACGAGGGTGCGCGCCGCAAGGCGGCCGACGAGCCGCTGCTCGACAAGCCCGTCACCGCCGAGCTCGGCAACGTGTCGCCCATCGTCGTCGTACCGGGCAAGTGGTCCATTGCCGAACTGCGCTACCAGGCGGAGCACGTCGCGACGATGTTGGTGAACAACGCCGGCTTCAACTGCATCAGCGCCCGCGTCGTGATCACGCACGACGCCTGGCCCCAACGGGACGCGTTCATCGGTGCGTTGACCCAGACGCTCGCCGGCATCCGCACCCGCCGCGCCTATTACCCCGGCGCAGCCGCCCGTCGCGACGCCTTCGTGGCCGCGCACCCCGAGGCCGAGTCCCTCGGCAGCGGCCCGCCCGACGCGCTGCCGTGGACCTTCATCGGCGACGTGCCACCCGGGCGTACCGACGACATCGCCTTCAATGTGGAGTCCTTCTTCGGGGAGGTGGCCGAGACGGCCCTGCCCGCCCCGGATGCGGCGGGGTTCCTCGACGCCGCCACCGCCTTTTGCAACGACGTCGTGTGGGGCACGCTCGGGGCCACCGTCATCGTGGCTTCGTCCTCGCTGAAGGATGCTGCGGTGGCCAGAGCGTTGGAGCGCTCGATCGCCGCCCTGCGCTATGGCTCCATCGGTGTGAACGCCTGGCACGGGCTGTCGTTCGCCATGGGCTGCACCACCTGGGGCGCCTATCCGGGGCACCCGCGAACCGACATCCAGTCGGGCACCGGGGTGGTCGGCAACTCCTTGATGTTCGACCGGCCGCAGAAGTCGGTCGTGCGCGCACCGTTCCGCTCGCGGCCCAAACCACCGTGGTTCGCCACGGCCCCGTCGGGCTATGAGGTCATGCGCAGGTTCGTGGCCTTCGAGGCGGAGCCGTCAGCGGCGAAGATCCCCGGACTCATGCTGTCCGCGGTGCGGCACTGATCGACTTCGGTTAGTCGGCTCGTCCCGGCCTCGTCCCGGACCCTCCCAGCGTCATCGGCTCCGAGTCTGACGACGCCTCCTGTCACATCGTCTTCGCGCGCAGTTGCGGGACGACGTACGGCGCCGCCGCGACGAGCGCGGCGATGAGCCCCAGGATGGCGCCGGCGCCCCACCCGACGCTGACGCCGATACCGCCGAAGCTCCCCCCACTGGGCTTGTCGATGAAGGTGATGAGCACCAGGACGAAGTTGACGATCGTCGCAGTCATCATCACCGTGAGGTGCGGAACTTCCTGACTGATCGGGAGCCGATCCCAACCGGCGCGAAGGATGAGGTACGCCACGAGAAGAATCGAGACGATGAGCGTGAGGTACATCCACCCATGCCACAAGCCGTTGACTGAGGCGGAGCCCCCCACACTGATTCCGCGGACCGTGACGTTCGCGGACGCGGTGTACCACGGCAGGAACAGGCTGATGAACAACACGATCGTCGCGATGCCGGCGATCCGATCGGCCAACGACCAGCGGGCGGCATCGAACCGGTACGGCGGAAGCGTGGAGGCGCTCGGGGCGGCACTGCCCGGCGGCACCCCGGCGGGCGGGGGCGGTGCGCTCGAGGCGGCCGCCGGCGCGAGGCTGGCGCCGCAATTCGGACAGAAGGTTGCGGTGTCCGCGGCTTCGCTCTGACATTGAGGGCAGGTCTTCGGCATGGCGGACCTCCATCGGTTGTGCGCCGGGAATCCGCGTGACCCCCCACGCCTCCTCGCTGCCTCGTGCGAGCGTGCAGCCGCGCTAATTCTACGGGGGTAGGTGGCCTCTGACTAGGGATGGAGGCTCAACGGGTGCCCAAGGTTCCAGCACCCTGGGACCCCGTTCGGGGGTGAGGTGGCTTCGGTGGCGCCAGCGTGATCCGGGCCACGGAATCACCGCCGGCGGCGAAGCATGTGGTGGCGCTCGGGCACGACAGGGCAGTGAGGGTCAGCGGTACGTAGGCGGCAGACGACAGGTGGAACGTCGTCCCGGCGTCGCCGCTCTGCGCCACGGCGCCCGTGCCGACCGCAGGGGTGCCCTTCCACACGGTTCCGACCATGGCGCAGACGGTCCCGGTCGGGCATTCGATGTCGAACACGTCCTCCACCGGAGGCTGGCCCGTCACCGGCTGCCAGGTGCGGCCGCCGTCCGCGCTGTCGAGGAGCGCGCCTTTGGCGGGAACCACGTTGTTCACCGAGGACGACGTCGAGCCGGCGGCGAGGCAACGAGAACTGTTGGAACAGGTCGCGCTCCGCAACACACCGATGCCGTTGGGCACGGAGGCCAAGGACCACGTCTGCCCGCCGTCGGGACTCAGGGCGACGGCACCCTCACCGGTACCGGTCCCCGTCGGCACGGACCCGGCCACGAGGCACGGACCGCTCCCCGAGCACGACAGGTCGTCGCCAGCGCGGAAGAGAGAAGGCAAGTTGCCGTCGCGCTGCCAGGCCTGGCCGAAGTCGGTGGTGGTCGCCGACCAGACCAACGAGCCGTCGTTCACGAGGGCCAGGCACTCGGTCGCCGACGAACACGAGACGGTCATCACGGTGAGGGCCCCCGTGGGAGCGACCACGGGGTTCCAGGTCGCGCCCGCGTTGGTCGTGGCCAGCACGACGCCACTCCCGGGGAGGGATCCGCCGTTGGATCCCACGGCGATGCAGTCGGTCGGTGTCGGGCACGACACCCCGCTCAGCTGCGGGGTGCTGCCGCCCGTCACGTGCTGCGCTCGCCACGTCCGCCCACCGTTCTTCGTTGCGACGATCACGGTCGCCGACCCTGGAGGCGCGGTGGCGTTGGGGCGTACGACCCCGACGGCCCAGCAGCGTCGCACGGTGGCGCAGGACAATGAGCCGAGCTGGCCGGTGCCCGCGGGCGCGGGCTGACCGAGCACCAGTGGCGCGCCCTTCGGGGCACCCAGGACGTGGGGTGTGCGGGACGAGCCGGAGTTGCCGTTCGCCGCACAACCGGTCGCGGCGAGCGCGACGGCTGCGAGCAGGGTCGCCAGCCACCAGCCGGATCGCCGGGCACCCCTGTGGCGGAGCACGGAGCAAGGGACCACGGCGAACCGACAATAGTGGTGGCGGACCCGTTTTCGGGGGAATCGTTGTCTACGCTCGCAGCGGTGGACTGGGTCGACCTGCTGATCATCGGACTGATACTGCTGGCGGCGGTCCACGGGCTCCGGCTGGGCGCGCTGATCCAGATCCTGACGTTCGGAGGGTTCTGGTTGGGCTTGTGGCTCGGCATCCTGGTCTGGACGCACCTGCTCAAGACGCCGCACGAAAGCGCCACCCGTGCGATCGTGGTCATCGCGCTGGTGATGGCCACAGCCTGCGGGCTCGGCTACCTCGGCCGGTTGATCGGCACCTACAGCAACGTCAGCCTGCGCCGTCACCATCTCGGCAATGTCGACGCCACGCTCGGGGTGGGTGTCGCCGTGGTGGCCGTGCTGCTCTCGGTGTGGCTCGTCGCAGCCGTCATCTCGTCGCCCAACAGCCGGTTCGCGTCGCTCGACGCGGCAGTGAACCGCTCCGACATCCTGCACTCGATCGACCGGATCTTGCCGCAGACGCCGTCGATCTTCAACGATCTACAGAACTTCCTCAACAACCAAGGGTTCCCGCAGGTGTTCTCGACCCTGACGCCGCCTTCGACGCCGAATGTCGCACCGCCGACGACCGCGCAGACGAGAGCCCTGAGCAACGCCGCCATCTTCTCCACCGTGAAAGTCCTCGGCACCGCGTGCACCAACGAACAGGAGGGGTCGGGCTTCGTCGTCGGACCCGGATTGGTGGCCACGAACGCGCACGTCATCGCGGGGGAAGGCTCGGGAAACACGCAAGTGCTTGTCGGTGGCAACGCCTACGGCGCGACGCCCGTGTTCTTCGATCCGTCCTTCGACCTCGCGGTGCTGCGCACGAACGCACCGCTCGGACCCGTCCTGACCATCAGCTCGGCGCTGGTGCCGAACGGCACGCCCGCGGCGTTGTTGGGGTATCCGGAGGACGGCCCGCTCACGGTCAACCCGGCCGCCGTGACCGAGGAGGTCACGGCGATCGGCAAGGACATTTACAACAGCGGGTCCGTCACTCGCGGCGTCTATGCCCTGGCCGCGACCGTGCTGCCCGGCAACTCAGGCGGACCGCTGATGGGGCCGGGTGGGCAAGTCATCGGCGTCGTCTTCTCCCGCTCGACGGTGTATCCCAACGTGGGCTACGCCCTCACGTCGCCGGGTGTCCTTTCCCGCGTCCAGGCAGCCGAACAACACCATGCGGCCGTCAGCACCGGGGCCTGCATCTCGGGCTGAGCGGGGTTTCCAGTCACACGACGTCCGAGCCGCGGCGCAATGCGGCAAGAATGAGGACATGGCGCAACGCATCGAGGATTACGCCGTCATCGGCGACCTCCATACCGCCGCCCTGGTTGGCCTGGACGGATCCATCGACTGGCTGTGCCTCCCCCACTTCGACTCACCGGCATGCTTCGCGCGTCTGCTCGGTCACAAGAACCACGGCTTCTGGCAGATTGCCCCGGTCGGAGCGCCCAACAGCATCCTCGCCACGCGCCGTTGGTACCGCCCGGACTCGCTCGTCCTCGAGACAGAGTTCGACACGGCGACCGGCACCGTCCGCATCACCGACTGCATGCCCAAGCGTGAGGGCCACCCGCACCTGGTGCGCTCCATTGAAGGAGTGAGCGGCTCGGTCGACATGCGCATGGAGTTGGTCGTCCGTTTCGACTACGGCGACGTCGTCCCCTGGGTGACGACCCACGACGGCCTCACCCGGCTCACCGCGGGGCCAGACTCCGTCGCGTTGTGGCACCGGGTCGACGCGCACGGCAAGGACCTGCGCACCGTGGCCGACTTCACGGTGACCGCGAACCAGCGCTACCCGTTCACCCTGGTGTGGTACCCGTCGCACGAGGAGCCGCCGCCGCCGCTCGACAGCTGGTACGCCGTCCACCTGACCGAGGCCTATTGGACCGAATGGGCCCAGATGTGTTGTTACGTCGGCCCGTATCACGACGCCGTGATGCGCTCGCTCATCACCCTCAAGGCGCTTACCTACGAGCCGACCGGCGGCATCGTCGCCGCGGCTACGACGTCGCTGCCCGAGGCGCTCGGTGGCAACCGCAACTGGGACTACCGCTACTGCTGGCTGCGCGACGCAACACTCACACTCGAAGCGCTGATGCGGGGCGGCTACTTCTCCGAGGCGATGGCGTGGCGCGACTGGCTCTTGCGCGCGGTGGCCGGGGACGTCTCGAAGTTGCAGATCATGTACGGACCGGCCGGGGAGCGGCGGCTCGACGAGTGGGAGGCGTCGTGGCTGCCTGGGTACGAGAACTCCGCGCCGGTGCGGGTCGGCAACGCCGCCTCGGAGCAATACCAGCTCGATGTGTACGGCGAGGTCATGTCCGCGCTCTACTCGTCGGCACGCTCGCAGGGTGTGCACTCCGAGGCGGCCTGGGAGCTCCAGAAACAGCTGATCAAGTTCATCGAGAAGGGATGGACCCAACCCGACGACGGCATCTGGGAGGTGCGCGGGCCGCGGCGGCACTTCACACACTCCAAGGTCATGGCGTGGGTCGCGGTGGACCGGGCCGTGCGGACGCTGGAGGAGTGGCCCGAGCTCAAGGGACCGCTCGAAGAATGGAAGACGCTGCGCAACGACATCTTCACCGAGGCCTGCGAGAAGGGGTACAACCAGGACGTCGGGGCCTTCACCCAGTACTACGGATCGGACAAGCTCGACGCGAGCGTGCTCATGATCCCGCTGGTGGGCTTCTTGCCCGCCACCGACGAGCGGATGGTTTCGACGATCGAAGCCATCGAGAACAATCTGATGGATCACGGCTTCGTGCTCCGCTACCGAACCGACGACGACGGATCGGTCGATGGGCTCACGGGACGCGAAGGGGCGTTCTTGGCCTGCTCGTTCTGGCTCGTCGACTGCCTCCATATGATCGGCCGCGAGGACGATGCGGTCGAACTTTTCGAGCGCCTGCTCGCGTTGCGCAACGAGCTCGGTCTGCTGTCGGAGGAATACGACCCGTTGGCCGGACGTATGGTCGGCAACTTCCCGCAGGCTTTCTCGCATGTGTCCCTGATCAACTCGGCCTTCCGCCTCAGCGGGAACGATCCGCTGGCGACGGCGGCGGACGACGGCCGGGTGCTCATGAACCAGTTCAACCCCACGTCGCCGGTGTTCCAACGCATGAGGCGCCTCGGGCGGGGGAAAGTCGCGGTGAAGAAGCGCGAAGGATCACCCCGCTGAGTGAGCTGCGCGAAGACCGCCTAAGAGGGACTGCCGCTTGAAGGCCTTGACCGTCGTCCCCATGCAGGCAGACAGTGGTGCCTTGACCGACATGCCCGAGCCGCCGGAGTCCGACGGCCCGGTACTGGTCGAGACCATCGCCATCGGTGTGTGCGGTACCGACATCGAGATCTGCTCGGGCGCGTACGGCTGGGCCCCCCGGGGCGAGCAGCGACTCGTTCTCGGCCATGAGTCGCTCGGGCGCGTCCTCGAAGCGCCGGCCGGCGGCGACCTCGCCGAGGGCGACCTGGTCGTGGGCATTGTTCGCCGTCCCGATCCCGTGCCCTGCTCCAATTGCGCGGTCCTCGAGTGGGACTTCTGCCGCAACGGGCAATACACCGAGCGCGGGATCAAGGAGCACCACGGCTACTGCTCCGAGCGCTACCGCAACACCGCGGACTTCACGATCAAGGTGGATCAGAGCCTCGGCCTCCTCGGCGTGTTGCTCGAGCCGACCAGCGTGGTCGCCAAGGCGTGGGAGCAGGCGGACCGGGCGGGGGCCCGTGCCCACTGGGAGCCCAAGACGGCGCTCGTGACCGGTGCCGGACCGATCGGACTGCTCGCTGCGCTGATCGGCGTGCAGCGCGGGCTCGACGTGCACGTGTTGGACCAGGTGACGAGCGGCCGCAAACCGGACCTCGTGCACGACCTCGGAGCCACGTACCACACTGGCAAGGTGGCCGACGCGGTGGCGGCGCCCGACATCATCATCGAGTGCACCGGGGTGCCGGTGCTGGTGTTCGATGCCATGTCGAATGTCGGGCCGGGCGGTGTCGTCGTGCTGACGGGCGTCTCCTCGGGCGGTCACACCATCGACGTCGACGAGGGCATGCTCAACCGATCGATGGTGCTCGAGAACGTGGCCGTCCTCGGCTCGGTCAACGCGAACCGTCGTCACTACGAGGCCGCCGCGGACGCTTTGGCCAAGGCCGATCGTTCTTGGCTCGAGCGCTTGGTCACGCGGCGCGTGCCGCTCGAGCAGTGGCGCGAAGCCCTGACCCGCGCGCCCGACGACGTGAAAGTGGTGATCGAGGTCAGCGCGCCGTGAGGTGCTGCCCCTGGAAGGGACCGTCGTGAGCGGGTCGCATTCGCACGGCGGCGGCCGCCACCGCCACGCCGATGCCGGCCTGCACGTCCACGATCCCGAAAGCGGCGAGGCGATCCCCGCGGTCCCCCCGCCCCGACGGATCGCCGACGGCGTGCTCGAGATCGACACGATGCTCGGCGGCTGGGAGCGGGTGACGGCGGGCTACCTGATCGAGGGCTCGGCACCGGTGTTGATCGAGACCGGCAGCCAGACCTCGGTCCCGGTGCTCCTGGCCGCGCTCGCCCAGATCGGGGTCGGGCCGGCGGAGCTGGCGGGCGTTGCGGTCACCCACATCCATCTCGACCACGCGGGCGGGGTCGGGAACGTCGCAAAGGCGTTCCCGTCCGCCACGGTCTACGTCCACGAGAAAGGGGCGCGACACCTGGCCGATCCGACCCGACTGATCGATTCGGCGGCCCGCGTCTACGGGCCATTGCTCGATTCGCTCTACGGGCGGCTCGACCCCACGCCCGCCGAGCGGCTCCACGTGCTCGAGGACGAGGAAGTGATCGAGGTCAGCCCCGATCGCACCCTGGTCGCGGTGGACTCCCCGGGCCACGCCAAGCACCACGTCGGATTGCACGACTCACTGAGCGGGGTGCTCTTCGCGGGTGATGCCGTCGGTGTGAAGCTGCCCGACGGGGGTGTGTTGCGGCCCTCCACCCCGCCGCCGGACTTCGACCTCGACCAGGCCATCACGTCGCTCGGCAAATTTGCCGCCCGCCGCCCTTCGGGCATCGCACTGGCGCACTACGGGTTGTTGGAGCAGCCCGACGAATTGCTCGGTGAGGCGGAAGAGACCTTGCGCCAGTGGGCGGAGACGGCCGAGACGGCCTACCGCGAGGGCACGGACATCGCCGACGCGCTGTCTGCTCGCTTCGACCCGCTTCTCGGCGACATCGACGCGGCCCACAAGGAGAAGTTGGACATCATGAACGGGGTCCACTCGAACGCCGCGGGCTTCCGTCGCTGGCTTGAAGGACGCGACAAGGCGCCGTCGAGCTGACGCATTCGCGGCCGTCGCGCAGCGAGGATCCGCGTCAGACGACGAGCTTGGCCCGCAGCTCCTCTTGGCGTAGCTCGAAGTCGTCCAGGGAGATGCGGCCCTCGGCCAGGTCTTCGTGCAGTGCGGCCAGCTGCTCGAGCAGCTGCGTCTGGTCGACCTGGTCGGCCGACGGCGCGGTGGCCCGCTCCTCGGCCGCTGCGACTTTGTCCTCCTTGCGCGCCATGCGGTCGTCCATCTTCGCCTTGGCCCTTTCCTTCTTGGCCTGGTCGCGCTGCAATTTTCCGAATGTCGAACGTGCGCGTGCCACGGTTCACTCCTTTCCGGCCGCCGGGGGGACGGCCGTGTACTGACACGGCAAGGCAACGCCTCGCCGCTGTTCTCGCCGCATTCGCCTGTGCGGCGGGCCCATGCGGACCCGAGCGGAGGAGGTGGGATTTGAACCCACGGTGCCCATGAGGCACAACGGTTTTCGAGACCGTCCGATTCGGCCGCTCTCGCACTCCTCCGGGCGGAGATCCTAGCGGCTCTGACCTGCTTCAAAGGAGTCGGTGGACGCTCGATCGTTGCGCCGGTCGGCAAAAAACGAGGTCAGCAGTGCGCCACATGCCTCGGCGCGTACACCACTTGTGACGGCGATCTCGTGGTTGAGGCGCGGGTCGGCACAGAGGTTGTACAGGCTCCCGCAGGCACCCGCTTTGGGGTCGGGCGCGCCATAGACGAGGCGGCCCACGCGGGCGGCGACCAGGGCGCCCGCGCACATCGGACAGGGCTCGAGCGTGACGACGACCGTCGCATCACGAAGACGCCAGCCCCCGAGTGCCGCCGCCGCCTCGCGCACCGCGAGCAGCTCGGCGTGGGCGGTGGGGTCGTTGGCGCGCTCGCGTTCGTTGTGGCGCCGGGAGACCACTTGCCCGTCGACCAAGCACACGGCCCCGACGGGTACCTCACCTTCGGCCGCCGCGGCCCGCGCCTCGGCCAGGGCGATCTCCATGGCGTCGTCGTCGCTCATGGGTGCGGAGGGCTCGGAGGTGGCGATGGGCCAAGTATGGGAGTGCTCACCCGGCCGGCGAAAGTCGGCACCGGCTTCCGCAGGCCCGATGACCTGGCTTTTCGGATGTCGCGTGACATCGGAGACCGGGGGCCTCGGGTCCGGCGAGCCGGGAGAGCGGAGGAGGTGGGATTTGAACCCACGGTTGGTTGCCCAACACACGATTTCCAGTCGTGCCGATTCGGCCGCTCTCGCACTCCTCCGTGCTTGCAGCGGGTCAGGCTAACGGCACCCGAGGTCCTCCCCGGAGACGTCCTGTTCACAGGCTCAAGTTCGGCGCGGTTCGGCCCGGGAAAATCGCTCTACCTCGGCCTTTGCCATCCGGGCCCAGGTGAGAAGTTAACGCTCGTGTCACCGAGAGGTTTCTTTACGTTCATCTTTGTGTAACCTTTAGGAAACTCTTGGCGAGGAGCGAGGTGGGTGAGATGGCGAAGCAAAGGGAGAGCAACCCGACGAGGAGTCTTTCGGACGTGACCGGCGCGGCGATGCCGTTTCGCCGCATGCTCGTGCTGATCGACCACTCGCGATCGGCCGACGCCGCCGTCGCGCTGGTCGCCGAATGGGTCGACGGACCGGGTGCTGAGGTGCGCTTCGTCCA
>DASXBZ010000029.1:0-4833 GCA_036491435.1 Acidimicrobiales bacterium
CCACGTGTCGATCCGGGCCATGGAGCAGGTGGGACTGGCCGAGGAGGCGCGCTTGATCTTCCTGACCCACGTGGCGCGCGAGGGCGACCTGCTGGCCACGATCGACGCGCTGCGCCGGCTCCAGGCGGTCGACCGGGTGAGCGGGGTCCTGCGCGTCATCGGCGAGACAGAGGACGGTGGTGCGTCGTGACGGCGGGATGGCGCGGCGTCATCGACGAATACCGCGACTTCCTGCCGGTCACGGAGCGCACGCCGGTGGTCACCCTGCTCGAGGGCGGTACGCCTTTGGTGCCGGCCCCTCGCCTGTCCGAACGCGTGAACGCGGAGGTGTGGCTGAAGGTCGAGGGGGCGAACCCGACCGGCAGCTTCAAGGACCGCGGCATGACGATGGCGATCTCCATGGCGGTGGAGGAGGGTGCAAAGGCCGTCGTCTGCGCATCGACGGGGAACACGTCGGCCTCGGCGGCGGCCTACGCGTCGCGGGCGGGTCTGGCTTGTGTGGTGCTGATCCCCGACGGGCACATCGCGCTGGGAAAGTTGGCCCAGGCGCTCATGCACGGCGCGCGCGTGCTGCAGGTGCGGGGCAACTTCGACCAGTTGCTGACGATCGTGCGCGACCTGCCGAACCACGCGCCGATCACGGTGGTCAACTCCGTCAACCCGCACCGGATCGAGGGACAGAAGACCGGCGCCTTCGAGATCGTCGACGTGCTCGGCGACGCGCCGGACGTCCACTGCATCCCGGTCGGCAATGCCGGGAATATCTCGGCCTATTGGAAGGGTTATATCCAGTACAAGGAGGCGGGACTCTCGAAGAAGCTGCCGAAGATGTGCGGCTTCCAGGCGGCGGGCGCGGCCCCCATCGTGTTGGGGCACCCGGTCGAAGAACCCGACACGATCGCAACGGCGATCCGCATCGGGAACCCGGCCAGTTGGTATGCGGCCACCGCCGCTGCGTCCGAGTCGGGCGGATCCATCTCCGCCGTCACCGACGAAGAGATCATTGACGCCTACAAATTCCTGGCGAAGGAGGAGTCGGTGTTCTGCGAGGCGGCCTCTTCGGCCTCGGTGGCCGGCTTGCTGAAGCTGGGCGTTCCGGCCGGGTCGAAAGTGGTGTGTGTGTTGACGGGCCACGGCCTCAAGGACCCGGACTTGGCTATCCAGGCCATCTCGGTCCCGACGGTGATCGACCTCGACCTCGACACGGTTTTGACAGAGATCTCGCTGTAAGACGGGTTTCGCCCCTGGTCGGGGCGGGTATAGCGCCCGGTTGTGCATTTAGCAGTACAGCCAGCCCGTTTGGGGGCTGTGTTGGCATGACCCGCGGACCCCGCTAAAGTATGGGCATCCCCACTGCGCTTCGAGGCGCTCTCCGCGGGTTCAAGCGGTCCCGGGAGAGCCAGACGCAGCAGCGGTGATCCCGGGGGGAGGGCATTCACACGCAACGCCCTTCTCCAACCTGAAATTCTTTCGCCGCGCGCGGACCCACCGTGCCGGCGACGACCCTCGTAGATAGAGGAGCCCGATGACTGCGGAACAGCAGCTCGAACGATCGGTTCTCGAAGGCAAGGAGCGCGACGAGCTCAGTGCCATCGCCCAGGCCATGTCGCTCAAGACGAACAGCCGGACGAAGAAGGCCGACATCATTGATCAAATTCTCGACGCGACCGGCGTGACCTCAGGGTCTGGTGCCGCCGCGTCAAACGGGGACGGCGAAGGTGGCAACGCCAACGGTGCGAAGCCATCTCGCCGGTCCCGCTCGGTTTCGGCCTCGTCCAGCACAGGCTCGGACGAAGCCTCTGACACGGCCGGCGCCGGCACCGGCGCCGGCGACGCCACGCCGACCACGGCGTCCGCTGCCGCCGACGGCGGCTCGTCCGAGGGCGAAGGCGCGGCGGCTGGGACGGCGCCGGGCGCCACCACCGCAGAGGCGACCGCGCCCGGCGCGAGCGCCGGCTCCGGTCCGGCGATCTTCGTCGAGCCGCCCGACCTGGCGGGCACCGAGCCCGCACCGCGCCAGAACGGCCAGGGCGGTGGCGGCCAGGGTGGCGGCAACCGGAACCGCCAGAACCAGAACCAGAACCAGAACCGCCAGGGTGGTGGCGACGGCGAAGTCGGCAACCGCCGCAGTCGTCGGCGTCGCGGCCGTGAGCGCGGAGGCCAGGGCGGCGAGCTGCAGGGTGGCGGCGGCCAGGACCAGCCCTACACCGGCGAGCTGGTCGAGGTGAAGGGCATGTTGGACCTGCGCGACGAGGGCTACGGCTTTCTCCGTTGCGAGGGGTACCTGCCCTCGACCAAGGACGTGTACGTCTCCATCAGCCAGGCCCGGCGCTTCGCGTTGCGGCGTGGTGACTACATCGAGGGCGCGTGCCGGCCGGCATCCAACAACGAGAAGTACCCGGCGCTGCTCCGCATCGACTCGGTGTCGGGCCTCGAACCCGAGGCGGCGAAGAACCGGCCCAAGTTCGAGGACCTCACGCCGCTGTTCCCCGACTCGCGGTTGAACCTCGAGATGCCGGGCGACAAGGACAACCTGACGGCGCGCATCGTGGACCTGCTCTCGCCGATCGGCAAGGGGCAGCGCGGCATGATCGTCTCGCCGCCCAAGGCCGGCAAGACGACGGTCATGAAGCAGATCGCCCACTCCATCGAGGCGAACAACCCCGACGTGCACCTCATGGTGCTGCTGGTGGACGAGCGGCCCGAAGAGGTCACCGACATGCGCCGCACCGTCAAGGGCGAGGTCATCGCCTCGACCTTCGACCGCCCCTCGGAAGAGCACACGCAGGTCGCGGAGCTGGCCATCGAGCGGGCCAAGCGTCTGGTGGAGATGGGTCGCGACGTGGTGATCATCCTCGACGGCATCACCCGCCTGGCCCGGGCCTACAACCTGGCCGCGCCGGCGACGGGGCGGATCATGTCCGGTGGTGTCGACTCGGGTGCCCTGTACCCGCCCAAGAAGTTCTTCGGCGCCGCCCGGAACATCGAGGAGGGTGGTTCGTTGACGATCCTGGCCTCGGCACTGGTCGAGACCGGATCCAAGATGGACGAGGTCATCTTCGAGGAGTTCAAGGGCACCGGCAACATGGAGCTACGGCTGGACCGCCGGCTCTCGGAGCGCCGGCTCTACCCGGCCATCGACGTGAACGCTTCGTCGACCCGCCACGAGGAGCTCCTCTTCGAGCGGGGCCAGCTCCAGCAGGTGTGGAAGCTGCGCCGGGTGCTCAACGCCCTGGCCTCCGACGGCAAGGACGCCGCCGGCCTTGAGCTCCTGATGGACAAGATCAAGACGACCGGCAGCAACGACGAGTTCCTGGCCGAGATCGCCAAGGGGCCGGGCGCCTAGACCGCCCTCGTCCGAGGTCGTTCGGGCGCCGGTCGTCGGGCATATTTCCTGCCCGTTCGGCGTTGAACTGAATGTTCGCCGACCAGAGGCCGTTGTTTGACGCCGTAGACTGGTCCGGCTCACGAGTCTGGAGACACCAATGAAGTCCGACATCCACCCCGCCTACGTCGAGGCCACCGTCAAGTGCTCGTGTGGCAACACGTTCACCACGCATTCCACCAAGGCCGACCTCCACATCGAGCTGTGCAACGAGTGCCACCCGTTCTTCACGGGCAAGCAGAAGCTGGTCGACTCCGGTGGACGGGTCGAGCGCTTCCAGCGCCGCTACGGCGAGCGCAAGGGGCGGGCCAAGGCCAAGCCGGCCTCGTCCTCACCGGAATCGGAATAGCTCGGGGCGCGGCCGGTCCTCCGGTCGCGCCGATTGCGAGCCGCCGCTCTAGCCTCCAGTCATGATGGACGACCGGATGGCCGCGCTCGAGTCCGAGTTCGCCTCGGTGGAGACGGAGCTGGCCGATCCGGCCACGTTGTCCGACGCCGACAAGCTGCGCGACCTGTCCCGCCGCCACAAGGAGCTCGCCGAGGTCGTCAAGACCTGGCACGAGCTGACGTCGGCCCGCTCGGACGTGGCCACGGCCCGCGAGATGCTGACCGAGGCCTCGGGCGACGAGCGGGAGCTCATGCGCGAGGAGCTCGAGTCGTCCGAATCACGGGTGGGCTCGCTCGAGGAGCGCATGGAGACCCTGCTCCTGCCGAAGGACCCCAACAAGGGACGCAACGTGATCATGGAGATCCGGGGCGCCGTCGGCGGTGACGAAGCCAACCTGTTCGCCCGCAATCTCTACGACATGTACCTGCGGTACGCGGCCGCCAACAAGTGGAAGGTCGAGGTGCTGTCCGAGGACGAGTCGGACAAGGACGGCATCAACGAGGCGGTGTTCGCGGTCAAGGGCCCCGACGCGTACATCCGCCTGGAGCACGAGGGCGGCACGCACCGGGTCCAGCGCGTCCCGGTCACCGAGGCGAAGGGGCGTATCCACACCTCCACGGCGACCGTCACCGTCCTGCCCGAGGCCGAGGACGTCGAGGTCGAGATCGACCCCAACGACCTCAAGGTCGACGTCTACCGCTCGAGCGGTCCCGGCGGGCAGTCGGTCAATACGACGGACTCGGCGGTGCGGATCACGCACATCCCGACGGGCACAGTGGTGGCCATGCAGGACGAGAAGTCGCAGATCCAGAACCGCGCCAAGGCGATGGTGGTGTTGCGGGCACGCTTGTTGAAGGCCGAGCAGGACCGCCAGGCCGCCGAGATGTCGGCCGAGCGCCGCGGCCAGGTCGGCGCCGGCAGCCGCACCGACAAGATCCGCACCTACAACTACAAGGAGAACCGGGTCACCGACCACCGGATCAACCTCACCCTCTACAAGCTCGACCAGGTGCTGGCGGGCGACCTCACCGAGCTGACCGACGCGCTCATGGCGGACAAG
>DASXBZ010000030.1:0-18287 GCA_036491435.1 Acidimicrobiales bacterium
GTTGCGGTCCGGTGCTTCCGCCCCGATCTGCAGCCAGTGCGCGAAGTAGTCAGCCATGTTGTAGCCGCAGAACGGCAGCATGGCGAAGGGGTCGCGGCGAAGGTTGCCGACGGCTCCGGCCTGGGCGGCGGTGGTCTCCGACGCCATGATCGAGCCGAGGAACACGCCGTGCTCCCAGTCGTGGGACTGGAAGACGAGCGGCACGACGCCGGCGCGGCGGCCACCGAAGAGGATGGCGCTGATCGGCACGCCCTTGGCGTCCTCCCATTCGGGCGCGATGGCCGGGTCCTGCGCGGCCGGCGCGGTGAAGCGCGCGTTGGGGTGCGCGGCGGGCGTGTCCGAGGCGGGCGTCCAGTCGTTGCCCTTCCAGTCGGTCAGGTGCGCCGGCTTCTCGTCCGTCATGCCCTCCCACCAGATGTCGCCGTCGTCGGTGAGGGCGGTGTTGGTGAAGATGCAGTTGCCGTCCAGCGTGAGGATGGCGTTGGGGTTGGTGTGGCTGTTTGTGCCCGGCGCGACGCCGAAGAAGCCGGCCTCGGGGTTGATGGCGTAGAGGCGACCGTCGGCGCCGAACTTCATCCAGCAGATGTCGTCGCCGACCGTCTCGACCTTCCAGCCGTCGATCGTCGGGATGAGCATGGCGAGGTTCGTCTTGCCGCAGGCCGACGGGAAGGCGCCGGCGATGTAGCGCGTCTCGCCCTCGGGCGACGTGAGCTTGAGGATGAGCATGTGCTCGGCCAGCCAGCCGTTGTCGCGGGCCATCACGGACGCGATGCGCAGCGCGAAGCACTTCTTGCCGAGCAGCGCGTTGCCGCCGTAGCCCGAGCCGAAGCTCCAGATCTCCCGGGTCTCGGGGAAGTGCACGATGTACTTGTTGTCCGCGTTGCAGGGCCACGGGACGTCCTGCTGGCCCGCATCGAGCGGGGCGCCGACCGAGTGCACGCAGGGCACGAACTCGCCGTCGTCGCCCAGGACCTCGAGGGCGCCGGTGCCCATGCGGGTCATGATCTTCATGGACACCGCGACGTAAGGCGAGTCGGTGAGCTGCACGCCGATATGGGCGATGTCGGACCCGAGCGGGCCCATGGAGAAGGGGACCACGTACATGGTGCGGCCCTTCATGGCGCCGCTGAAGAGACCCTTGAGGTGCGAGCGCATCTCGGCTGGGTCGCGCCAGTTGTTGGTCGGGCCCGCGTCGATTTCCTTCTCCGAACAGATGAAGGTGCGGTCCTCGACCCGGGCGACGTCACCGGGGTCCGAGTGGGCCCAATAGGAGTTGGGCCGCTTGGCGTCGGAGAGCTTGGTGAACGTTCCCGCGTCCACCATCTCCTGACAGAGGCGGTCGTACTCGTCGGCCGAACCGTCGCACCACACGATGCGATCCGGAGTGGTCAGCTGCGCCACCTCATCGACCCAAGCCAGGAGTTTCGCGTGCTTCGTAGGCGCCATTTCGGGGGGATCAGCTCCTTATGTCCGACCGATTTTGGTGGGGTCCAATGCTAGGCATGATGCCGTGGGATCCCCCAATCCTCGGCGCTTCACACATCTCGCCAGTGAGGACGAGGTGGTCCAGTCTATTCGGGGGCGCCTGGGAAATGAATTTGAGCTGTTCGGCTTGCGTGACGACGCCGGCGTCGTCCGGCTACCCGGCGGGGAATCCCTGGTCGTTTCGGTCGACAGCGTGGTCGAGGGCGTGCACTTCGACCTGTCCATTTGTGCGCCGTCCGACGTGGGTTGGAAGGCTCTGATGCAGGCCCTCAGCGATCTGGCGGCAATGGGTGCTTCGCCGGTGGGTGCGTTGATCGCGCTCGGGTTGCCCGGGGAACGGGAACGGGGTGATCGGCGTATCGACGTCGATGTCGGTTTCGAGGACGGCGCCGACGTGTCTGTATCGGGCGGGGCCGAGCTGGCACTGGGCTTGACCGACGGCGTGGCCGAGGCTTCGGCGTCCAGCGGGTGCCCCGTCGTGGGCGGGGACGTGTCCTCGGCGGACCAGCTCTTCGTGGCGGTCACGGTGCTCGGGACCGTGGAGGACGCCGGCGGCGGCAGTGGCGCCCCCGCCCCCGCCCCCGTTTCGCGCTCGGGAGCGCGGCCGGGCGACGTCGTCATGGTCACCGGCCCGTGTGGGGGTTCGGCGGCGGGGTTGCGCGAGTTGCGAGCCGGGGCGCCGGAGGCCGACGCCCGCTATGCCTACCGCCGGCCGGTGGCGCGCCTGGCCGAGGGCGAGATGGCTCGGCGAGCCGGCGCGCACGCCATGATCGACGTCTCCGACGGCCTGGCGCTCGATCTGCACCGCCTGGCCGACGCGTCCGGCGTCGGGTTCTCGCTCGAGGACGTGCCCGTGGCGTCGGGCGCGACCTTCGAGGAGGCGCTCGGCGGGGGAGAGGACTACGAGCTCTTGCTCGCCGTCGCCGAGTCGGACGTGGACGTGCTCGGGTTTCGGTTCGACGAGGCCGGGTTGCGGGAGCCCGTCCGCCTCGGTCGGATCGTCGAGGACCCCGAGCTCAGGGTGCTGGGGTCGAGCCCGCTCGAGCGGCTGGGGTGGCAGCACCGGATCGGCTGAATCCGACCTCCGACCTCCGACCTCCGACCTCCGACCTCCGACCTCCGACCTCCGACTTGCGAACGGCGCAACGCCGGGGCTTTCGGCCCTACTGGCTCGAAGGGACGTTGCGTAGCATCGACACCAGAAGTCGGCAGTGTGGATCAGGTGGTTTGGCGATGGGTGTTCTCGAAGTTGTTCTCTCGGCCGTCGTGTGCGCGGTCGTCATCGTTTCCGTGGCCCGGATTGCGGCCAAGGCGGGTTTCTCCCCGTGGTGGGCGCTGGTACCGACCGCTACCACAGGGGTTGCGTTCGCCACGCTGGCGACGGTGCACAGCCACGCGCGCTTCGGGGCGCTGAGCCTGCACACGATCGTGCACTCCGCCCGTGCGCTGGCGATCGCCGACGCGGCGTGCCTCGGCGCGACGGTCCTTCTGCTCGTGGTCTTTGCGGTCTCCGATTGGCCGGCGCTCACCGTGGCCCCGGCGACTCCCGCGACCGCCATGGCGACGGCGACCGCCATGTCGAAGGCGCACCGGCGTGGACGGGCCTCGGGTCGCGCCCAGGCGGCGGAGGAAGTGCCGGCGCGGATGCGGATCCGCGCCCTGCCCGACGTCGAGGGTCAGCCCGCTGGGTGGTACGCGAGCGGTGCGCTCGGCTCGGGCGAGCAGAGCTACTGGGACGGGACCAAGTGGACGGCCCGACGTTGCTGGCGGAACGAGATGTGGATCAACCAGCCGGTCGAGCCGTCACTGCTGGCCGAGGCGATGCGGTAGGTCCCGGATCGGATTGCACAAAGACGCGACCCTGACAGTCCAGAACGCACCGCTCGGGCTGGATGAAGGCGGTGCGCAAATCGGGAGGTCGGTGTGGTTGCGCTCTTTAGTTTCGTCGGGTTGCTCGTCGGGATCGCCGTTTTCGTCACGACGATCGTCGGCATGGTGCGGATCGTCACCAATTGCGGCTACTCGGGCTGGTGGGTGCTCGCCTACTTCTCGCCGCCCATCATCGGCTACATCGTGGGTCTCATCTTCCTCGCGAGCGTCTCGCTCAGCGGAGGGAGTGGGAGACACGTGCTCGGGCTCGCGGTCGGCGTGTTCGTGATCGAGGCGATCGCCGTCTTGGCGTCCTGGTTCATCTTCATCCGGTTTGCGTTCGCCGATTGGCCGCTGCTCCAACAGGCGCGGGCGAAGACTTCGTCACGCACACCCTCGATGTACCGGGGCGGAGGTTCGGGCGGCGGACAGCCAGGCTTCTACCCCGGCGCACCTCCACCGCCACCGCCAACGCCAACGCCAACCACAACGGCGACCGCGGGCCCGTTCTCCGGCTCCCCGGCGACCCAAGCAGCAGCGGAGCCCGGCTGGTATCCCTCCGGGCGGGTCGGCTCCGGCGAACAGAGCTACTGGGACGGCAGCGCCTGGACGGCGCGTCGCGTCTGGCGCAAGGAAACCTGGGTGGATCTGCCCCTCGAGCCACCTGGAGCGCCCGAACCCGGGGCCCGGCACTAGGCCCTACGGCGACGCCGGCAGGGTCGAGGGTCGCCCCGATCAGCTACCCGAAGTCGTCGAGGCGTAGTTCCGGCGCACGGGCTTCGTGACCTTGCCGGCCCGGATGCACGATGTGCACACGTGCAACCGCTTCGGCGCCCCGTTCACCACGGCACGCACCCGTTGCACGTTGGGGTTCCACCGCCGCTTGGTGCGCCGGTGCGAGTGGCTGACGTTCATGCCGAAGCCCGGCTTCTTGCCGCAGATGTCGCACACTGATGCCATTGGAGGTGAACCTTCCTGAACAAGCCAAACAGGCCGGATGAAGTGCCTGTCGAAAGCCGCGGCCAAAGGACCAGCTAGGCCTTCGAGAACGGCCTAAAGGTTAGCATCACCTGCCATGACCCCTCCGGCCGCCCCGGCATCCCCGGCGGCTCAGGCCCTGTACGCGGACGACCTGCGTGCGGTCATGGGGGGCTACCGAGATGCCCTCCGGCTCCACCAGGCCGACATCAACCGCCTCAACGTCTACCCGGTCCCCGACGGCGACACGGGCACCAACATGGCGCTCACCCTCGAGGCCGTCGTCGCCGAGCTCGACACGACCCCCTCGCCCGCCGGCCTCCCCGAGGTCTGCAAGGCGATCGGCCACGGCTCCCTCATGGGCGCCCGCGGCAACTCCGGCGTGATCCTCTCCCAGCTCCTCCGCGGCATGACCGAGCGCATGGGCGCCGCCGGTGACGACGGCATCGGCGCCGCCGTCCTCGTCGACGCCATTACCCACGCCGCCGAGCTCGCCCGCAAGGCCGTCGTCCGCCCCGTCGAGGGCACGATCCTCACCGTCGCCAGCGCCGCCGCCGAAGGCGCCGCCCACGCCACCGCCCCGAGCCTTCTCGCCGTCGTCGAAGGCGCCCGCACCGAGGCCGCCGAAGCCCTCGCCCGCACCCCCGAGCAGCTGCCCGTCCTCGCCCGCGCCGGTGTCGTCGACGCTGGCGGCGCGGGCTTCGTGCTCCTCCTCGATGCCTTTCTTCTCGTGCTCGACGGCCGCCCCCTTCCGGAACCCTCCGGAGTGGCGGCCCCCGACCTCTCCGCCCTGAACGGCCACCTCTCCGCGGACGCCGCCGAGGGTGCCGCCGGCGCCCATGGCGAGACCCACTCCGTCGGCGACCTGCGCTACGAGGTCATGTACATGCTCGCCGCGCCCGACGAGTCCATCGAGGCCTTCAAGGACGTCTGGGCGGGCATCGGCGACTCGATCGTCGTCGTGGGCGGTGACGGGCTGTGGAACTGCCACATCCACACGAACGACGTCGGCGCCGCCATCGAGGCCGCCCTCGACAGCGGGCGCCCCTCGCGCATCCGCGTCACCGACCTCGACGAGCAGGTCGAGGAGGAGCGCTGGGTCCGCGAGAGCGTCGGCGCCCCCGGCGCCGGCCCGAGCACCGAGGGCGCCGGCCCGCCGGCCACCACCGGCGTCGTCGCCGTCGTCTCGGGTGACGGCATCGGCCGCATCTTCCACTCGCTCGGCGTGCACCATCTCGTCGTCGGCGGCCAGACCATGAACCCGGCGACAGCCGACCTCGTCAAGGCGGTCGAGGCGGTGGGTTCGGACCAGGTCGTTATCCTGCCCAACAACAAGAACATCCGCCCCGTCGCCGAGCAGGTCGATCAGCTCAGCGACAAGCGCGTCCAAGTGGTCGCGACCGGCTCGATCGTGGAGGGCTTCGCCGCGCTGCTCGCCTACGACCCCGCCGCCGACGTCGAGACCAACGTCGCCGCCATGTCCGAGTCCGCCGCCCGCGTCGTCCCGGCCGAGGTCACGCAAGCCGTCCGCGCCTCGACGACCGACGTCGGCGAGGTGCACGAGGGCGACTGGATCGGCATCTCCCGCGACGGCGTCGTCGCCATCGCCGACAACGTCGTCGTCTGCACGCGTCTCTTGCTCAGCCGCCTCCTCGATGACAGCCATGAGCTGGTCACGCTGATCGAAGGCGAGGGTGCCCGTGTCGCCGACACGAGGCGCATCGAAGAATGGCTCTCCGAGGAGCACCCCGACGTCGCACTCGAGGTGCACCAGGGCGGTCAGCCGCTTTACCCGTACCTGCTCGGGATTGAGTAGCGGCCGAACTCTGCGCGCTCTGCGCGACATCGAGGTCACGCGGCTCCACGGCGTTTCGGAGCGGCGGACCAAGATGCTGTCCGAGCTCGGAATCGACAACGTCCTCGACCTCATCACCACCTACCCCCGCCGCTACATCGACCGCACCCGCCAAGCCGACGTCTCCGACCTGACCGTCGGTGACGAGGCGGCGGTGCTCGCGGCCGTGCAATCGGTCTCCTCCCGCCGCACCCGCCAGGGCCGTGCCATGGTCGAGCTCACCGTCCGCGACGACACAGGACGACTGAAAATCGTCTTCTTCAACCAGCCCTGGCGGGCCAAGCAACTCGAGTCCGGCACCGAGGCGATCTTCTTCGGCAAGGTCACCGAGTACCGGGGCAACCGGCAGATGGCCAACCCGGTCGTCGACGTCATTGCCGGCGCCACCGCGGAGCGGCGGACCCTCCGCATCGTCCCCGTCTACCCCGCGTCGGCCAAGGTCGGACTCACCAGCTGGGAGATCCGCTCGTTCGTCGACGAGGCGCTCCAGCGCGCCGGCGATTTCGCCGACCCCGTCCCCGACGACGTCCGCACCTCCCTCGATCTGTGGGGTCGCACCGAGTCCTTCGACGCCATCCACCGGCCCGAGTCTTTCGACGCCAAGGACCGAGCCCATCGCCGCCTCGTCTTCGACGAGCTGTTCCGACTCCAACTGGCTCTCGTCCTCCGCCGCCGCGCCTTCGAGGTGAACGCCCGCGCTCTTCGCCACGACGTCTCACCCCGCGAAGTCACCGGGGGCGTCTCCGACACGCTCGTGGCGCGCTTCCTCTCCGGCCTGCCCTACGAGCTCACGACCGCGCAGCGCCGGGCGCTCGCCGTGATCGTCGCCGACATGGCCGGCCCCTTCCCCATGCACCGCCTGCTCCAAGGTGACGTCGGCTCGGGCAAGACCGTCGTCGCGCTCGCCGCCCTCCTCGCCGCTGTCCAAAGCGGGCACCAGGGCGCCCTCATGGTGCCGACCGAGGTGTTGGCCGAACAGCACTTCACCGCCGTCCGCGCGCTGTTGGGCGACCTCGAGGGCCCCGGCGGGATGGCCGGTGGCCTGGTCCGCGTCGAGCTCCTTACGAGCAAGGTGAAGGGAAAGGCGCGCGCGGCCGTCCTGGAGGGCCTGGCCTCGGGCGCCATCGGTCTCGTCGTCGGCACCCACGCCCTGCTGACCGAAGAGGTGACCTTCCATTCCCTTGGCTGCATCGTCATCGACGAGCAGCACCGCTTCGGTGTCGAGCAGCGTGCGACGCTTCGGAGCAAGGGCGCCGACGGCGACCCCGACCTCCTCGTCATGACGGCGACACCCATTCCGCGCACCGCTGCCATGGTGATCTTCGGCGACCTCGACCTGACCACGCTCGACGAACAGCCTCCCGGCCGCGTCCCGATCACGACCGAGTGGTTGCCCGGCGAGGGCCCTGCCACCGACGCGTGGGACCGCGTTCGCAGCGAAGTGGCCCAGGGCCGACGCGCGTTCGTCGTGTGCCCGCTGGTCGGCGAGTCGCTCCGCGTCGAGGCCAAGTCCGCCACGGAGGAATACGAGCGCCTCTCGGCCCACGAGTTGTCAGGCCTTCGGGTCGGGCTGATGCACGGACAGATGCCCACGGCGGCCCGCGAGGAAGTGATGGAGCGCTTCCGGTCCGGAGAAGTCCAGGTCCTCGTCGCGACCACGGTCATCGAGGTCGGTGTCGACGTGCCCGAGGCGACGGTCATGGTCGTCGAGAGCGCCGACCGCTTCGGCATCGCCCAGCTGCACCAGCTGCGTGGCCGCGTCGGTCGAGGGCGGGACCCGAGCTGGTGCTACCTGCTCGGGGGCGAGGACGACAACGAACGCCTCGCCGCTGTGGCGGGTTCGACGGACGGCTTCGCGCTGGCCGAGGCCGACCTGCGCCTGCGCGGCGAGGGCACGCTGCTCGGCGCACGCCAGAAAGGTCAGAGCGACCTACGCCTGGCCTCACTCTCCGACGAGGGGGATATTGCGCTCCTGGGCGACGCCAAGAAGGTCGCTGAAAAGATCGTCGATGCGGACCCGCAACTGGCCGGGCACGAGGACCTCCGCGAAGAAGTGGGCCTGCTCCTCAGCGAGGACGAGGGGGAGTACCTCTTCAAGAGCTGAGGGCGCTCCCTTCGAGGAGGTGCCCCGAACCTCAGCACGGTGATTGGAGGACGCCGTGAACCCCGCGCAGCGGCATTGCCTCAGGGGTGTTCATTCGTTCCAAAACCAACTACGCCGTCGTATCCAGCACTTCGACGAATGATCACGTTGACGCGATTGCTCCACTGGAGACTCGAAGCCGAGCACGTCCAGGTGTTCGTTCTTGATCATCATCAATCACTCTGACGTGATCGATGTCTTCCGAACGAACACGGCAAAGCCGATGCTTCCGCACAAAAGAAAGTCCGACCTTTCTCAGCCATGAATCCTGATCGCGAAATGGCTCGTCGGCTGCTCGATGGCCGGCTCGTCGGGCTCGACGAACGAGTCGGGGAGCGTCCCACACACGGATGGGTGAGGGAGATTCGAGTCGCTTTGGGCATGTCGACATACGAGCTCGCCGCCCGGATGGGCATCGCACAATCCAGGGCATGCAAGCTCGAGCGATCTGAACTCGAGGGGTCCGTTCGACTCTCCACCCTGGGCCGGGTTGCCGAGGCCCTGAACTGCCGTCTGGTCTACGCCATCGTTCCGGACGAGTCGCTCGAGCACATCGTGCGCTACCAAGCTGAACGCAAGGCGCAGGAGGTGCTCGGCACTGATGCCTGGGACCAGTCCAGTGTCGGGACCCGGCCCCTTATGGCCGACGTGATGGGTGAGCGATTAGTCGCGATGGCGTACTACCTCGTGGACCGCCGGGGGTTGTGGCGAGACAGTCGATAATGGGTTGGGTCGCGCACGATCGGAACGACGCGGCCGACGAACCAGGCCGGTGACGCTGCCGTCATAGGGTGGGCCGATGCGGGTCATCGGAGGCCGGAGCCGCGGGCGACGGCTGGCGGCCAAGCTGCCCAAATCCGTGCGGCCGACCTCGGACCGGGTGCGAGAGTCGATTTTCGACATCTTGGGCTCGCAAGGCGGCATCGAAGGCCTGAAGGTCATCGACCTCTTCTGCGGCAGCGGCGCCCTCGGCGTCGAGGCGCTCTCGCGGGGCGCGACCTCGGCCACGTTCGTCGACCTTGACCCCGACGCCCTCGACGCCGTGCGGGAGAACCTCACCGCCGTTGGGCTGGCCGACGCCGACGCCACCCTCGTGCGGGCCGTCCTTCCCGGCTGGCTCCGCACAGGCACGGGGAACCAGCGGCCGGGCGCGGGCCACGCCTTCGACCTCGCGCTGTGCGATCCGCCCTACGACTTCTCGGACTGGCCGGCGCTTCTCGAAGCCCTCGATGCCGACACGGTCGTGATGGAATCGTCCGCGCCCATCGCCCTGCCGGACACCTGGGTGGTCGCTAGGGAGCGCCGGTACGGCGGTACGCTCATCACCGTGGCTCATCACCAAGGCGACGCAGGAGAAACAGGAGAGGGCGGATGAAGGTCGGCCTCTTCCCAGGCTCCTTCGACCCGTTCCACAACGGCCATCTCGAGATCGTCGAGCGAGCCTCCAAGCTCTTCGACAAGGTCGTGGTGGCGGCAGTGCGCAACCCGCAGAAGGGCGCTGCCCTCTTCGAACTCGACGAGCGTCAAGAATTGCTCGTGGAGGCCACCGCGCACATCCCGAGCGTCGAGGTCATTTCGATGTCGACCCTGACCGTCTGGGTGGCCCGTGACGTCGGCGCGGACGCCATCATCCGGGGACTGCGCGCCGTCTCGGACTTCGAGGCCGAGATGCAGATGGCGCAGATGAACAACCACCTCTCCGGCGTCGAGACGATCTTCGTTCCCACGAGTCCCGAGGTGTCCTTCATGGCCTCGAAGCTGGTGCGCGAGGTGTGGCGTTTTGGCGGCGACGTCTCGGCCTTCGTGCCCGAGCCGGTCGCCAAGGCGTTGGCGGCGAAGTACAAGGAGGGAGGGGGAAAGCGGTGAGCGACCGCTTCCTCGATGTCGAAGAAGAGGAGCCAGTCGAGGAGGTCGGGATCGAGTCGATCCTCAACCAACTGCTCGACCTGATCCACTCCGCCAAGTCGATGCCGCTCTCCTCCTCGGTGATGGTGTCGCGCGACGAAGTCACCTCACTCGTCCAGGCGGGGCTCGAAAGCCTGCCGGACGAACTGCGCCAGGCCCGGTGGCTCCTCCGCGAGCGCGAGGAATTCATGGCGGAGCGCAGCCGAGAGGCGGAAGCGCTCATGGACGAAGTCCGCGCGCAGGCCGAGCACATGGTGCAGCGCACCGAGATCGTGCGGCAGGCGAACGCGGTGGCGCAGCGCATCCTCGACGACGCCAACGAGGAGGCCCGCGCCCTGCGTCACCAGGCCGAGGACTTCGTCGACCAGAAGTTGGCCGGCATGGAGATCGTGCTCGACCGCCTCACCCGCACCGTCCAGGCCGGCCGCGCCAAGCTGGCCGCCCCGACGCTCGAGGCACCGGGCGTAGACGAGGCAGCCGGATTGGAGGAAGACGGCTTCTTCGACCAGGACCAGTCCTGATGGCGACCGCCGACCCCTTCATCGTCCACGTCGCCCGGCTGCGGCGAAAGAGCGGCCAGCACGCGCACGAGGTCCGACGGGGCGAGGTCGCACTCGCCGGCCCGCTGCACGAGCAGGGCATCGACGAGGGCCGCAGTGTCATGCCGATCGGCGCCGAGGCCGAGGTCGACGTCGAGCTGGTCTCCTTCGACGGCGGGATCGAGGCGGAGGGCACCATCCGGGCGCCGTGGGTCGGCACCTGCCGGCGTTGCGCCGAGCCCGTCGAGGGTGTGCTCGAGATCCCGGTGCACGAGCGCTTCGCCGACGTGGCCGTCGCCGGCCCGAGCGACGAGGACTTCTACCCGATCGAGCTCGACACCATCGACCTGGCACCGCTGGTGCGCGACGCCGTGGTGCTCGAGCTGCCGATGGCGCCCCTCTGCAAGGAGGACTGCGCTGGCCTCTGCCCGCAGTGCGGAGCGAACCGGAACGAGGGCGACTGCGGCTGCGTTGCCCCCAGGGACCCCCGGTGGGCTAACCTCGACGTGCTCCGGTAGCCCTCCCCGGAGGGCTTGCACGTCTCAGAGCGCCCACGGCGTGCCGCAGGGCGCACCCGGAGCGACCCGAACCGATCGTTGGAGTCCGTTCATGGCAGTTCCCAAGAAGAAGAAGTCCAAGGCCAAGGGCCGCAGCCACCAAGCTGGCGCCTGGCGGCTCAGCCGGCCGCCGCGCAGCGTGTGCCCGCACTGCCAGGCCGCGAAGACTCCGCACGTGGTCTGCCCCAGCTGCGGTTGGTACAAGGGTCGCCAGGCCGTCGAGGTCGACTGACTTGAGCCGCCGGGGCGAACGTCCGTCGCCCGAGGCACTGGCCAAGCTCCCCGTTGCCGTCGACGCCATGGGCGGCGACAAGGCTCCTGGCGAGATCGTCGAGGGTGCCAAGCGCGCCGCCGTCGAGCACGGCATCGGCATCGTGCTGGTCGGTCCGCCCGAGCAGGTCGGCGACACCATGGGCCTCGAGCTCGTGGGGTGCACCGAGGTCATCGCCATGGACGAGGACCCGGCCGGCGGGGTGCGCCGCAAGAAGGACTCGTCGCTGGTGCGGGCCGCCGAGCTGGTGCGTGACGGCAAGGCGTCGGCCATGGTCTCGGCCGGTAACACTGGGGCGACGATGGCCTCGGCGCTGCTGCGCATGGGTCGCCTGCCCAAGGTCGTCCGGCCCTGCATCGCCACGCCGCTGCCCCGGCTCGGCCGCACGCCGGCGGTGCTGGTCGACGCTGGCGCCAACGCCGAGTGCACGCCAGCCATGCTCGTGCAGTTCGCCCAGATGGGCGCGGCCTACGTGTCGGCCCGCTTCGGGACCGAGTCGGCCAGCGTCGGCCTGCTCTCCATCGGAGAGGAGGCGACCAAGGGGACACCGCTGGTCAAGGAGACCCACCGCCTCCTGGTGGAGGACGCCGCAGGCCCGCAGGGGACCTTCGAGTTCGTCGGGAACCTCGAGGGCCGGGACCTGTTGCCGTCGCCGGCCGACGTCATCGTGACGGACGGGTTCACCGGCAACGTCACGCTCAAGACGCTCGAGGGCTCGCTGCGCTTCCTCTTCGACACGATGCTCGGCGTCTTCGGCACCAACGACGAGACCAGGGCCGCGGCCGAGGTCCTCCTCCCGCACCTGTTGCCGCTGGCGGCCCAGTTCGAGCCGGAGAACACCGGGGGAGCGATGTTGCTGGGGACCGACGGGGTGTGCGTGATCAGCCACGGCTCGTCCAACGCGACCGCGATGATGAACGCCGTGCTCGTGGCCCATGAGTGCGCCACGAAGGGCCTGGTCGACAAGGTGGCGGCCGCGGTGCGGCCCGTGGAGGACGGAGAGGGCGCCGAGGGCGCCTGAGCGGAGGCGGTGACGCCCCGGGGAGGGGTCCGGCGGAGAGGCGGGGCAGGCCGGAGGCGAATTCGACGAATTGCGGGATCGGCCAAAAGTCCTGTTCAGACGGGGTAAACGGGCGGTTCCACGCAATTGACACCTACACTGGGCGGCGTGCCAGCCGAGACCCACACGAACCAGGGCCCGCTCGATCGGAACGGGGTGTTCGAGCTGATCAGGGACCAGTTGGCCGACATTTTGGAGACTGATCCATCGTCGATCACGGAAGGGGCCTCCTTCGTGGAGGATCTCGACGCCGACTCGCTCGCCTTGATCGAGCTGGTCGAGGCGCTGGAGGAGGAGCTGGGTGAGCGCACCGTCGGCTTCCGCATCGATGACGAGGATCTCGAGGACCTGCGCACGGTCCGTGACGCCGTTGACTACGTCTACGCCAAGCTCCAGCAGGGATGACACGGGCGCTGCGGGGGCGGCCGCCCTGGCCGCACGTCTCGGCCACACCTTCGGCGACCTGAGCCTCCTCCAACACGCCCTGGCGCATCGCAGCTGGTGCGGCGAGCAGGAGGGCGGCGCGCCGTCGAACGAGCGTCTCGAGTTCCTGGGCGACGCCGTGCTGGGCCTGGTGGTCGCCGAGTACTGCTATCAGCGGTATCCAGAGTTCCCCGAAGGCAAGCTGGCGAAGGTCCGCTCCGCCGTCGTGAACGCGCGGGTCCTGGCGCTGGTCGCCGGGCGCCTGGGCGTCGGCGAGGTGCTGCTGCTCGGGCGCGGCGAGGAGGGGTCGGGCGGCCGGATGAAGGCGTCGATCTTGTCGGACGCGTTCGAGGCGATCTTGGGTGCGGTGTACCTGGATGCGGGGTGGGACGCGGCCCGGGACCTGGTGCTGCGCGAGCTCGGGACGGCGATCGCTCGGGCCGGGGAGGAGCCGGACGACTTCGACCACAAGTCGCGCCTGCAGGAGAAGGCGGTGCGCGACGGGGACGGGACGCCCCGGTATGTGGTCGTGGGGTCGGGGCCGGACCACGACCGGGCGTACACGGCGGAGGTGTTCCTCAGTGGCAAGAGCTGGGGCATCGGCGAGGGGCGCTCGAAGAAGGACGCGGAGCAGGAGGCGGCGCGGGCGGCGTGGGCCGCATGGGAGGAGCTCGGCGACGCGGCGGCTTCGGTCGATGTCGAGGTTGGGGTGGAGGTCGGGGTCGAGGCCGACGTCGAGGTCGAGGTCGAGGTGAGCGATGCCTGAGCTGCCCGAGGTCGAGACGCTGCGCCAGGACCTCTCACGGGAGGTCGTGGGCCGCAAGATCAAGGCCGTGTCCGTCGCGAACGGCCGGTCGGTGCGCCGGCACCCGTCGGCCAAGCACTTCCGGGGGCTGCTCGAGGGGCGGACGATCAAGTCGGTGGGGCGACTCGGGAAGTACCTGTTGTTGACGCTGGACAACGGGGACACGTTGGTCGTGCATCTCGGGATGAGCGGACAGCTGTTGCGGGTGAAGTCGCTGAAGGATCCCAAGCCGAAGCACACGCACGTGGTGATCACCTTCACCCAGGGCGGCGAGCTGCGCTACGTGGACCCCCGCACGTTCGGCGAATTGTTCGTGTCGACCCCGCCGCTGAAGTCCGACGGGACGCCCATGTCGCCGGTGTCGGGGTCGGCCGGCGGCGACGGCGCCGCGATCCGCAAGGCGATCCCCGAGCTGGCGCACCTCGGATTCGACCCGATCGAGGACCTCATGAGTTGGGACCGCTTCGGGGCATTGCTGCACCAGCACCACGGCGGGATCAAGGCGCTCCTGATGGACCAGTCGTTCACCGCCGGGATCGGGAACCTGTACTCCGACGAGATGCTGTACCAGGCCGGTCTCCGCTACGACCGGGCGGCCGACTCGTTGACGGCGACCGAGGTCCGCCGGCTGTACCGGGCGATCGTGGAGACGCTGGCGGACGCGATCAAGCACCGGGGCTCGTCGCTGGCGGACGAGCAGTACCGGGACCTGTTCGGCGAGGTCGGCGCGTACCAGGGGTCGCACCAGGTCTACGACCGGGAGGGCGAGCCGTGCCGGCGCTGCCGCAACAACATCGTGCGGGTGAAGGCCGGTGGGCGGTCGACGTTCTTCTGCGAGCACTGCCAGGTGTAAGGCCGGGGCTGGCGCCAGCGTTCGGCTGCCCACCCCGATAGGGGTCGTGAAACGCCGACCCCACCGGTAGGCACCCTGTAGGGTCGCTCCGAATGTTCCTGAAGTCCCTCAGCATGAAGGGTTTCAAGTCCTTCGCCGACCCCACGGTGCTGGAATTCGAGCCCGGGATCACCGTCGTCGTCGGGCCGAACGGGAGCGGGAAGTCCAATGTCGTCGACGCCGTCACCTGGGTGTTGGGGGCCCAAGGGCCGCGTTCGCTGCGCTCGGCGAAGATGGAAGACGTCATCTTCGCGGGGACCTCGTCGCGGCCCCAGCTGGGGCGGGCCGAGGTCTCGCTGACCATCGACAACTCCTCGGGCAAGCTGCCCGTCGACCTCTCCGAGGTCACCATCACCCGGACCCTCTTCCGCTCGGGCGACTCCGAGTACGCCATCAACGGCGCGCCGTGCCGGTTGCTCGACATCCAGGAGCTGTTGTCGGACTCTGGAGTCGGCCGCCAGCAGCACATGATCATCGGGCAGGGCCAGCTCGACACGGTGCTCAACGCCCGTCCCGAGGACCGACGGGCCATCATCGAGGAGGCGGCGGGTGTCCTGAAGCACCGCCGGCGCCGGGAGCGCGCCGAGCGCCGCCTCGCCGCGACGGCCGAGAACCTGGAGCGCCTGGGCGACCTGGTGCGCGAGGTGCGTCGCCAGATCCGTCCTTTGGAGCGCCAGGCCGCGGCTGCCCGCTCGCACGACGCGGTCGCCTCCGAGCTGTTGGCGGTGCGCCGCTATTTGGCCGGGGCGGAGATGGCCGAGCTGACGGCCCGGCGGGTGGCCGCCGCCCAGAACCTCACCGTGTGCCGGGACGAGGAGCGCGAGCTGCACGCTGCGCTCGAGCAGCTCGACGCCGAGGCGTCCAGCACGACGGCGGAGCTCTCGTCCCGCCGGGAGGAGGACCTCGCCAACGCGCTCGGCCGGGTCCAGGGTCTCGTCGAGCGGGCCCGCGGCCAGCAGGGCGTGCTGCGCGAGCGAGGACGCGGTGTCCTGGCCGCGTTGGACGCGGCCGCCGACGTCGACGTCGTCTCCACGCTCGAGGCCGAGGCCGCCCGCCTGGCCGGCGAGCTCCAGACGGCGGACGACGAGGAGTCCGCGGGCGGCGCGCCCGAGCGGGCCGAACTTGCGGCCGCGTTGGCGACCCTCGAGGCCGAGGACGCAGCGCTGCGCGAGCGGTGGGCCGACGTGCTGGGCGGCGAGTCCGACCCCGAGCAGGCGATGGCCCGCACCCAGGCCCGGCGCGAGCTCATCACGCGGGCCGCCGTCCGCGAACAGCAGGACCTCGACGGCCTCGGCGAACGGGTCGCGTCGTTCGAACAGCGACAGGCGGGCGCCGCGGTGCGCGCGGACCTGCTGGTTCGCGAGTCCGAAGAGCTCGACGGCGCGACAGCGGCGCTCGACGCCACGCTCGCCGCGACGACAGAGGAATTGCAGGAGGCCGCCCGCGCCGCCGAGGCCGCTCAGGCCAGGGCTGACGAAGCGACCGACGCGCGCCACCGGAGCGAGGCGCGGGCCGAGGCCTTGGAGCGCGCGCTGGCCGAGCTGCAGGGCGCGGGAGGACGCGAGCTGCTGCGAGAGGTCGACGGCGTGGTCGGCTCGCTCGTCGACCTCGTCGAGATCGACGACGGCTGGGATGCGGCGTTCGAGGCCGCGGCGGGAGCCGGTGTGGCGGCGGTCGTCGTCGACGGTCGCCGTTCTGCGCAGGCGGCACTGGCGACGCTGCGTGACCGCGGGGTCACGGGCGCGGTGCTGGCACCGCGGCAGAACGGGCTGAACGGTGGCGCCGAGACGACGGCGACGACGGGACTCCCGCCCGGCACGAGCGCCCAATCCGTGCGGACGCACGTCCGTGCCCGCCAGGGTGGCGCCGTCGCCGAGTCTGTGCTCGACACGCTCGTCGGCCGCGCCGTGCGCGTCGACGGTTGGGAGGAGGCGATCGACCTCTCCCTCGCCCGCGACGACCTCGTCGTCGTCACACCCGAGGGCGACCGGTTCGCCGCGACGGGCTGGCGCGTGCGCAGCGGCGCCGGCGTCGTCACCAAGGCGGCGGTGGAAGAGGCGCGTCGGCGTGCGGAAGAGGCCGCCGCTGCGGCCGAGCTCGCCAAGGCCGTCCTGACCGAGGCCCGCATCGCATCGTCGAGGGCACGGGACGCCCGCACCGCGGCCGAGCGGGCGGCCGACCGCCACGGCGCCGCCCTCGAGGCCAAGCGCGCCGAAGTCGAGCGCGCGGCCGAGGAGCAGACGCGCCTGGCCGCCGAGCTCGATGACGCCCGCACCGCCGTCTACGAAGCGCAGCAGCGCCTGGCCGAGGTCACCGCGGAGGAGAGCCAGCTCGGACGGGCGCTCCCCGACCTGACCGAGGCCCTGCACGCGTGGCGCGCCCTCGAGGAGCGCCGCGCCGAAGTCTTCGGGCGGCGCCAAGAGCTCGAGGTACGGGTCGCCGGCGTCGCCGAGCGCCGGCGCGTGCTCTCCGAGCGGCACGCCGAGGTCGAGCGGCGCCTCGCCGGGCACGCCGAGGAGCGCGCGAGCGCCGCCGCCCGGCGCGAGCGCCTCGAGGCCGAGGGCACCGCGCTGCGCCGCCTCGAAGAGCTCGTCGAGGCCGAGCAGCAACGGCTCGACGAGGTGTTCGACGCGCTGCGCCACGACTACCAGGACCAGGTCGACGCGGTGCGGGCCGGCGGCGAGAAGCTCGAGCAACTCCGCCAGGACCGCCACACCACCGAGCAGCGGTTGGACGCGGTGCGCAACCGCACCCGCGCCCTCGACCTCGAGGCCAACGAGGTCGACCTGCGCACCGAGTCGCTCACCGAGCACATCCACCGCGACCTCAACGCGCGCCCCGAAGAGCTGGTCGGGCTGCCCGAGCCCGAGGCGCCCGCCGACACCACGCTCCAGCAGCACGGCGACGAGCTCGAGCGCAAGCTCGTCGCGCTCGGCCCCGTCAACCCGCTCGCGCTCGAGGAGCTGTCGCAGTTGGAGGAGCGGCACAAGGAGCTCGAGGCACAGGTGGACGACGTGCGCGGCGCCCGCCGCGAGCTCCACGAGGTCGTGCGCACCCTCGACCACGAGATCATGACGTCGTTCGCCGCCGCGGCGGCCGACGTCAACGAGCACTTCTCTGCGCTGATCGCGATGCTCTTCCCCGGCGGCACGGGCCGCCTCTCGCTCGTCGAGCCCGACGACCTCCTGAACACCGGCGTCGAGATCGAAGTGCGGCCCGCCGGCCGCAACATCCGCCGCGTCTCCCTGCTCTCCGGCGGCGAGCGCTCGATGGCCGCGCTCGCATTCCTCTTCGCGGTCTTCCGCAGCCGCCCCTCGCCCTTCTACATGATGGACGAGGTCGAGGCCGCACTCGATGACGTGAACCTCTCCCGTTTCCTCGCCCTCGTGCACGAGTTCCGCGACGAGGCGCAACTGCTCATCGTTTCGCACCAGAAGCGGACCATGGAGACGGGCGACGCGCTCTACGGCGTGACGATGGCGCCGGGCGGCTCGTCACAGGTCGT
>DASXBZ010000031.1:0-5047 GCA_036491435.1 Acidimicrobiales bacterium
TAGGGGCGCAGGCCGCTCATCGCCCAGTCGTGGCCGAGCACCGGCGCACCGAACGCCGCGGCGGCGACATCGGCCATCGTCGACTTGCCGGTGCCGGGCAGGCCGGTGACCAGTACGAGGAGCGGGCCCGGCGGTGCGTCACTCATGTGGACCCTCACTGCGGTCTCGTCGAGCGCATCCTCGGTCGTCACGTCGCATCCGGGGACACAGGCTCACGACAAAAGAGATCCTGGGCCGTCCCCGCCGTCACCATCGTACATCGGAGAGGGGGGCTTCCCACAAGGCCCTCCCTTGTGCTGACAATGCTCGGCCGTGGTTTCGGCGAGTCGTCACGACCACGCGAGAGGAGGAGCGCGATGCGAGAGAACACCGACCACGCCGTGATCATCGTCGGCGGTGGCCCGACCGGATTGATGCTGGCGGGCGAGTTGTGGTTGGCGGGGGTCGACGTTGCCATCGTCGAGCGGCGCGCCAGTCAAGAGGTCGAGAGCTCGCGCGCCGGAGGCCTGCATGCGCGCACCATCGAGGTGCTCGACCAGCGCGGCATCGCTGAGCGGTTTCTCACCGAAGGTGAGGCGATGCAGGTCCAGAGCTTCGCGGCGGTCCCATTGGACATCAGCGATTTTCCAACTCGTCACAACTACGGGCTCGCGTTGTGGCAGAGGCACTTCGAGCGGATCCTCGGCGGATGGGTCGACGAGCTCGGCGTTCCCATCCAACGCGGGTGCGATGTGACGGGCGTCGATCAGGATGACGACGGCGTCCACGTCCACCTCGCCGAAGGCCGATCGATCCGGGCGAGCTACGTCGTCGGATGTGACGGAGGGCGCAGCGCGATCCGAAGGGCTGCCGGCATCGGCTTCCCGGGGTGGGACCCAACGGTCAGCTGGCTGATCGCCGAGGCCGACATGGAGGAGCAACCAACATTCGGCCAGCGCCATGGGGGCGGCATCGGCCCAGCGGACGGCGGCCGGGTACGGGTCGTCCTCGCCGAGGAGCACGTCGAAGACGCTGATGCGCCGGGCCTCGACGACCTCCGTCGTGCCCTCGTCGATGCCGACGGCACCGACTACGGCGTGCGGAGCGCTGCGTGGATCTCCCGGTTCACCGACATGACGCGGCAAGCGGCGGCCTACCGCAACGGGCGCGTCCTGCTGGCGGGCGATGCCGCCCACATCCACGCGCCGGCGGGAGGACAGGGCCTCAACATCGGTGTGCAGGATGCCGTGAATCTGGGATGGAAGCTGGCCCAGGTCGTCAAGGGCGTATCTCCGGACGCGCTACTCGACACCTACCACGCCGAGCGCCACCCGGTCGGTGCACGCGTCCTGCACAACACGATGGCGCAAATCGCACTCCGCCGCGCCGACGACCGCACCGAGGCACTGCGCGACTTCTTCATGACGGAGGTGTTCAGCCTCGATGCGACACGCAAGCGATTCGCCGGGATGATCTCCGGCCTGGACGTCCGGTACGACCTCGGGGCAGGCCACCCGTTGCTCGGTCGCCGCATGCCCGATCTCGACGTGATCACCGCTGACGGCCCCCGACGCGTGTTCAGTCTGTTGCACGCCGCCAAGCCCGTGCTGCTGCAGTTCGACGGGAGCGGGACGTTCGACATCTCCCCCTGGGCGGACCGTGTCCAGCTCGTGGACGCCGTCTACGAAGGGGTGTGGGAGCTTCCCGTCACCGGCGACGTGCCCGCTCCCCCGGCCGTGATGATCCGGCCCGACGGACACGTCGGCTGGGTCGGTGCGCCGTCCGATCCCGGGCTCACCGACGCACTGACGTTCTGGTTCGGTCCGCCGAACGACACCTAGGACACCGGCGGCCTCAGCGTCCGGGCTTCTCCCAGACCGACACGTGCTTCATGCTGTCGCCCGTGAAGGGCGACCGGTCCCAGTCTTGCCACCGCTCGCGGAGCTGTAGCCCGGCGATGCGGGCCATCAGGTCGAGCTCGGCGGGCCACACGAGGCGCCAAGGCGTGGCGAACCGCTGCGGACCGTCCTCGCGGAACCAGATGTGGTGGGACACGCCCAGCTGCCGTGCCACGTCGATCTCGTCGTACCCCACTCTTTGCGGCGTGAGCGTAAACACCAGCGACGACTCGCCGGGCGGGAGACGACGGAGCGGCGGGACGAGGACCTCGATCACGAAGCATCCGCCCGGCTCGAGATGCGCCGCCGCATTGCAGAAGCAGTCGACCTGCTCGTCCTGTGAGAGGAGGTTCCCGATGGTGTTGTACACCAGATAGACGAGGCGGAAGCTCCCGTCGACCCGAGCCGACGTCATGTCACCGATCGTGACGTCGATCGCCTCAGCGCCGGCCTTCTTCTGTAACTGCGCCGCCATGTCGGGCGAGAGCTCGATACCCGCCACGGGGACGCCGCGCTCTCTCAAGGGCAGCCCGATGCGCCCGGTCCCGATGGCGAATTCCAGGGCTCTCCCCTCGCCCGCTAACTCGGCCAGGAAGTCCACGGTGCCGGCGACGACGGAGGGATCGAATACCCCAGTCGAATCCGCGTCGTAGTGCGTGGCGATCTCTCCGGCGAAGAGGTTCTGTGGCTCTTGCGACACGGTCCTCCCGGCGAGAGCCTGTCGCCCTAGTCCGTCTTCACGACGAGCACGGCACAGTGCGCGCCGTGGGCGATCGAATTCGGCACGCTGCCGAGATAGCGGCGCGCCCCCTTCATCCCCTTGCTCCCCACCACGATCAGGTCCGCGCCCACTTCGGCCGCCGTGGACAAGATCACGTCGTCCGCGTTTCCGTTCGCGGCATGCGCCTCTGCCGCCAACCCCTCCCCGTGCTTCCGCAAGGCCTCCTCGCCGACGTTCTTGGCGGCCTCCTCGAGGAGTGCCGCGCCGACTCCCGTGTCAACCAGCGGCGCACCCGTCGTCGACGCCAACGCCGCGCTTGCCCTGGGTGCACGCGTCGCCGTGACGATGTGCAGCTCCGACCCCCACGACCGAGCGATCTCCGCGGCCGCCGCGACCGCGCGGTCGGCTCTCTCGGAGCCGTCGGTCCCCACTACGAGCACCTTGTACATGCTGATTCCCCTTTGTGCGCCGGAGAGGTCAGCGTAGCGGGAGAGCACACACGGCGGATGGGTGAACGACGGTGACAGGCCCGGGGTGCAAGAGTGGCGAATCCATGAAGGCCGAACGCCGGTACGACGCACCGCGAAGGGACCGCGGCCGGCTGCGACGTGTGCTCGCCGTCACCGGCGGCGTCGGGGTGGCGTCGGGCTTGCTCGCCGCCTGCGGCGGCGGCGTGCCGGGGCCCAACGGAACGGCGAGCCAGTACCTCTCGGCCTGGAGCCACCGGGACTATCGGGCGATGCAACGGCTCGTGGACAAGCCGCCCGCGGACTTCGTGTCGTTCAACCGTCGGGTGGCGAGCGACCTTCGCCTGACGGCCTCCACCTACGGCCTGGGCGCGGTGTCGACCAACGGCTCCGACGCGACGGCGGCCGTCACGAGCCACCTCGTGCTCGGGACGATCGGTTCCCTCACCGTGCACAGCACCCTGCACCTGAGCGACGCCTCGGGTTCGTGGCGGGTGGTGTGGTCGCCCCGCTCGATCATCCCGTCGCTCGGTCCCGGCGACACCGTCGCCACCACTGTCACGTGGCCGGCGAGAGCCGGCGTCTTGGGTACCGGCGCCGCGCCGCTCACGACCGACGCACCGATGGTGTCGGTGGGCATCGAGGGCTCACGCGTGACCGACGGCAACGCGCTGACCGCGGCGTTGTTGCAGACCGGCGCCACCGCCGCCCAGATCCAGGCGGCCGAAATGACCGCGTTGGCCCACCCCACGTGGTTCGTCCCGGTGATCTCGCTCACCCAGGCCCGCTACGACCAATTGAAGCCGGTCGTCTATCCCGTCCCGGGCACGGTCTTCAACACGTTCGGTGCCCGGAGCCCGTTGACGCCCGAGCTCGGCGCCCACGTCGTCGGCACGGTCGGTCCCGTCACCGCGCAAGAGATCCAACAGCTCGGCCCCGCGTACGCGGCCGGGGACACCGTCGGTCAGACCGGGATCGAACAGGCCTACGAACACCAGCTCGCCGGCACACCGGGAGCCACCGTCGCCGTCAGCGACCACACCGGCACCACGGTGGCGACCCTGAAGCGCTTTCCGGATCGGCCGGGCGCGGCGGTGCAGACGACCATCGACCCGGCGATCCAACAAGCCGCAGAATCGGCGCTCAGCGGCGAGACATCCCCCGCTGATCTCGTCGCCATCCAGGCGTCGACCGGGAGCGTGCTGGCATCCGTCAGCCTGCCCGACACCCAGCAGGTCAACAACGCCTTCAGCGGTGCGTACCCGCCCGGGTCGACGTTCAAGGTCGTCACGTCGGCCGACCTGCTCGAGCACGGTGCCTCGCCCTCGAGCCCGGCGTCGTGCCCGCCCACCGTCACCGTCAACGGCGAGGTGTTCCACAATTTCGAGGGGGAGACCACGTCCTCGCTCTCGCTGCTCCAAGCGTTCGCCATGTCGTGCAACACCGCCTTCATCGGCCTGTCGAACTCGCTCCCGGCCGCGAGCTACGCGACGACGGCCTCGCAATTCGGGATCGGCACCGCCGTGAAGATGGGTCTGTCGGCCTTCGGCGGCACGGTACCCACGCCAGGCTCGACCTCCGAGGCCGCCGCGACGGCCATCGGTCAGGCGCGGGTCGCGGTGTCACCGCTGGCCATGGCCAACGTCGCCGCCTCGGTCGACTCGGGCAGCCTGCACCTGCCCCGCCTCGTCTCCGGCGCCAATGACGACTCGGCGCCGGCGGCGGCGCTCGACCCCACGATGGTGGCCAGCCTGCGGACGATGATGCAGGCCGTCGTCACGAGTTCCGTGGGGACCGCGGCGGGCGCCGGCCTTCCCGCCGGCACCCTCGGCAAGACGGGGACGGCCGAGTTCGGCAATGCCAATCCGCCGCAGACCGACGCCTGGTTCATCGGGTACCACGGGGACCTGGCCTTCGCGGTGCTGGTCGTCGGCGGCGGTGTGGGCGGTGCGGTCGCCGCGCCGATCGCCACCAAGTTCCTG
>DASXBZ010000032.1:0-17668 GCA_036491435.1 Acidimicrobiales bacterium
CCGCAGCCGGACAGACCATCGCAGGCGGGTTGCGCCCGCCTTGTCCCGGTCCACGGGCGACAACGTGGCGGTCACCGGCTCGTGACCGCGCACCTGGACCTTCACCTGGGCCGTCTCGGGGTCGGACACGTTGTCGACGTACCCCGAGAGTGAGACCTCGCCGGGAAGGTGCCAGACGTCGGCCGACGTCTGATCGACGTGGAGCGTGAGCTGGAGGATCGGGCCCTGGTCTGTGTCGGTTCGCGTGCGGGGCGCGCTCATTCGGCCCCGGAGGACTGGTCGGCGACCACCCCCGGCGCCGGCTCCTTGGTCATGTCGGCCCAGACCTCCTGCATGCCTTCGCGCAGGGTCCTCGGCTGATAGTCGACCAGTGAACGAAGGACCGAGACGTCGAGCTGCACCCGCGGGAGGTCGAAGTCCCGGAAGTCCTTGGACGTGGTCGCCAGCGGCCGTCCGCTCACTTCCCGGGCGAGCGTGACGACCTCGGCCATCGATGTGGCGACGCCACTACCGATGTTCACGACAGAGGGACCGCCGGTGTCGATCAGCGCGGCGACAGCCAGGCCGATGTCCTCGGCGTGGACGAAATCACGCCAGACCTGTCCGTCCCCGTAGAGCACGAGAGACTCCCCCGAACGGCACCGCTCGAGCGCGGTGCCCACGATCCCTTGGCCCCGGGCTGTGGTCTGACCCGTTCCGTAGGCGTTGCCGATCCTCAGGAGCCGGACGTCGGCGTCGTTCATCGTCCCGTAGCGCAGCACGAACCTCTCTGCGGTGAGCCTCGTGATGCCGTAGACGCAGAGTGGCACCGTCGGCGCCGTCTCGGCGATCGGGAACGTCGCCGCGTTCCCGTAGACCGTCCCTCCGGACGACAAGTACGAGACGGGGAGGCGGGGCCCCTGGGCGAGAACGCCGAGGAGCTCCAGGAGCGGTTGCAGGGTCAAGGAGAGGTCGAGATGCGGTTCCTGCTCCGCTTCGGGCGGCACCAGTGACCCGAGGGCGAAGACGACGTGGTCCATCCCGACGACGGCCTCGGCCACCGTCTTGGTGACCCCGGCATCACCGACGATGACCTCCGCTCCCGCCGTGAGGTGCTGGGCCCGTCCGTGGGGGCGACTCCGCGACAGCACGCGGACCCGGTGGCCGTTGTCGAGCAAGCGGCGGACCACGTGCGCCCCCAGGAAGCCGGCGCCCAGGACCAGGACGGAGCCGGCCGCACGGCGGCTGGCCGCGGAGGGGCGGCTCTCGTCCACCGCGGCATGATACCGAGGAGTCCTCGGGGGCCAATTCTGCCGTGGCCCGGGTGCCGCGGCCGCGGTTGGTCTGCCCGCCCGGGCCGAGTATCCTGGTAGGCCGTTCGCACGGCCCGCAGCAGCGGCGCGTGCACACCGCTCTCGCCGTACCCGAGGAGATCCGTCATGGCCGAAGTCGTACTCGCCGCCGAAACTGGGCGCCCCAGGGGCTCCAGCGCCGCGCGCCGCCTCCGGCGCGAGGGGAAGATCCCCGGCGTGATCTACGGGCACGGGACGGACCCCCTGCCGGTGGCCGTCGGAGCCCGCGAGCTGCGGGTGGCCCTGAACGGCGAGGCCGGGGCCAACCAGCTCCTGTCGCTCGACACCGGCTCCGGGACCTACCTGACGCTGGCCCGTGATCTGCAGCGCCACCCCGTGGCCCAGACGGTGACCCACGTCGACTTCATCATCGTCCGGCGCGACGAGGTGATCAGCGCGGACGTGCCCATCACCCTCGTCGGCGAGGCCCTCGAGGTGCAGCACGGTGACGGCCTCGTCGAGCAGCAGATGTTCACGCTCCCGATCAACGCGGTGCCGGCGGCCATCCCGTCGGGTCTCGAAGCCGACATCAGCGAGCTGACGATCGGTGGGCAGATACGCGTGTCCGACCTCACCCTGCCGCCGGGCGTCACGACCGAAGTCGACCCTGAGACGGCCATCGCGATCGGCCAGCCGCCGCGTGTCGTCGTGGAGGAAGAGGTCGCCGCGGAGGGCGAGGGCGAGGAAGGCGCGGCCGAGGAAGGCGCCGAGGCCGCCGGCGAGGCGCAGGCATCGGAATCCGCCGCAGACGAGGGCTAAGCCCTGCGCCGCCCCTTTGCCCGGTCGGAGCGCCGGGGCACCCCGGCTGACCTCTTGGTCGTCGGGCTGGGCAACCCGGGAGCGGAGTTCGCCGGGAGCCTCCACAACGCGGGGTCCGACGCCGTCGAACTGCTGGCTCGACGGCATGGGGCGTCCTTGCGGGCCGAGAAGGGGGTTCAGGCGCTCGTCGCCACCGCGACCATCGGCGGGCGCCTGGTTGCCCTGGCGATACCCACGACATACATGAACGACTCGGGCGTCGCCGTGCGTGCGCTGGCCCGGCGCTTCGGCATCGACGACCCTTCGGCCATCGTCGTCATGCACGACGAACTCGACCTGCCTCCCGGCACCGTGCGTCTCAAGTCCGGGGGCGGTCTGGCCGGGCACAACGGACTGCGCTCCATCGCGACGCACCTCCACTCGCAGGATTTCCTGCGGGTGCGCATCGGTGTCGGCAAACCACCGAGCGCAGAGCAGGGCGCATCGCACGTGCTGCGGCGCCCGCCCAAGGCCGTGCGAGAACTGTTGGGCGCGGCCGTGGAGACGGCAGCCGACTCCGTGGAGCGCCTGGCGGCGGACGGCATCGAAGCCGCCATGTCGTGGTGCCACTCGCTGCCGACATAGCGCCGATGTCCACGCCGCCCACCCCTTCGCCGCCGCCGGTGGCGGGCAGCCTGTCCGCCGTCCCACGTCAGCTGCGCGCCGACCCTGTGCTCGGCGTGCTGCTCGGTTCCGCCGACGCCACCGTCGCCGTGCCCGAGTCCGCCCAGGCCGTCGCGGCCGCCGCTCTCGCCACGTTCACGGAGCGGGCACCGCTGCTCGTCGTGACCCCCACCGGGCTCGACGCGGAACGCCTCGCCGACGACCTGACCTGTCTGCTGGCGAGCGGAGACGGGCCGGCGCCCGAAGACGACGTGGGCGCGCTGAGCGGGGCGGTGACCATCCTCCCCGCCTGGGAGACGCTGCCCTTCGAGCGGGTGAGCCCCGAGATCGAGACGATGGGACGTCGGCTCGCCGTCATCCACGCCCTGACCGAAGGCGACGCCGCATGGCCGGCGCCCCGCGTCATCGTCAGCCCGGTGCGGGCGCTGCTGCAACGGCTCGCGCCCCCTGAGGCGGCCGCGCCCATGGTGATCGTGCGCGGCCAGCAGGTCGAGTCGGAGTCCCTGTTGCACGAGCTCGTCGCTCGCGGGTACCGACGCGAGCACCAGGTCGAGCACCGAGGGGAGTTCGCCGTGCGGGGCGGCATCGTCGACGTCTTCCCGTCGACCGCCGACGGGCCGGTGCGCATCGACCTGTGGGGCGACGAGGTGGACCGCCTCACGTCCTTCGCGATCAGTGATCAACGCTCATCGCACGACATCGCATCGCTGACGCTGTACGGGTGCCGGGAGATGCTGGCCGGCACGGCGCTGCGTGACGCCGCGCGCTCCTTGACCGCGCGGCGGCCCTGGGGCACCTCGATCTGGGAGCGTCTGGAGCGGGGCGAGCAGTTCGACGGCATGGAGTCGTGGTTGCCGTTCCTCGACGGCGACCCGCGGGTGCTGCCCGATCTGCTGCCGGCCGGCGCGCAGGTGGTGCTCGTCGAGCCCCGGCGCATCCGGGACCGGGCGGTGCAGCTACTCGACGAGGAGGCAGCGCTGGCCGAGGCGATCGCCACCACCTGGGGCGCCAAGGAGGGGGACGAGGACGCGTTCCCCCGCCTGCACGTGCCGTTCGACCGGCTGCTGCGCGAGAGCAAGGCGGGGGTCATCTCGCTGCCCCCCGTGCCCGAGGGCCCTTCGACGCCCGCGTGGCGCGTCGGGCGTTTCGATCCGGTCGCCGGCGACCCGGCCCGATTGGCCAGCGGCGTGACCGCGCTGGTGGGCGAGGGGTACTCGGTGACGCTGTGTGCGGCGACGGGCCCGGGCGCCGCCCGCCTCTCGGGCATCCTCGCCGAGCAGGGAGTGCACGCCGCGGTGACGGGCGCGGCGCCCGCGACGCCAGGCGTGGTGGTGGTCACCGCACCGCTGACGAACGGCTTCGTGCTGCCCGACGCCAAGGTCGCGGTGCTCTCCGAGACCGACGTGACCGGGCGCCGCATGCCCCACCGCCGAGCCCGCCCGCGCGCACGCGCGGCGGACGGGTTCTTCGACGATCTCGAGGCGGGCAGCTTCGTCGTCCACCGTCAGCACGGGGTGGCCCGCTTCGACGGGGTGACCACGAGGACCATGGGGGGCACCACCCGCGACTACCTGATACTGCAGTACCGGGGCTCGGACCGCCTGTATCTCCCGGTGGAGCAGATCGAGGCGATCACCCCGTACTCGGGTGGCGAGTCGCCGACGCTGTCGAAGATGGGCGGTGCCGACTGGCAGCGGACCCGGGCGAAGGCGCGGGCGGCCGCCGGCGAGGTGGCGGCCGAACTGGTGCAGCTGTACCGGCGGCGCTTGGCGGTCGAGGGCCATGCGTTCGCGGCGGACACCCCCTGGCAGGGGGAGATGGAGGCGTCGTTCGGCTACGTCGAGACCGAGGACCAGCTCAAGGCCATCAACGACGTCAAGGCCGACATGGAGGAGGCGCGACCGATGGACCGCCTCATCTGCGGCGACGTCGGCTTCGGCAAGACCGAGGTGGCGGTGCGGGGTGTCTTCAAGGCGGTGCAGGACGGCAAGCAGGCGGCGGTGCTCGTCCCGACGACGCTGCTGGCGAGCCAGCACGCGCAGACCTTCGCGGAGCGCTTTGCGCCCTACCCGTTGCGGGTCGAACTGCTGAGCCGCTTCCTCTCGCCGTCCCAACAACGCGAGGTGGTGCAGGGCCTGGCCGACGGCAGCGTCGACGTGGTGATCGGGACGCACCGCCTGCTCGCGCAGGACGTGCAATTCAAACAGCTCGGTCTGTTGGTCGTGGACGAGGAACAGCGCTTCGGGGTCACGCACAAAGAGGCCGTGAAGCGCATCGCGGAGGGGGTGGACGTGCTCACGCTGACCGCCAGCCCGATTCCCCGGACGCTGGAGATGGCGCTCACCGGCATCCGGGACCTGTCCATGGTGAACACGCCGCCGGCGGACCGGCGTCCGATCCTCACGTACGTGGGCGAGCACGACACGGCGGCCGTCAGCGAGGCGCTCCGCCGCGAGCTCCTGCGCGAGGGACAGGTCTTCTACGTGCACAACCGGGTGTCCGACATCGAGCGCGTGGCGCGCGACTTGCGCGACCTCGTGCCCGAGGCCCGCGTCGCCATCGCCCACGGGCAGATGGACGAGGGCACGCTCGAGACCGTCGTGCTCGACTTCTGGGAGCAGCGCTACGACGTCCTAGTCTGCACGACGATCATCGAGTCGGGCATCGACATGCCGTCGGTGAACACGCTGATCGTCGACCGGGCCGACCTGCTCGGCCTGGGACAGCTCCACCAGATCCGGGGCCGGGTCGGCCGGGGTGGCCAGCGTGCCTATGCCTATCTCTTCCACCCCGCAGACCGGGTGCTCACCGAGCAGGCCTACGAGCGGCTGCGCACGATCGGCGAGCACACCGAACTGGGGTCGGGGTTCAAGATCGCCATGCGCGACCTCGAGATCCGCGGCGCCGGCAACCTCTTGGGCTCGGACCAGTCGGGGCACATCGCCGCCGTGGGTTACGACCTCTACGTGCAGCTCGTGGCCGAGGCGGTCGCCGAGGCCCGCGGTGAGCCACGACCCGTGCCGCCCTCGGTCTCCATCGACGTCCCCGGCGACGCCCACCTGCCCAAGGACTACGTGGCGGCGGAGGACGCGCGGCTCGAGGCGTACCGGCGCCTGGCCGCCGCCGCCACGATCGACGACGTCGACGACATCGGCGCCGAGTGGGTCGACCGCTACGGCCCGCTGCCCGCGCCCGCCGAAGGACTGCTCGCCCTCGGCCGTCTGCGCGCCAGCGCGCTGGCGCGCGGCATCGGCGAGGTCGCGATGAGCTCGGTCCGGCCCGGCGGCACCCGCCGTCCGACGGTGCGGCTGTCACCGGTCACGCTGCCCGCCAGCGCCCAGGTCCGGCTACGGCGGCTCGCTCCCGGGGCCACCTACCGCGACGAGCTCGCCCAGTTGCTGCTGCCGATGCCCGAGGGTGTGCCGGCGGCCGACGGCGTGCGCCAGGTGGTCGAAGAGCTCCTGCCCGTCACGCAGGGTGATTCCAATTCTGCAGAGGGCAGCTTGTAGCATGCCCGGCGCGTGAAGTGGCTCCTCGCACTCCTTGTTCTCCTCGGCGGCGGTGTCGCCTGGGCCGCGTTCGCGGTGCCGACGAACGCGGCGGTGGTCAACGGCAGTGCCATCAGCCAGTCGTCACTGAATTCCGAGGTCCACGCGATTGCCGGGAGCGCGGAATACCAGTGTTACCTGAACTCCAACACGTACCTGTCTTCGAACGGCAGCCAAGCCGGACTGCCCCCGGTGAACGGCGCGGGCAAGGGGCAGAACGAAGGGGACAACCCGACCGCCAACAACGCGTTCGTCTCCACCTATCTCGACACGGTGATCGGTCACGAGCTCGTCGACCAACTCGCCGCCAAGCACGACGTGACGGTCGAGTCGGCCCAGCTGGTCGACGCTCGGGCCAGCTTGACCAACCAGATCACCGGCGTGATGCAGCAGGTGGCGCAGACGGCGCAGGGCCAGAACCCGCGGTTCAGCTGCGGCGCCACCAGTCCGCTCACCGGCCAGCAGGTGCTCGGCTCGATGCCGTCGTGGTTCGTCGACGATCAGGTGCAATTCGTCGCCACCGCCAGCGCACTGCAGGAGGACCTGGCCGGCGTCGGCTCTTCTGAGCAGAAGCTCCAGGGTTACTACGAGCGGCACCGCGCGCAGTTCGACACCGTGTGCTTCAACGCGGCGGCTTACACGGACCAGGCGTCCGCCCAGGCGGCGCAGGCCGCCGTGGACTTCGGCACGCCGTTCAGCCAGGTGGCTAGCTCGGCCACGCAGAGCGGGACGATCCCGTGCACCGAACTGGTCGCCGTCGCCGGGGAGCTGGGGACGAGCATCTCGTCGCTCGACGGCATCGCCGTCGGCAAGGCGTCGGCGCCCATCAACGTGAACGGCAGCTACGTCGTGCTCGAGCTGTCGAAGCGGACCCCGACGCCCTACGCGACGGCGAAGCCGATCGTGTCCCAGGCCGTACAGCAGGTCGGCGCCCGGGCCACGCAAGCGGCGGTCACAAGCGTCGAGCGCCACGCCTCGGTGACTGTCGACCCGCGGTACGGGATATGGCATGCGGTCACCGCGCAGGTCAGGACCCCGTTCGTCCCCGAGCCGTCCGACATTCTCAACGCTCCGGCCAACCAGGCCACCGTCTCCACGTCCAGCAGCCCGTTCAGCGGCTGACGGTGGCAGACCGCCCCCACGTCGTCGTGGTGGGCCTGGGGCCCGCCGGCACCGACCTCGCCGGACCCGGGATCGCAGAACTCCGGCGTGACCCGGCGACGACCTGGTTGCGTACGGCGCGCCATCCGGCCGCGGCGGCCCTCGAGGGTGCGCACACCTTCGACGACGTCTACGAGTCGGCGGGCACCTTCGACGATGTCTACGCGGCCATCGTCGAACGGTTGGTGGTCGCGGCCCAGTCGGCGTCGCCGGAGGCGGTGGTCTATGCCGTCCCCGGGTCGCCCCTCGTGGCCGAGCGGACCGTCGAGCTCCTGCGCGCCGACGCGCGCGTCGAGGTCACGATCGTGCCGGCGCTCTCCTTCCTCGATCTGGCCTGGGCCGCGCTCGGGATCGACCCGCTCGCGGCCGGCGTCCGGCTCGTCGACGCCGCCGAGTTCGCAGACGTCGCGGCGACCGAACGCGGGCCGTTCCTGGTCGCGCAGTGCTGGTCGCGCCACCTCCTCTCCGAGGTGAAGCTGGCCTTCGGGGACGACGCCGCTGCGACGCCACCGCGTCCGGTCCTGTTGCACCATCTCGGCCTCGAGGACGAGGTGGTGGTGGAAGTGGACTGGTGGGATCTCGACCGGACCCTCGAGCCGGACCACCTCACCTCGCTGTACGTGCCGCGATTCGGCGAGGGGGTGCGTCTCGGACCCGGCCCCGAGGTGGCACGCCTGGTGGCCCTCATGGACACGCTGCGCGAGCAGTGCCCTTGGGACCGCGCCCAGGACCACGCGTCCCTGATGCCACACCTCGTGGAGGAGGCCTACGAGGTGCTCGATGCGCTCTCGGCACTGTCCGCGGCGGACGCCTCCGAGACGCGGGCGGCCAACGTCCACCTCGAGGAAGAGCTGGGCGACCTCCTGTTCCAGATCGTCTTCCACGCGCGCCTGGGCGCCGAGGACGGCGTCTTCGACATGGCCGGCGTGGCCCGGACCGTGCACGACAAGCTGGTGCACCGGCATCCCCACGTCTTCGGCGACGTGGAGGCCGACGACCCGAGCCAGGTCATGGCGAACTGGGAGGAGATCAAGCGGAGCGAGAAGGGGCGCGTGAGCGTCACCGAGGGGATCCCGGTCGCACTGCCGGCTCTCGCGTACGCGAGCAAGCTCGCCCGCAAGGCGCGTTCGGTCGGGGTCGTGCCACACGTCATGGATGCGAGCGAGGCCGAAACGGACCTGGCTGCGCTGGCGCGCCTCGCCGAGCGTGTGACGCCACATCCCGACGACCCGCTGGTGCGAGACGAAGGCGTCGAGCGGCAGATCGGCGAGCTGCTCTTCGCGATCGTGAACCTCGCACAGCGCGTCGGTGTCGACGCGGAACAGGCGCTGCGGGAGCGCGCCCTCGTGCTGCGCGCCGACATCCGGCGCGCCGAGGGCGTCCCCGATGCCCCGGAGGGCAACCGCTAGTCTTGGATCCGGTGTCCCACCAGGGCGGACGCCGAAGGAGCGACGCAGTGAGCACCATTGAGCACGTGATCGGGCGCGAGGTCCTCGACTCCCGCGGCAACCCGACCGTCGAGGCCGAGGTGCTCCTCGATTCCGGCGCGCGCGGACGGGCGATCGCGCCGTCCGGTGCCTCGACCGGCATCCGCGAGGCGGTCGAATTGCGCGACGGCGGTGACCGCTACGGCGGCAAGGGAGTCGAGCACGCGGTCGCACACGTCAACGGCGAGATCGCCGCCGCCGTGGCCGGGTTGGACGCGCTGGACCAGCGGTCCGTCGACCACGCGCTCATCGATGTGGACGGGACGCCGGACAAGGGCCGGCTGGGGGCGAACGCGCTGTTGGCCGTGTCGCTCGCCAGCGCCAAGGCCGTCGCCGACGACCTCGAGATCCCGCTGTACCGCTCCATCGGCGGCGCCAATGCGCACGCGCTGCCGGTGCCGATGCTCAACGTGCTGAACGGCGGCGCCCACGCGAAGAACTCCATCGACTTCCAGGAATTCATGCTCATGCCGGTCGGCGCGGCGTCGTTCGGCGAGGCGCTGCGGTGGGGCACGGAGACGTACCACACGCTGAAGGGCGTGCTGGCCGACCGGGGGCTGTCCACGGCCGTCGGCGACGAGGGCGGCTTCGCCCCGGACCTCCCGCAGAACGAGGACGCCGTCAAGCTGCTGGTGGAGGCGATCGAGCTGGCCGGCCGGACGCCGGGTGACGACATTGCGCTGGCGCTCGACCCGGCCACCAGCGAGCTGTGGAGCGACGGTGCGTACGTCCTGGCGGGGGAGGGGCGGACCCTGTCGTCCTCCGAATTGGTCGACTACTGGGTAGACCTGGTCGACCGCTACCCGATCGTGTCGATCGAGGACGGCATGGCCGAGGAGGACTGGGCGGGGTGGTCCGCCCACACCAAGGCCCTGGGTGGGCGGATCCAGCTCGTGGGCGACGACATCTTCGTCACCAACGCCGAGATCCTCGAGCGTGGCATCCGCGAAGGCGTCGCGAACGCCATCTTGGTGAAGCTCAACCAGATCGGCACGCTGACCGAGACGCTCGACACCGTCGCGCTGGCCACCCGTTCCTCGTACCGTCCCGTGATCTCGCACCGCTCGGGGGAGACAGAGGACACGACGATCGCCGACCTGGCGGTCGCCGTGAACGCGGGGCAGATCAAGGCGGGTGCGCCCGCCCGGTCCGACCGCGTCGCGAAGTACAACCAGCTGCTGCGGATCGAGGAGGACCTGGGCGAGTCGGCGGCCTTCCCCGGGCGCGCCGCGCTGGCGGCCGGAGGGGCGGCACGTGGCGGCGCCTAAGAAGAAGGGCCGCGGCCGTTCGCGCCCCTCGCGCGCGGGCCAAGCCTCGGCCGCCGGCCGCTCCCGGCTCCTGTTCGTCGGCGCTTTGGTGTTCTCCGCCGTCGTCCTCGTCGCCTGGTTCCCGGCCAGCTCGTTGCTCAACCAGCGTTCCGACCTTGCCGGCACGTCGGGGCAACTGTCCGCGCTGCACAAGCAGGACGCCGCCCTAGCGCAGGAGAAGAAGAACCTGAGCGACGCCGGCGAGATCGGACGGATCGCCCGCGAGCAGTACCAGTTCGTCGGCCCGGGTCAGCGGGCTTACGAGGTGCTCCCGCCTTCGGGCGCGGCCGCGGCAGGCACGCCGTATGCGGGAGACCCGGGCTCGAACGGCCCGGCCACCCCGTCGGCCACCTCGGAACTCCCTCCGGGGGGTGTCACGACGACGAGCACGCCCGCCGGCCACGCCGGACAAGCGAAGACGGCCGCCCCACCCCCTTCGTCGGGACTGTTGGCGCGCATGTTGCATTCGCTCGAGTTCTGGCGTTGACCGCACGCCACGTGGACGACGACGAGGCCACTGCCGCGCTGCTGGGACGGGATCCCGGCGGCGCCTTCACCGTCGTGGTCCGCGGCCCGGATGGCGCGCCGGTCGTGATCGAGAACGAGCCGTTTCTCCGCGACGGGACGCCGATGCCGACGCGTTACTGGCTGGTCGACCCCGAGCTGCGCGCCCAGGTCGGACGGCTCGAGGCGTCAGGCGGCGTGCGCGAAGCGGAGCGCCGCGTCGACCAGGTCGCTCTGGCGGAATGCCATCGCCGCTACGCCGCCGCCCGCGACGCGCTGATACCGCCGGAGTGGGCGGGTCCCCGGCCGAGCGGTGGCGTCGGCGGGACGCGCCAGGGGGTCAAATGCCTGCACGCGCACCTGGCGTGGTGGATGGCCGGTGGGGACGACCCTGTCGGCGCGTGGGTGGCGCAACGACTGGAGCTCACGCGACCCGAGGGATGAGCGCGCGGCGCTGCTGTGGTAGTCCAAGAGGATGAGCGACACCGCCGCCTTGGCCGCGGTCGATTGTGGGACGAACTCCACCCGGCTCCTCGTGGTCCGGGCGTCGGGGGAGGTGGCGGCCCGCGAGATGCGGATCACCCGCTTGGGCGCCGGCGTGGACGCCTCGCGCCGCCTCCGCCCCGAGGCCATCGAGCGCACGCTCGATGTGCTCAAGGAGTACCGCGCCATCATGGATGCCGAGCAGGTGACACGCACCCGCCTTGTCGCGACGTCCGCGGTGCGCGACGCGTCGAACCCTGAGGCCTTCCTCGAGCCGGCGTCAGCCGTGGTGGGCGTGCGTGCCGAAGTGCTCAGCGGAGACGAAGAAGGTCGCGTTTCCTACGCGGGTGCCACCGGCGACCTGCCGCCCATCGCCGGGCACACCGTCGTCATCGACATCGGTGGAGGGTCCACCGAGATCGTCACGCTGGTCGATGGTGCGATCGCGGCGATCTCACTGGACATCGGCTGCGTCCGCCTCACCGAGCGGTACCTGCAGAGCGATCCACCGACGGCCGAGGAGATCGACGCGGCACGCGGCGCGATCGAGGTCGAGCTCGAGCGGGCCGCACAGCGGATGCCCGTGCTGGCGCAGATCGGATCGGCCGACCGCCTCGTCGGCCTGGCGGGGACCGTCTCGACGCTCGCCGGCCTCGAGCTGGGCCTCGTCCAGTACGACCGTGACCGCATTCATCATTCGGTTCTGTCGCGCACCTCGGTGGAGAAGTGGTGCGACCTGCTCGGCGCGGAGCGCGTGCGGGAGCGGGCCGAACGGGCCGCCATCACGGAGGGCAGGGAGGACGTCATCTTCGGGGGCGCTCTCGTGCTCAGAGAGGCCATGCGCCGCTTCGGATTTGCCGAATGTGTCGTTTCGGAAGCCGACATTCTCGACGGCTTGATTCTCGGCTTGCGCGGCCGCTGACGCACGCCGAAACCGAGCAATGCAAGCCCGTGGCATCCACGTCGTGGGCCCCGCGCTCGGAGGCCTTTCTGTCATCGTGCAACTCGGCAACGAGCAGTTTTGAGCCAGCGGAATTTCCTCATCGCCGGCTGAGTCCCAGGTCGGGGAGCCGCAGGTCCCGGTGCTATTCTGCGGGTGTGCTGAAGGGCTGCGCCCGATGAGTGGCGTGCGCGGCGCGACGGACGGTTCCCCCACCTCCAGGAACGGAACGGTGGATGCCGTCTTCGTGGTGGGCATGCACGACAGCGGAGTCGACCTCCTCGGTCAGGCGTTGTCGCTGGTGGGCCTCTCGACTCTTCGAGACGACGAGGACCAGCCAAGGTCCCGCCGCCTGAGTGCCCTCAACGATCGGCTGCTCACGGCCGCGACGGTGCCGGGCGAGGTCCTTCCCGCTGCGGCGCCGGCTGAGTTGGTGCGCGACCTGGCGATCTGGCTGCCGGAAGCGAAGGACCTGGCGACCAACCTTCTGCCGGAGGACCCCGCACCCTGGGTTTGGGCCGATCCTCGACTCAGCTTCCTCGTCCCGTTCTGGTCCACCGCGCTCGAACTGGCGCCTGCAGTGATCTTGGTGCACCGGGCCCCTGCGGCGATGCGGACGGAGCGCACCTTCGGCGCGGCCGGCGCTGTTGCTACGTGGGACCGTTACAACCGCTCGGCACTCGTCCTGTGCGGTCGGTATCCGTCGTTGGTGGTGAGCTACGACGACCTCGTCGGCCGGGGAAAGGAGACCCTCTCGGCGGTCGGGACGTTCCTCGGGTCCCTCGGGGTGCCGGTCGCCGACGACCTGGGCCCCGCCGTCGTGGCGTTGGACGCGCGCCTTGCCACATTCGACGACCGCGATCTTGGCCGAGAACCGGGCCACACCGACGTGGTCCTTCCCGCGCACAAGACGCTGCACCGGCTGCTGGCAAGCCTCGACGGCCACAGCGTGCAAGACGACGGACCCACGTCCGAGTCGCTCGTGGACGTGACCGCGGACTTCTACACCGAGGACTACTACGGCGCGTCCTACGACGAGGGAGGGGTGCCGTACCGCAGGGAGGAGGAGGTCTGGGTCTCCTTCTTCGAAGGCGTGGCCAACGCGATCGCCAAGAACCTGGGCCCGCAGACGGTCCTCGACGTCGGCTGTGCGATCGGCATGTTGGTCGAAGCGCTTCGAGATTGCGGCATAGACGCGAAGGGTTTCGACCTCTCTCCGTGGGCCATCGAGCAGATCCCGGCGCGCCTGCAACCCTATTGCTGGGTCGGCTCCGTGACCGAGGAGATCGAAGGGCACTACGACCTGATCACCTGCATCGAAGTGCTCGAACATCTCCCGCCGTGGATGGCGGATGCCGCCGTGGCCAACATCTGCCGGCACGCCGATCACGTGCTCTTCTCCTCGACGCCCGACGACTTCGACGAACCGACCCACCTCAACGTCGAACCTGTGGGGTACTGGACCAATCTCTTCATGCAGCACGGTTTCGTCAGAGACCTCAGCCGGGACACCGACTTCCTCGCCCCCCACGCCATGTTGTTCCGGCGAGGTGAGGCGGACACGGAGTCTCTTGTCGCTGACTACGAGCGTGCGTTGTGGGCAGCCAAGAAGAGTGCACTGGACACGACCAAGGAACAACACCGGCTGCGGGATGCCGCGATCGCAGAAGCTCACCGCGAGAACCAAGAGGAGGTCGCGCGGGCCAAGAACTCCTTGGAAGAGCTCGGGCGCCGCCGCGATGCCGAGAACCGGGCCGCCTTCGCCGAAGTCCGCTACTTCGAGGAGAGCGAACGGCGTCTCGCCGGACTGCTCCAGTTCCGTGAGTCTCAGCTCAGGGAGGTGTACAACACCAAAACCTTCCGCTACAGCACGAGTCTGCGCCGCATGTACGGACGGCTGCGCGGTTTGGGCGTGGTCTCGGCCGCGGTGCTCCCCCCACCCGTACACCTTCCTCCCGGCACTTACGAGACCTGGATAGAGTCGTTCGACACCCTCGACGACGAAGCGAGGGCCCAGATCACGTCTCAGCTGTCAGCGTTGACGCTGCGGCCGAAGCTCTCAGTGATGATGCCGGTGTACAACCCGCCGGTCGACATGCTCCGCGCCGCGATCGAGTCGGTCCGTGACCAACTCTACGAGGACTGGGAGTTGTGCATCGCGGACGACTGTTCGACGGACACCGCTGTCCAACAGCTCCTCAGTGAGTACGCCGCGTCCGATGATCGCATCAAGGTCATCCGTCGCCAGGAGAACGGTCACATTTCTGCGGCATCGAACAGCGCACTCTCACTGGTGAGCGGTGAATGGGTCGCTTTGCTCGATCACGATGACATCCTGGCGCCGCACGCGTTGGCGCTCTTCGCGTTGGCCATCGCGGATCAACCGGATGCGGGCGTGATCTACAGCGATGAGGACAAGCTCGACGAGAGCGGGCATCGAAGAGACCCCTTCTTCAAGCCGAACTTTGACCCGCTGTTGCTGCTGGGCCAGAACTTCGTCAGTCACTTCAGCGCATTCCGCAAGGACCTGGTGGACCGCGTCGGGGGCTATCGGGTCGGCTACGAAGGCAGCCAGGACTGGGACCTGACGCTTCGGGTCAGCGAGCACTTGAACCCTTCACAGGTGATCCACATTCCGCACGTCCTCTATCACTGGCGAGTTCACGCTTCGTCCACCGCGTCGGTCGTCTCGGCCAAGCCCTACGCCGTGGATGCCGGCCAGCGGGCCGTTGTCGACCACCTCGAGCGGACCGCACGGCGGGCGAGGACGACGCGTATCGGGCAGTGGGGCTTCAACAGGGTCACCTTCGACCTTCCTGACCCGCCTCCGAAGGTCAGCGTTATCATCCCGACGCGCGACGGCGAGCGGCTGACGCGTTGTATCGACAGCGTGCTCGCCTTCACCATCTACCCGGACTTCGAGGTGCTGGTCGTCGACAACGGCAGCCAGAAGCGCACGACCCTGGAGTACCTCCGGGCGAACGACCACCGCCTCTCGGTGATCCGGGACGACCGGCCCTTCAATCACTCCGCCCTGAACAACGTGGCGGTTGCGCAGTCTTCGGGTGAGATCGTCTGCCTCCTGAACGACGACACCGAGGTCATCGGCGGTGGCTGGCTCACCGAGATGGTCGGCCAGGTCTGTCAACCGGGGATCGGCGCCGCGGGTGCAAAGCTCTACTACGGCGACGGAAGGGTGCAACACGCCGGCGTGATTCTCGGGGTGCACGGCATCGCCGCTCATGCGCACCGCAACTTCGACCGCCTTTCGACGGGGTATTTCGGACATCTCCAGCTGGCACACCGGGTGTCCGGGGTCACCGCGGCATGCATGGTCGTCCGACGCGAGGCGTGGCGCCAGATCGGCGGATTCGACGAGGCCAGCCTGCCGAATGTCCTGAACGACGTGGACCTCTGCCTCCAGCTCAGCCGAGCCGGGTGGGACATCGTCTGGACGCCCTACGCAGAGCTGTTCCACTACGAGTCAACGAGCCGCGGTATAGACAACGACGGGCCTCAAGCCGAGGCGTTCGCGAGAGCGGTCGCCGTCATGGAGACCAAGTGGGGCATGGAGGGCCTGCGCAACGACCCCCGTTACAGCCCCAACCTTTCGCTCGATGCGGAGGATTTCTCGTTGGCCTGGCCGCCCCGAGTCCCGGTGTCCCGCTGGAAGTAGTCACAGGAGCGTCCGGCTGAGATCCGGGCAGTTCACTCGGAAAACAACGCCGCCAACCTCGCCACGTACCGGTCGGGGTCGCCGAAGTACTCGTCGGCATACGCCTTGCCCGAAACAGACGCGTTCGACCGCCTCTCTGGCTCCCGCATCTCGAGCGTTGCGGCAACGAGCTCCGCGGCGTCGGCGAAGGTGTGGCCACTGGACGCTCGGGCGTGGACCGCGGCCGGGCCGGAGTCGCCGGGCACGATCACGGGCGTGCCGTAACGCAACGCCTCGACGCATTCTCGACCGATGAGCGGTCCGGGTGCGAGGTCGATGCACACCATGGCGTGCGCCATCAGCCGCCAGAGGTCGGTGCGCGTGTCGATGCCGACACGCCCGCGCAGAGAGCACTCCTTCCAGGCGGACGCCGTCCCGTCGCCGACGACCACCACATCGGCCTCGGGCAGCGCCGCCCCGATCCAATTGGCCGCAGCGGGCGGGTCGGCGCCCTCCTCGGGGTCCGACAGGATCAGCACGTACCCGGTGAAGCCGAACCCATGGTGCCGGTGCTGCGCCGCCAGCGGATTCACGGGGACATAGGGGCCCAGCGGTGAGAAGTCGGGAAGGTCCGGATCGGGCACCAGCGACAGCTGCCGCCAGGGGGGCGCCACGGACGCTCTAAGACTCGTGAGGTAGAAGGCGGCTCGGACTAATCCGGACGGGAGCGCCGTCACCATGTCCGGCCCCAGTTCGTCGACGATCACGACGCTGTCGGCGGACAGTCCGGCGGTCTGACTGAGATCGGACCCCGCCGGTATACCCCGGACGTCGAACAAGCCGTCAGCCGTCGGCTGCGCCGGCCATCCTGGCGCGATGACCGCTACCTCACCCACACGCGCGGCCGCTCCGGCGAGAGAACGCGCGACGAAGGCCGTCTCCCCATCGGCCCCCCAGTGTTGCCCGACGACAACGGTCTTCAGGGTCACGACCTCGGTGCGCAGTGCCGGGACTCGACCGGTCGTACCAGGCGCTGCCGCGGACGTCGGAGGAAATCCTGGATCAGCCGAGCGTGACGGTTGAGTACCACTGGTTCCAGGCTTCCTGTTCCTCCGGCGTGGCGAGCGCGCACGACGGATCGCTACGGGTGATGTGCGGACTCAAGTAGGAATCGCCTTGCTCAATGTAGTCCTTCCATCGTTCGACGAATCGGACGATGTCGCCGACACCGCCGGCGGTTCCCCTGCTCGGCGATTCGTGGTGAATCAGCTCCGCGGCCGGTTCGTAGATCGTCCGGTAACCCTTCTGTGCGGCGCGGAGGCAGTAGTCGACGTCGTTGAGATCGACGCCCAAAGACTCGTCGAATCCGTCGAGCTCTTCGAAGACCTCGCGCCGGGTGGCGACGCACGCGCCCGTGACCGCTGCGCACTCACGCGTCGCCGACGCCATGTGGAGGTATCCCGGCGCGTGACCGTCGAGCCCCACCAAGGGATGGCCAGCGGCTCCGTTCAACCCGATCACCAGGCCGCAGTGCTGGACCCGCCGGTTCGGGTACAGGAGACGGGCCCCGGCCGCGCCGACGTCGGGTCGCAGGGCGTGCCCCACCAGGGCGTCGAGCCACCCGGATCGGAGGGCCTCGATGTCGTTGTTGAGGAAGATGACGACCTCTCCTTTGGCCTCGCGGGCGGCAAGGTTGTTGAGCCGTGCCCAGTTGAAGGGGCGCGGGTCGTGGAGGATCCGCACACCGTCGGTGGCGGAGAGTCGGTCGACCAGCGAGAGCGTCTCGAGATCGGACGAGCCATTGTCGACCAGCACGAGCTCGAGATCCGC
>DASXBZ010000033.1:0-2844 GCA_036491435.1 Acidimicrobiales bacterium
CACGAACGACGGGATCCTGAGCCGGGTGATGATCGTGCCCTGGAAGGCGCCGATCAGGAAACACGCCGCCATGCCCACGATCAGCCCGGCCCACCAGACCCAGTTCTGCGGCGCGCTGATCAGGGCCATGGCGATGGCCGCCCCGACGGCACCGACGAATCCGACCGAGAGGTCGATCTCGCTGAGGATCAGGGCGTACAGCTCGGCCATCCCGAGCAGGATGATGAAGGTCGACTGGACGAAGAGGTTGACGATGTTGGTCGATGTAAGGAAGGCGTTCGACTTGATGCTGAAGAAGATGCTGATGACGAGGAGCCCGACAATGATGGGCAGCGCGCCGCTCTCGCCGCCGCGGATGCGCTTCCACCACGCCCGCAGGTAGTCGGGGAGGGAATCCGCGAGGACGTCCGGCGCCAGGACGACCAGCTCGTCGGGTGCGATCGCGCTTTCTGGGGTCCTCTCCGTTTCTGGGGTGCTCTCCGCCTCGGTCATGGCCGCATCACCCTGTGGCTTCGGTTCGCGACGACTGCCCCGTCGTCATGTAGTCCACGATGACTTGCCGATCGAACTCCTCGGCGGGGCCGGACGCGACCATCTGGCCCAGGTAGAGGATGGAAATCTGGTCGGCCACCTCGAACACGTCGTTGAGGTTGTGCGAGACGAGGATGACCGCAGTGCCCTGTCCCGACAGACGGGTGATCAAGTCGAGCACCTGCTTCGTCTGCGCCACGCCGAGTGCCGCGGTCGGTTCATCCATGATCACGAGCTTGGCGGCCTGCATGACGGCCTTGGCCACCGCGACTGACTGGCGCTGGCCGCCGGACAGCGATGCGACCGGTTGGCGGATGGAGCGGATTGTCGTGACGTGGAGATCCGCCAGGGTCTTGCGCGCCGCCAGCTCCATGGAGGATTCGTCGAGCAGCCCGTACCGTCGCCTCTCGTGCCCGAGGAACATGTTCTGCACGATGTCGAGGTTGTCGCACAGCGCCAGGTCCTGGTAGATCGTCGTGATCCCGACCGCCTCGGCGTCGTTGGGGGAGTGGAAACGCACGCGCTCGCCCTCCCAGTAGATCTCTCCTTCGGATGGCTCCCACAAGCCGGAAATCGTTTTGATGGTGACGGACTTGCCGGCGCCGTTGTCGCCGGCCAAAGCCGTGACCTTGCCGGGCGGGACCGTGAAGTTGACCCCACTGAGCGCCTGGACGGCCCCGAAGACCTTGCTCACGCCCCGCAGTTCGAGCAGCGGTGCACCCTCTGCCACCTTCGCTACCCCCAGTCACGCCACCGTCGAACACTGACCTCCCATGACCGACCCCCCGTCCTGAGAACGGGGGGTCGGTCCGGAAGTACTTCTATGGGATCGACACTACCCAGCCGGGCACCCCGATCCCAATGATGGCTACGGCGTGATGCCCGCCGCCGTGCAGTCGGCTGCGAATGGGCTGGCGCAGAGCTGCGCGGCCGGGACGTACTTGTCCTTGACCACCGTGGCGTTCATGTTCGCCGTGGTCACCCACTTCGGCGTCAGCGCCACGGTCGGCACCTTGACACCGCCCGTCGTGTCCGTTGTGGTCGCGTTCACCAGCTTCTTCGGCGGCTTCACGCCCGCTCGCAGGTACAGGGCCAGGGCGACGGAGGTCTGCGCCTCAATAGCGTTGGGCTTGTACACCGTGCCGCACTGGTAGCCCGCGAGCACGTTCTGCAGGCCCACAAGGGAGGCGTCCTGCCCGGTGGTGGGGAAGGTCTTGGGCTTCACGTGCAGTGACTGCAGATAGGTAACGATCGGGGCGTTGGTTGTGTCGTTGGGGACAAGCGCCGCGTTGGTGTTCGGGTGTGCCGTGTACACCGCCTGGAACTCGTTTTCCTGGGTGGGCGCGTCCCAAGTGCCCGCAGTGTGTGCGATCGCCGTGTATTTGTTGTTGTGGAAGAGCGGGTTCAGCACACCGTCATACCCTTGAGCGAACAGCGTGGCGTTGTTGTCCGTCGCCGCTCCGTGCATGACCACGACCTGCGGCTTGGACACGTGCCAGGCCGAGATGCAGCTCACCAGGCCATCCCCCATCGTCTTACCGACGAGAACGTTGTTGAAGCTCACGTAGTAGGCGCGGCTGCCACCCAGGGTCAGGCGGTCGTAGTCGATGACCTTGACGCCGCGAGACTTCGCGTAGCTCTCGATCTGCGCGCCGACGCCTGAGTCGAGCGGGTCGACTAGGAGGACGGTGGCGCCGTTGGAGATGTCCGTCTGCGCGTCGGTCAGCTGCGTTGCGTCGCTGCCGAGGGCGTTCTGCACGATGTAGTTCGACGAACTCACCCCTGCCGTCTGGAGGGCCTTCGTGATGTCCGGCGCGTCGTACGCGACGTACCGCGTCGAGCTCACCGTATCGGGCAGGATCGTTGCCACCTTGCCGTGGCCGGCCGCGGCAAGCGACTTGAACTGCTTCATGACGCTGAAGTCGGTCGTGAAAGAGGTGGCGGTGATGTTGGACGGCCCACTGGCGCGGAGCGAAGCCGAGGCTCCCCCGCCCCCCGCACTGACCAGCGTCGCCGACAAAACAAGGGAGACTCCCCCGAGCATGCCTGTCCTACTGAAACGCACATTGCCTCCTTTGTCCGGGTTCGCCCGGTTGCGAAGCCCCCTGCTATTACTGGTTCTACACCGAATGTGACGGTTTGTGTTGCAGTTTTGTTGCAACTTCGAGAACCATACCCAGATCTCCACCTGGATGCTGGGATTTTGCTTGGGATGTGTCAGTCAGTTCGGCTGGGTGGCCCTGATCCAGTCGGCCGCCCCAGACAGGCCGGCATCGTCACCGAGGGAACACAACAAGACGGACAGGTCTGTCG
>DASXBZ010000034.1:0-63614 GCA_036491435.1 Acidimicrobiales bacterium
GCACCGGGCCAGCGCTGAGGGGACGGCAATGCTCTCCCGGCTCGCCAACATCTTTCGGGTTCCCGACCTTCGCAACAAGGTCGTCTTCACGCTCGCCGTCATCGCCCTGTACCAGATCGGGGCGAACGTCCCGGTGCCCGGCGTCAACTGGGGCCGGCTCCAGAGCCTCGAAAGCCAGGCCTCCTCCTCGGGCGTCCTCGGCTTCTTGAACCTCTTCAGCGGGGGCGCTTTGGTGCGCCTGGCCGTCTTCGGCCTCGGCGTCATGCCCTATATCACCAGCTCGATCATCATCCAGCTGCTCTCGACGGTGATCCCCAAACTCGAGGAGTGGCGCGACCAGGGGGCGGTCGGGCAGAAGAAGATCACCCAGACCACCCGGTATCTGACCGTGGCCCTCGCCGTCATGCAGTCGGCCGGGCTGGTCTACGCCTTCCACGGCCACGACTCGGCCCTCCTCGGGACCAACATCGACCTGATCCCGACGTTCAGCTGGCCCCTCGCCCTGTTCATGGTGCTCATCCTCACGGCGGGCACCGCCTTCGTCATGTGGCTGGCCGAGCTCATCACCCAGCGCGGCATCGGCCAGGGCATGTCCATCCTGATCTTCGCCAACGTGGTGGCCGCCATCCCCACAGGCTTCAGGGCGATCTACGAGGAGGGGGGCAAGACCAAGTTCGGGATCATCATCATCGTCTCGCTCATCTTGCTCGTGGTCATCGTCTTTATGGACCAGGGCCAGCGACGCATACCGGTCACCTTCGCCAGACGGGTGGTGGGCCGCCGGATGTACGGCGGCAGCTCGACCTACATCCCCCTCAAGGTCAACCAGTCGGGGGTGATCCCGATCATCTTCGCCAGCTCGGTCCTCTACATCCCCGTCCTCTTGTCCAACGTGATCCCCTGGACCTGGTTCCAGAACTTCGTGCGCAACTCGCTCACGCCGACCAGCCTCTTCTACATCGCGGCCTACTTCCTGCTCATCGTGCTGTTCACGTTCTTCTACGTCTACGTGGCCTTTGACCCCCACCAGCAGGCCGATCTCATCCGCAAGCAGGGTGGCTTCGTCCCGGGCATCCGCCCCGGACCGCCCACCGAGCGCTACTTCGCCCACATCCTCAGCCGCATCACGGTGGTCGGCGCGTTGTTCTTGGGCTCGGTCGCCGTCGTGCCGTCGCTCCTCATGGCGCTGTGGCACCTCAACCGGTTCCCCTTCTACGGGACCACCCTGCTGATCTCGGTCGGCGTCGCCCTCGAGACGATGCGTCAGATCGACAGCCAGCTCATGATGCGCAACTACGAAGGCTTCCTCAAGTAGGCCGTCCGTTGTGGAGTTTCACCGTCTTGCGCGAGTACGTCGGAGATGCTGCACGGACAATCAGGAGTCGGGACGTAGGCCGACCAGTGCGAGTTGGTAGAGGCGAACAGACTGGGCCCTCCAGTCACTGTCCGGGTCGATCTGAAACAGTCCAGCCAGCAACAGGATCACCTCATCGGCTCGGACGCCGGGTCGCACGACTCCAGCATCCTCAGCGGCCCTGAGCATTCTCTCGAGCGCTCCCACGATGGGTTCGTACACGTCCGGGAACATCTCGGTTGTGGGACTTGTGGCTGCTTGGAGAGCGCTCGCAAGTCCCCGTTTGGTCATCGCGTACTGGGCCAAGGCCGAGACCCAGGCCTCAAGTGCCTCGGCCGGATCGAGCTCGGCTAACAGGTCATCGGCGGCCTCTACAAGATGTCGAACCTCCTCGCGATAGACCGACAAGATCAAGGCTTCCCGAGTCGGAAAATGGCGGTAGAGGGTGGCGTTCGCAACCCCCGCCCGCTTCGCGACCGCGTTCAACGAGACGTCCGCGGACTCGGTGAGTGCGAGACGCGCCGCTGACAGAATCGCTTCACGATTGTGGACGGCGTCCGAGCGTCGGCCTTTGTCGTCTGACACCGCGAAGACTCCACTCTTGATAAACGGGGAACTCCCCGTTAAGATCGTACAAGCAATCGATCAGTGTTCCATGCGGTTCGTGCGATATCGCGTCCCGCTCACGAAAGGGTCAAGGCATGGCAATCCACGCGACACTCTCGCCGTCAGAGGCCGCCGATCGCCTTGCGATTCGTGAGCTATTTGATTCGTACGCCCACTGCGCAGACCGCCGTGACGCGGATGGGCAAAAGGCTCTCTTCACGATCGATAGCCGATTGGCCGTCTACATGGATGGTGAACGGAAGGAAGTGAGCTACGTCATTGAGGGACGCGACTCCCTCACGCCGGTGTTCGCTGATCTGAATCGCTATGAAGCGACGACGCACTTCAACGGACAGAGTACCGTGACGCTCGACGGGGACCAGGCAACAGGCGAGAGCTACACGATTGCGCACCATGTCCACACCGAAGACGGGCAGCGAAAGATCATGATCGCCTCGCTTCGTTACCTTGATTCCTTCTCGAAGGTCGATGGGGCGTGGTTGTTCGCGGAGCGCAAACTCATCGTTGACTGGAGCGAGACCCGTGATCTCGGCGCACCCACCAGCGGCTGAACTGGCGAGGCCTGCTGGTCCGGGAAGCTAATCGTCATCAACGAGTGAGGGCACCTACTGGGCCACGACGGGCCCGATCCGTCGAGTCGTATTTGCGGAGGACGCGTGTGCTCGCTGCCTTCGCCGTCCTGGCCGTGATCGCCGCGGTCGTTTCGGACACCACGAACGAGAGCTTCTGGGAGCATCACGCACTACTGACAAGCTTGGCCGCCAGCGTGATCGTCGTTGCGCTGTCCGTCGCAGTGGTCAATGAGGTCCTCGAGCGCAGAAGCCGTCAACGTTGGAGCATCCTCGCCCAGTACGTCATGTTTGAGTTGGTGCGTAACGCGAGAATGGTGTGGACCGGCATTTTGGAGTCGACCGGATTGCTTCCATCCGATCTTGGCGAAGAATCTGTCGTCGAAGTCGGAGGTGCAATGATCCGCGATACCCCGCGGTTGGCCGCGTCGCTTCGAACAATCCTCCACGACGTGGAGCGCCGTGAGCGTCTCCAAGAAGAGGTTGCGTTTCTGGCCGAGCACACCGACGAGGTGCTCGGTCGATGGGCCGCGATCATGCTCAACGCCGACGCGTATGCCGAAGTTATTGATCGACACGTCGAGCTCGCAGGCGACATCTCGTGGATCGCCGGGCTCATGGACACCGCACGCCCACCCGCCGACCTCCGCCGACAGCAGAGGGTACGTAGTAGCCCTGCAGTGCAAATCGAAGCCGAACCGGGCCGAGACTGGCTCGCAGATCGCTTGGTGGTCGTTGCTCAACTTGCAGAAGAGCTTGACCGAGGGACTCTCGAGTTGTCGCTACGAATTGTGCCTGTCGAATGGTGGCGAGAGCGATTAGGGACCGGTGATCTGCCAACAGCGGGGTAGCGTGCCATGGTTCTGCTTCAGGTTTGCGTGCCGGTGTGAGTTGCGTCGGTGACCGCCCTCGCAAGGAGCCTGAACCAGTCGATATATCAGCGGTTCGACCAATGCCACTGACTCGCTCGACTGTGACGCCCCAACCGTGGAGAGCGTCAGTGAGGTCGACTCCCTCCAAGGGTCACGGAGTGCTTTCGACACACTTCCGAGGTGCTGATGTTGGTCATTTGCGACGCGTCATGATGTTGCGATCTGAATGCGCCAGCCAGGACGAAGGTTCCGACGAGCGCGAGTTCAAGCGCGCCGACGATCTCAACGACGAGCGACGTCCCTGCGAAGGGCGCGGCCAAGGAATCCGTGAAGCCGAACAGCCCGAAGTAGACGCTGACCAGGAGTCCGACGACTGTCGTCAACATGAACCCAATGCCGGCCACGGCTGTGAGCATGCGGCGCCATCCGACGAGTGCAAGGGAGAGAACGGCCCCGGCGATGCCCTGGACAAGGAAGAGGGGGCCGATGACGGGAATAGTGCTGTATCCGTCAGCCCACAGGTGAAGATGAATCGCGCTCGTGAAGGCAACGAGAACAGCACCGAATACGAAACCGAGGTGGAGGACCACCCGCGTCGCCTGTGATCCCCCGGGCTTGGCACGTGCAATGCTCCAGAGTCGCCGGCGATGCGATGCGAAGTGGTTGTCGGTCCCAGGTGACATTGCGTTCCGGTCTACCTATTTCCGTCGCCGTCACTCGGCGCTCCGTTGTTGTCCGGATCGCCGTCACCGCCGCCGCCTTGGGGGATGCCAGACGCCGGCTGTGGAACCGTGGTCGAGGGAGCAGGTGCGGCGTTAGCCACTCCCGCAGGCGCGCCCAGGGGAGTGATGGGGGAGGGCGCGCCCGCGGGGGAAAGAGCCGGCGCTCGGGACGTCGGCTGAGTGGCGGGAGGCGGTTGAACGGTGGAGGTCCCCGGCGAGATACCTACGCGCGGCGCCGAATAATGACCGGACGAAGAGCCCGAGGCCACCGCAACGCCGCCGTAGATCCCACCGCCGATGGCAACCAGAGCCAAGCTCGAAATGATGTATCTGTGCGATCGCTTGCTTCGCATCGTGCGCCTTCTGAACTTGCCGGTGAGCTTTTGGGAAGCCCGTTGGGGATGGACCGACCACCGCTTTACCGAAGACCTATATGCGTAAGGGTTACGCGTCGCTCCCGGACATCTCGGTCTCCATCCCTCCAGGTGCCTCGACGAAGCTGTCGCGCAGGTCTACGCGCGGGGGGCATCGCCGCAACGGGCACGCCACTCAGCCTCCAGAAACCCCAAACCGGTGGCGGGCGGTCCGTCGTGGCGGATCTCGTCATCGATCGACTTCCAGTCGGCCGTGGCGTAGAGGTGTCCGAGTACGAAACTTGCGCCGACAATGATTCGATTGAGAAAGAGGAGATCTTTCGGCATCTGGAGCCGTCCGGTGACGTCGCTCCATTGCCCCAAAGGTTGGTACGTACCGGCCATGATCTCAGCTACGGACTCCGGTGTATACGTGAACGGTTGCTCGTCCAAGCGGTCGCGCAACGCGGCGCGGTAGAACTCGAGCAAGCGATCTGGGTCCAACCCTTCGACGCGAGCGTCCGCCAAGAGGCCAACGTTGATGAATGCCTGAAGCAGGGCATCCGCGTCGCAGTTCAGCGCGGCGTCTACAAGACCCGACATGACAGAGACGAGCTCCGGGGTGAACCTCTTCACGCACCCGAAGTCAAGGAACGTCACGGTGCCGTCCTTGTGGAAGAGGTAGTTGCCCGGGTGCGGGTCGGCGTTGAAGATTCCGTATCGGTGCAGGCTGGTGAAAACGAATCGGAAGATGGTCTCGCCCCAGTGAGAGCGGAGAGGCTGGTCGGCCTTGGTGGCGGCCGACCAGCCGATTCCGTGCACGTAGTCGGTTGTAAGGATTCGGCCAGTCGAGAGCTCGGGATGAACCGCGGGAATGCGTATGAACGGATGCCCTTCGTAGAGTGAGTGGAACTCCTGCTGGTTGGCGGCCTCAATCGTGTAGTCCAGTTCGTCGGTTACCCGGTCGCGTATCTCCTCCGCCATCATCTTCAGGTCGACCTTGGGTGCCTCTGGACCGAGCAGCGCCAGGCCAGCCCGAAGTACCGAAGCGAGCAAGTTGGTATTGGCCAAATCGGCTCGTACCGCATCGGACACCCCTGGGTACTGCACCTTGACCGCGAGCTCTGTGCCGTCCGCCATACGGGCCAAATGCACCTGGCCCACGGATGCTGCGGCGACCGGCCTGGGGGAGAAGAAGGCGAAGATCTCCTCGGGACCTGCTCCGAGCTCCGCTCGAATCACACCAGCGATTTCGTTGGAAGCGAGCGGGGGCACGTCGCTTTGCAGCTGGGCAAGCGTCGACTGGAACAGCTCGCGCGAGGAAGCGGGTACCACGCCGTCGACGTCGATGAAGGAGAGAATCTGGCCAACCTTCATGACCGCTCCCTTCATGTCACCCAGGACCGCCACGTAGCGCTCGGCGAGGCGCTCTTGCCGAGCACGTTCCGCGGCCTGAGCTGCGTCGCTGCCTGAGCGACTGTGTACGCGTGTCAGGGTCCTGGCGGTCAGCGTGTGTCCGGCCAGTCCGGCCAGGCGAACCGTACGGACGACTCGCCCGGTAGGCAGCTTCCTGTCGGACATGGTGGCTACCCGGCCGCCTGGCCGACTGCTCCTATGACCCTTCTGGAGGGGATATGAGAGGCGATGGGAATCCGAAGCAGCGCGTCTTCGGCGACGAATTTTGATTGGCGCAATTGTGGAATCGGCAATTGGTCCTCCCCGGTAAAGCCTGCATAGGAGTAGTCGTGAGGGTTACACCTGGCATGGTCCTACCTTGAGTCGGACCGTGCCCTGGCCTCAGGACGAGCAGTGCGATGTAACTCGGCTGCCTATCAGTGCGTGTGGAGACAAATGCCGCAGCTGCCTTTTGCAGGAGAAGCTCCGTTGTGGTTGTCGCCGGCAAGGGGGGCGTGGGCAAGTCGACTGTGAGCGCCACGCTGGCGCGGTTGGCGGTTCGCCAGGGTTTGTCGGTCTCGCTGGTTGAGCTCGACGAGGGTGGCGTTCAGAGTCAGTTGTTCGACCAGGACCGTCAACCGCCGAGCTCCGACGCCGTCGAACTGTCCGCCGGTGCAACCGATGATTGGGATTCAGAGTCGGCGCCGGTTCGCGCTCAAACGATCACTGCAGAAGATGTCCTCGTTGAGTACCTACGCGGCCACGGGTTTGGTCGAGCCGCGACGCGCCTGTCGAGGTCTGGGATGCTCGACATCGCCGCCACCGGAATCCCGGGGGTTCGCGACATCCTTGTCCTGGGCAAGATCGTGCAGCTGGAACAGTCCCACGCCGCCGACCTCATCGTGGTTGACGGCCCGGCCGCGGGCCACGCCATCACGTTCCTCACATGCGCTCAAGGGGTGCTGGATTCAAGCCGAGCAGGACCACTTCATTCCTTGGCCTCTGACGTGGTCAATTTCTTGTCCGACCCGACTCGGTGCCAGGTCGTCCTCGTGACCGTGGCGGAGGAGACGCCGGTCAATGAGACAGTGGAGACGGCGCGCACCCTCGAGACCCGGGTCGGCGCCTACCTCGGTCCAGTCATCGTGAATTTGATGTTCCCGCGGCTCGAGCTTCTCGATGCGGACCCAGAAACAGCCGCGGCAGCGGCGGGCGTCACCCTTCGGCCTGGTGAGGCAGACGCCATTCGTGCCGCAGCCATGTTCCGTTGTCTTCGTCAAGAGATGCAGGCCGAGCAGGCGACCCGCCTCGCCGAGGCCCTCGCGCTTCCCCAGCTGTGGCTCCCCAAGCTTTTCGGAGCCGAAATGGGCCGTCTCGAAATAGACATGCTCGTCGATGCCATGAAGACAGGGCTAACCCACCTTCGCGAGCCTGCCGGCCGAGCCGGCTGGCTCAGCCCTATCAACCCGGCAGCAGGTATCGGGTCAACACGCCGCATCGCCGCGTGCGAGTGACCTCGTCGTGAACCAGCTCACCGCCATCATCGGAGAGCGTCGGGTAATCGTCTGCTGTGGCCCTGGAGGAGTCGGCAAAACCACCACTGCGGCTGCTCTAGCGGTGGTGGGCGCCCGGCAAAGGCGACGAACCTGCGTCGTCACCATTGACCCGGCCCGAAGGCTGGCGGACGCCTTGGGACTGGACTCACTGACCAACACGCCGCGCCGGGTCGACGGACCCTGGCATGGGGAGCTGTGGGCTCTGATGTTGGACGCCAAATCGACCTTTGATGACGCGATCAGCCGGTACGCCCGCGATGAGGAGCAAGCTCGATCAATCCTGGGCAGCCGGCTCTACCGAAACGTCCGCGACACGATGTCAGGTACTCAGGAGTACATGGCCGTCGAGAAGCTGTACCAACTTGTCGAAGAGGGTGGATTTGACCTCATTGTGGTGGACACTCCTCCGACGCGTCGCGCCATCGACTTCCTGGATGCCCCGCGACATCTGACCTCGCTGCTCGGCAGTCCCGCCATTCGGATGTCGCTCTTGCCCGGCCACGCCTATTTGCGGGCGATCTCCTTCGTCGCGCAAGCGCCTCTAAAGGTCGCAGCGAAGATCATGGGCGCGGAGACACTTGTCGACACAGTGGACTTCTTGCGCGCGTTTCACGGAATGGAGGACGGGATCTATGAGCGAGCCAAACGAATAGATGATCTGTTCGCGGATCCATCGACCGCTTTTCTGATCGTCGTCGCGCCTCGCGATGAAGCTGTCAACGAGAGTCAATTCTTCGCCGCACGTCTCCGCGAGTCAGACATTCCTGTGCAGGCCCTGGTCATAAATCGCCTTCATCCCCACTTCGATACGCCATCGGCCGCCACTCCTCGGAAGTTGGATTCGACCCTGCGGGGAAGCGTTGCCCAGGCATTCGCCAACCTCAACGCTAACTGGGCGCAACTGCGAGTCTTGGCCGAGCAAGAAGAAAGGAGCATCGCCGAGTTGGTTGCACAGGTCGCACCCGCCCCGGTGGCGCGTGTGCCGCTGCTCGAACGTGACGTCCAGGACCTCGACGGAGTGCAACTCGTGGCCGACCATCTGTCTGGACGGAGCGGCCCAGGCCAATGGTTCTCGAACCGTCAAGTGTCGGCGCTTTGCGGAGAAGGCCCGCGGACTTGATCTGATGTCCTCTCTTGAGAACCGAGAAGAAGTTGATCAGCCGACCCGGGAAGCGGCTCCCGGGAAAATGAGCACGGAATCGTCTGTGCCGCACACCGAACGCACGGAAGACAACGTCATCTCTTCAAACGTGGAGGGTGGCCCAAGCAGAGCGTCTGTCTTGTTGGCCGTAGCTCTGATATTGACGAGCGCAACCGTGGCGGGTTTGGTGATATTTGCTGCGCTGGCTAGCCCTGCCTGAACCCATGACAGGTCCAATTCCGTAGCAAGTTAGCCAGCGCTAAAGGCGATGTGTCCCTCGGCGTGCGCAACGGGCGGACCGGCGGCAATCTGACGGACCGTGCAGGAGGTGCTGCACCGCACAGCTATCGTCCGGGCTCCGCCTTCACTGGCCACGAGAAGGTCCCCGGGTCCCATGCCTGCCTTGATCAGTTCGCTCCCGGGTAGCCGCAGCAAATTATTGGTACCGGGATGTGCATTGCCTCGTGAGAAGCGGTCGGCAAGGTAGGCCATCCCTAGGCGACCGAAAGACTTGGGGACGAACCCCGCACTCTCGACCCCGATGTCCGGGCCGCTGGGCAGGAGGGATCGGACGACAAGTCTGGTGCGCCCATTGGGTTCGACAGCGAAAATGCGGCCAGATACTTCGTCCGGAGCGATGAGGTCTCCTCCGAACGAACCGAACGATGCGGGTGCAACCACGATGCCCCCTTCGATGACCGGGGCGTCGGCGGTGATCGTGCTCGACTTGCCATGGCAATCGACGGCGAACACGGTCGTCCCACCCTGTTGGGCCGAACTCACGAGGAGGCGGTATCCGAAACGACCGACCGAGTCGAACGTGATCCCGTTCGGTCTCGCTTCTGTGGGGAGCTCGGCGAAGCGATGTGCTGTCCCGTTTTGGTTTATGGCGATGACGCCAGGCGATCGGCTGGGCTCGATGGCGAACGTGGTGTTGACGGGGAACGAGCACCCCGACGCGGCGTCGCCACCCGCCGCACCGCCCACCGTGATGTAAGGCTCTGGGCCCTTCGCCGTGGAGTAGCCCGAGCCCCCTCGAGCAAAGGGGCGAACGACCCCGCTGCGATCGAGCAGGAACAACCTTCCTGCCGCTGCCACGGAGAATGACCCGTCTCCGCGAGGACCGGCGATATCGACCACGCCGGCCAGGTGGCGGTAGGGGACCCAGTGAGCGGGAAGCGGCACGGCGCCAGTAGGTGAGCCAGCGGCTCCGCCCACTGTGACGCCGAGCGCAGTGAGACCGAAGGCAACGAACCCGAGCCTGAACGCCGCACGACAGGAACTATGACGTGTCCCCACTTTCGATAGCCGCGATCGAAAACGAAAGTAGTGCATCAAGTGTGAGCAACGACTGGGCTACGGGCCGGCCTAGCGCCGTCCGAGAACGGTCCAGAAGACAGAGGTGTCTCGGCTGACGCGGCGCGTTGCCGCGTTGAACGGGCGATCACCACGCAACCTCGGTTCGACGCTTTCGTTTCCCAGTGCAAACCGTGTGTCACCGACGCAGGTGAAGTTACATCGGCTCCCGTTCAGTTGCCTTCGCCTGTGCCGAAACGCTGATCGAGCACGAAGAGGGCGACCTGGCGGCCAAGCGTGCTCCCGGCATTGACGTCGATGCTCGTGTGCTGGCCTGCGAAAATGCGGCTCATGCCGGCTTCGTCTGCCGCCGCCTGAAAGCTGCTGAAGCTCCGGGTCACCCCGGGCAGAGCGTCTGAGCTAACTGTGAGCGTCTGATCAGGACCGTAGAAGGCTGAGAGCACCGTCGCCCCGGCTTCGCTGATGGTGCTATGTGCCGCGGGGTAGGCCGGGTCGGCCGCAGTGTTACCGGCCTGCGGGAGCCAAGTGGCGTTAGGTGGATCCACAGCCGGGTTGCCGGGTGTCCCCGCGCGGATGGCGGTCACGGGCCGCCACAGTTGGTACTGGTACTTGGCGTCGTAGAACGCGATGGCACTGTCGGCGAACGTCAAGTTCAGATCCCCGAGCAGATGCGAAGCTTGCTCCAAGTTGGTGCCCCGGCTGGTGATCTGGCCATCGGCGATCTCGTTCCACGTGTTCCAAATCGGCGGCGCCCAGAACTTTGCGATCGTCGTTTCGTCGGGCGTCCGGGTTGTGCTGCTGTTCTGTCCGAGGCTCTGTACCTGGTTGATCGCATTTGCCCACTCGGGGCTGGTGAGAGGCGGTGGCGGCGGCGGTCTGAATTGGTCACCGGCCTCGAGGACCCAAGGAGTGATCGCACCCCAGTTCGTGAACACGGCGGGAGCGAAATTCGGCGGAGTGAGCTGATAGTTGCCAGGCTGGCTGCCAGGGACAAATGGCGTAGGGGCGTTCTGTGAACCGTCATTGGTTCGCAGACCGAGGAGCAAGGTGGCCGCACGACCTCCGACCAGCTGGCCGGCCTGCTTCGCCGGTGAGTCGGGTATGGCGCCGAGTTGCGTCGCCAACAGTTGATTCAGTTGGGGCGCGAAGCTCGGGAAGAGAGCGAGCAGCGTGTCGTGGGCGGCCTGTTCGGCGGCGGCATCGGCTCGAGCCGTACGTGGTGCATCGACGTGGAACACATACGGTTTGTCGGCGCGTGTGATCGAAGCAACCGAGTCGTAGATGGCCGTGTCGAGCAGGGCGAAACTGCGTGTCGGGTGGATGGTTGAAGGCTGGGCTCCGGGGGTCTGCTCGATCATGAGCAGCTCCTTGTTCCAATCCACCGCGATCTGGCCGCTACCTGGCTGGAAGGCGACGACTGCCCCAGCGAGACCGACGCCGGGGTTGCGTGAAAGTGGGTCGCCAAAGGCCAGTCCCGGAAAAGCGATTGCGACGCCTGCCATCAAAGCTCCGGCGAGCCTGATTGTTGTCTTCCTTCTCACATCAATCTCCTTGTTCGCATGACCCTGTGAGTGACCAACCACGCCAACGCGGCTGCGCTGAAGTGAGGTCAGGCGTCGGCAAAGCCGAAAGATGAGGTGACCGTGGGATGGCTCTAGTCGACGCCGTGAGTAGATAAGGAGCCGGGTTACAACCTTGCTCTTGGAGCGCCTATCGAGAAGGAAACGGCAGGTGCCGACGAGCCCCTGGCCAGCAAGGACCGCCCGGTGTCGGACAGGCCCTCATTCCCCGCAATCGGGGCCGCTGGATGGACCGCCCATCGTCGTCGGCTACTCGACGATCACCACGTTGCGACCGATTGTCGCGCGCGCCTCCATGGCGCCGACGATCTCGGGTAACGCGGCAAATGACGACGTGGAACCGGTAATGGGACGAATCGTGCCGGCTGCGATCATGGCCAAGAGCTCCTCGTGCAACCGCACGCCGTCGGCATGTGACGGGAAGTTCAGTCCGGTCGCGCGCTTAAATGCGAGCGCGTCTTCCGTGTATGCGTGGCAGACGCCGACGAGCGAGAAGTTGCCGAACAAAACGGGTCTCGGCACGATCCCTTCGTCCTCGGCCTCGATCCCGGATGCGAAGCCGACGAGCAGATGGCGGCCTCCGAAGGCCATACACCGAAACGTTTCGAGTGTGGTGGCTCCACCCACGGTATCGAAGGCCACGTCGACCCCCCGTCCACCCGTCGCGTCGAGGACTCGCGCGACGAAGTCGTCCTTCCGATAGTCGATGGCGACGTCGGCGCCGAGTTCCGTGGCAAACCTGACCTTTTCTGGGTTGCCCGCCGTCGCGATCACTCGGGCACCGCGTGCGCATGCGAGTTGTACGGCGGCCGAACCCGCACCTCCGGCAGCGGCGTGCACGAGCACGGTGTCGTCGGCGGAGAGACGGGCACGTTCGTAGAGGGCCAACGATGCGACGTGGAACGGCATGTAGACCGACGCTGCCGCCGGCGTATCCATGTTGTCTGGCATCGCAAAGGTCATCGCGACTGGCGCAACGGCGATCTCCGCATACCCGCCGAACGCACCGGCAGGAATCGCGCAGACCCGCGTTCCGATCATCGCGGCACCGCCTTCGCCGGCCGCCTGCACTCGACCCAGAACCTCCATCCCCGGGATGTACGGGGGCTCGATCGGTACTGTCCGGTAGCGGCCGCGGATGCCGTCGATGTCGTTGAAATTGATCGTGATCGCCTCCACTGCGATCTGGACTTCTCCTGGTCCGGGCTCAGGTGCATCGACCTCGTCCATCCGGAGCACGTCGGTCGGTGCACCAAATTCGTGAGCCACCCACGCTCTCATGCTGCGCCTCCTCCCGAGTGTCCTTGCACTGCTGCGTTCCACACCGTCAAACGTCGCGAACGATCCGCACCGCCGGCGGGGTTCTCACTCAGCACACCATGACCATCTTTCCGATGACCGACCGATCCGCCAGGCGCTGCAACGCCGAAGGGAGATCGTCGAAGGCGACCTGGGTGGTGACCGTGTTCTGCAGCCGACCCGAGGAGACGAGGTCGGAGAGTCGGGCATGGATGACATCGAGCTCGTCCCGGCCGTAGTCACCGGCGTAGACGCCGACCAGCGATGTGTTCGTCACAACCAGGTTGATGGTCTCGATCCGGGCCCAGTTTCCGCTCGCGAATCCGACGGCCAGTAGCCGACCGTGACGAGCCAGCGCTGTCGCCGCCTCCTCAGCGACGGAACCCCCAACTGGGTCGTAGACGACGTCCACGCCGCGGCCGCCTGTGATGAGACGCAGTCGACCTGCCAAATCGCCATCTCGATAGTTGATGGTCTCGTCCGCGCCCCTGCCACGACAGAACTCGGCCCGAGCCTCGTCGCTCACGATGGCCACCACCCGCGCCCCGAGGGCCCGGCCGAGCTGCACGGCTGCGATTCCGCTGCCACCCGCCGCCCCGATCACCGCGACCCACTGTCCCGGTTCGAGATGCGCGCGGTCGACCAGACCGATCCACGCGGTGAGATGGGGTATCCAGAAGCCGGCTGCTTCGACGTCGCCTAGTCCGGATGGAACCGCGAACGAAGACCGAGCGGGAGTCAGGTATTCCTCCGCGAACGAACCGCTGCCTTCCATGAAGCTGGTGGTGGACATGACCTTCGTTCCGAGAGCCATGTCGACGTCCGGACCCACGGCAATGACCACGCCGGCACCTTCTTGCCCCGGAGTGAAGGCGCCAGACGGCGTGAGCGGGTAGGTGTGACGGCACATCAGCACGTCGGGTAGTCCGATGCCCGCCGCGGTCACTTGGACCCGGATTTGGCCCGGGCCTGGCTCGGGAACCGGGACGTCGGCAAGGCTCAACACCTCCGACGGCTCTCCCGGGCGTTCGACTCGCCACGCTCGCATCAGGCCTCCACTCGCTTGCCGGAGATCTCCTCGACTCGGCAAGCACGTCATTCTGCCTTCGAGAGTCGGGACTGCGTCAGACTTTGCTGGCTGGCGTCGTCGCAGCGGCCCTCACGAGAGCACGACTGGGAGAAGGCTCACACCACGACGAGCCCGGAAACTCCGGGGGTGCGCTACGGTAATTGCGCTCCGGCCCTATGCCGGGGCGGCACAGACTCAGCGAAGTCCGGTCGAATTCCGGCGCTGTCCCGCAATGGTGAGGCTCCCTGCGAAGGGGGCGAGCCCAGACGCCTGACCTGTGTCGACGCAACCAGTCCTCGGAGGAAGGGCGGTTCGTTCGGCCCCCCATCGGGAGTCGGATCGGGCGCACTTCGTCCTCCGTAACCCGATGGAGGATGATCATGTTCAAGAGCATCAGGCGGGCCACCGCAACAATTGCTGTCTTTTTGGCTTCGCTCACCGCGCCTGTCGTGGCGAGCATCGTCCCGGCGGGTCCGATCGGGTCCGTCCCGGCCGCAGCGGCGACCTCGTCGTTTCCGACGACCGTCCATGCGGCCAACGGGAATGTGAAGATCGCGAACCGGCCCACGGCCATCGTGTCTCTGTCGCCCACCGCGACCGAGATGCTCTATGCGATCGGCGCGGGGAGCCAGGTCAAGGCCGTCGACTCCTACTCCGACTACCCCTCGAACGCGCCGCATACGCAGCTGAGCGGCAACGATCCCAATGTCGAGGCCATTGCGCAGTACAAGCCCGACCTGGTGATCATGTCGGACGAGGCTCCGAGCGTCGACCACCAAGTGGAGGCTCTCGGGATCCCGGTGCTGAGTGAGCCCGCTGCGGCCAATCTCAATCAGGCATACGCGCAGTTCGAGGCGTTGGGGCAGGCGACGGGTCACGTGGCGCCCGCCAAGGCCGAGGTGAGCAACATCAAGGGTCAGATCGCCCGCATCGTGGCGTCGGTGCACAAGCCCACCCATCCGGTGACCTACTACTACGAGCTCGACCAGACCTACTACTCGGCCACGTCGGACACGTTCATCGGTGGGCTGTTCAAGCTGCTCGGGTTGCACAGCATCGCCGACTCCGCCAAGGGAGCCGCCGCGGCAGGCGGCTACCCGCAACTGAACGGCGAGTTCATCTTGAAGGCGAATCCCGCCTACATCTTCTTGGCGGACACGCTCTGCTGCGCACAGTCCCCGGCCACGGTCGCCGTCCGCCCCGGATGGTCGAAGATGTCGGCCGTGAAGGGCAACCGCATCCTCAGCCTGAACGACGACATCGCGTCGCGTTGGGGCCCGCGCGTCGTCATTCTGCTGTCGCAAGTGGCCGCCGAGATGAAGGCGCACCAGGTGTCTTCATGACCGCGACGGCTCCCGCCCGCCCGGCTGAGGTGCCGGCGCCACCCGCACCTGAGTTGCGCGGGCCGGGAGTCCGCCACACCTGGGTCCCGATGGTCGTGGCGGCCGTCCTCATGGTTGTGGTCGCCACGGTGGCGCTCTGTGTCGGGCCGGTGACGGTGCCGCCGTCCCAGGTGTTGGGCACGCTCCTCGCCCACGTCCCGCTGCTGCACTTCCACACCGATACCCCCGCGCTCAACCAGGCGATCGTCTGGCAGCTGCGAGCGCCGCGGGTCGTGCTGGCCGCCATCGTGGGAGCCATGCTGGCCGCAGGCGGGGCGGCGTACCAGGGCCTGTTCCGCAATCCGCTCGCCGATCCGTACCTGCTCGGTGTGGCCGCCGGGGCGGGCCTCGGTGCCACCATCGAGATCGTCTACGGGGGCGATTCGAGCAGCCTGTTGCCCGTCTTCGCCTTCGTCGGCGGGGCGCTGGCGGTGGCCGCGACCTATCTGATCGGCGTCGCCAACGGGAAGCGGGCCTGGGGTTATTCGATAGTGCTGGCCGGCGTCGCCGTGGCGGCGTTGCTGACGGCGATTCAGACATATCTGCAGCAGCGCGACGCGGAGCAGATCCGTCAGATCTACAACTGGATCCTCGGCAGCTTCTCCGTGGCATCGTGGTCGGACGTGACGTTGATCCTGCCCTACGTGGTCGTATCCGCCGTGGTGCTCCTCGCGCACCGGCGCATGCTCGACGTGCTGCGGGTCGGCGAGGAGGAGGCGGGGACGCTCGGCATCCATCCGGCGCGGACCCGGCTCATCGTGGTGGCCGCGGCCACGCTGGGCACCGCCGCCGCCGTGTCCGTGAGCGGCCTCATCGGTTTCGTCGGGATCATCGTGGCCCATACGGTGCGAATGACCGCCGGCGGGAGCTATCGGATCATCCTGCCGGTCGCCATGGTGGGCGGCGCCGGCTTCCTGATCGGCGCCGACCTGATCGCCCGCACCATCTTGTCGCCGACCGAGGTTCCGATCGGTGTGATCACCGCGTGCATCGGCGCCCCGTTCTTCCTCGCCGTGCTCGTGTCGCGGCGCGCCGGCGTCGGCATGGGAGGGTCCTGATGGCGCGGCTGGGGACCATCATCCGCTTGGCCGAGCGGCGCCTCGCCGGTCGGACGCGGCGCGGCATCGACGGCGCCATCGTCGAGCTCGACACGGTCACCGTGCACTTCGAACAGCAGACTGCGGTGGACGCTGTCTCGGCCTCGGTCGCGCGCGGCGAGTGGGTCGCCGTCATCGGAGCGAACGGAGCCGGCAAGACCACCTTGCTCCGAGCGGTCGCGGGATTGGTCGAGTACCAGGGCGCGATCCGCCTGGATGGCCGTGACGCCGGGCCGCTGGGGCGCCGTGAGCGTGCCCACGCGGTCTCGTATGTACCGCAGTCGCCCGAGATGCCGGGCGACATGTCGGTCTTCGACTACGTGCTTCTCGGTCGGACGCCGCACATTTCGTATCTCGCCGTCGAGTCCTCCCACGATCTGGCGCACTGCCGAAAGCTCCTCGATCGCCTCGAGCTCAGTCACCTGGCGCGCCGACACCTGTCCACCCTGTCGGGCGGCGAGAGGCAGCGCGTCGTGTTGGCCCGCGCCCTGGCCCAGGAGGCACCCGTCCTTCTGATGGACGAGCCGACCAGCGCGCTCGACATGTCGCACCGGATCGAGGCCCTCGAGATCGTGGACGAGCTGCGCCACGACTGGGGACTGACGGTGGTGAGTGTGCTGCACGACTTGACGTTGGCTGGACAGTTCGCCGACCGGCTCCTGCTCCTCGGCGGTGGCACCGTCATCGCGCTGGGGACGCCGGCGGAGGTCCTGGACGAGGCGATCCTCGAAAAGGCATTCGGGTCCCCGGTGCGCATCATCCGCACCGACGACGGCGAGCTCGTCATCGCGCCCCGCCGCACCGGGACGAGCCGCACGAGCAGTCCTGAGGGCAAAGAGGAGGCGCGGTGAGCACGGACACACCCGAACAGCGGGTCCCGTTGCCGGAGCACGAGAAGCCAAAGGAGCGCCGGCGTGTCGACTCGGTGCTCATCGTCAACACAGGAGATGGCAAAGGCAAGTCGACCGCGGCGTTCGGCGTGATGGCGAGGGGCTGGGCCCGGGGCTGGCGTGTCGGGGTCGTCCAGTTCATGAAGAGCGGTAACTGGAAGGTGGGGGAGAAGAAGTTGGCCGATCATCTCGGCGTGGACTGGTGGACGCTGGGCGACGGGTTCACCTGGGAGTCGACGGACCTCGACGAGTCGGCAGCGAAGAACGTCCATGCCTGGGGCGTGGCTCGGGAGAAGCTCGCGTCGGGCAACTACGACCTTCTCGTCCTGGACGAGCTGACCTATCTCATCAACTTCGGCTGGGTCTCGGCGGCGGAGGTGGTCGATGGCATCGCGGGGAGGTCGCTGAAGACGAACGTCGTCGTCACGGGCCGCGATGCGCCACCGGAGCTCGTCGAGATCGCCGACACGGTGACCGAGATGCGCATGGTCAAACACGCCTACGAGAAGGGCGTCCAGGCAATGAAGGGGATCGAGTATTGAGCGGCGCCGTCGTCTCCGAATTGTGCGCCCTCAGCGGTGACGACGCAGCCGCCTCCGCCTGCTTGGTGTGGCGGCTCGGCGCGCCGATGCGGGTGGCATCGACGGGACCCGTGGGTGGTGGCATCGGCCTGCGCGACTGGGTCCTCAACGTCCAGGTGCCCGAGGGCTACGCGCGGCGCGACACCGAGGTCCATGTGGCCGAGGTGGCCGAGGCGCTGGCCCTCGCAGGCTCGGGGGTCGGGATGCTCACGGCGGCCGACGTGAGCGGCGTCGTGACGCGGTGCGACGACCCAGCGGGGGTTCGGGTGGAAGCCACGGTGGGGCTGCGCCTGCCGGTGTGGGCGGCCGCTCCCGACGACGCCGTGGCGCGGGCCATGGCGCGTCAGCCGGGAACCATCAACGTCGTGGCCTTCGTGCCGGCACCTCACTCCGATGCCGCCCTGGTGAACCTGCTGTGCACCGTGACGGAGGCGAAGGCGCAGGCGTTGGCGGACGGGGGGATCCAAGGGACCGGCACCGCATCCGATGCGGTCACCGTGCTGTGCCCGACGTCGGGCCCCGTCGAGCCGTTCGGAGGCCCGCGTTCGACGTATGGTGCACCGCTCGCCCGTGCGGTTCACGGCGCCTTGCTTGCCGGTATCGAGGCCCGGTCGTGATCACGCTGGTTCTCGGTGGTGCGCGTTCGGGCAAGTCGGTGGTCGCCGAAGCCCTGGCCAGCCGCCTTGGGTCTCCGGTGACCTACGTCGCCACCATGGATCCCTCCGGCGACTCCGAGCTGCAGGCCCGCGTGGACGCGCACCGCCGCCGCCGCGATGCGTCCTGGGTGACCGTCGACGCGACCGGCGACCTGGCCGGGACGCTGGTGCTCGTGCACGGCACCGCGTTGGTCGACTCGTTGGGGCCGTGGGTGGCCCGTTTCGGCGGTCGGCCCGAACTGGTTGACGCGCGTGCCGCCGCGCTGTGTGAAGTGCTGGCCAAGCGCGACGGCGACACCGTGGTGGTGTCGGACGAGGTGGGACTCGCCGTACACCCGTCGAGCGCAGAAGGCCGCTGCTTCCGGGACTCGCTCGGCGTGCTGAATCACGCCGTGTCCGCGGTGGCGGACAAGGCGTATCTCGTCGTCGCGGGACGGGCACTCGAGCTCCCCCCGCCCAGGCCGCCCGGATGAGGCGTGCCCTTTCGTTCCTCACCGTGCTCGGGCGGGCCGACGTGCCGAACGAGCGCACGCTGTCCTGGTTCCCCGTGGTCGGCCTCGCGGTGGGCGCCGTGGTCGGCGGTGCCTGGTGGGTGGCCGGGCGCTTCTGGCCCCCGACCGTCGCCGCGCTGATCGCCGTCGCGGTGGACGCCGGGCTCACCGGGTGCCTCCACCTCGACGGTTTGGCGGACAGCGCCGACGGCCTGATCCCGCCGGTGACGAGGGAGCGACGGTTCGAGATCATGGCGGACCCCCGCGTCGGGGCGTTCGGTGCGGTGGCGCTGGTCGTCGTGCTGGGATTGCGCGTGGCGACGCTGGCGGCGACGCCCGCCAAAGTGCTCGTCGTCGCGGGACTGTGGTGCGGCTCGCGCACGGTCATGGCGGCGGTGGCGCGCTCGCAACCGTATGCGCACCCCCAGGGTGGCACCGCCTCGGCCTTCGTGTCGGACCGGCCCGAGCCACATCCGGTCCTCGGGCGGTACGGGGTCGCCGTGTACGGCCTGGCGCTGGCCGGTGGGATCGCCGCGCTCGGCACCGGCATTCGCGGGATCGTCGTGGTCGCCGCCGAAGTTGCCGCGGCCGTCGTCGTGGTCTGGTTCGCCCGGCGCCGGCTCGGCGGCTACTCCGGTGACGTGTTGGGCGCGTCCGGGGTCATCGGAGAGACGGTCGGACTCCTCGTGTTGGTGGCCCGGTGAGGGGCTGGGCACGCCCGACATCGCCGCGGGTGACGCGTCCGCTGGGCGCGGCGGCCGGCGTCGGGTTGGACCGACTGCTGCCGGAACCCCCGGGCGCCATCCATCCCGTCGTGCTGTTCGGGTTCGTCATGACCTCGCTCGAGCACCGCCTGCACCGAGACCGGAAGGCACCCGGACTCCTCCATGCTTCCGCCGGGCTCGCCCTTGGCCTGGCGGCTGGCGCAGCCGTGCGCTCGACCACCCTCGCCACCACTTCGGCCGTCGCGGGACGGGCGCTGTCGGCGGCGGCGACCGATGTCGGCCGCGCCCTCGACGAGGGCGACCTCGACCGCGCCCGCGAGCTCCTGCCGGCGCTGGTCGGCCGCGATCCCGCCGGGCTCGACGCCGGAGAAGTCGCACGCGCCACGATCGAGTCGGTGGCCGAGAACACGGTCGACGCGGTCGTCGCCCCTGCGATGTGGGCCGCCGTGGCCGGGGCACCGGGTGCCCTCGGTTGCCGGGCCGTCAACACCCTCGACTCCATGGTCGGCCATCGCTCGCCGCGCTACGCGAACTACGGATGGGCCAGCGCCCGGTTGGACGACCTCGTGGCCTGGGTGCCGGCGCGGCTGACGGCCCTGCTGGTCGGCCTCGTCCGGCCGCGGGCCGCTCGGCCCATCTGGCTCGCGGTGCGCGACCAGGCACCGGCGCACCCCTCGCCGAACGCAGGCGTGTCGGAGGCGGCGTTCGCCGCAGCGCTCGGCCTCCGCCTGGGCGGACGGAACAGCTACGCCGGGCGCGTCGAGGAGCGTGTTGTTCTCGGGACGGGCCGGTTGCCGCAGCCGAGTGACATCCACGCGGCCGTACGGCTCTCGCGCGATGTCAGCGTGGCGCTGGCCACTCTCTTGGTCGGGCTCGGCCTGGTGTGTTGGTGGGCGGAACGGTGAGCGGGCTTTCGATCTCCGCGGCCGGCCCGCACGGGGGCGACGGCCCGGCCGTCGCGCGGGCGCTGGGCCTCGCGCCCGAAGATCTTCTCGACCTCTCGCAATCGCTGAACCCGTTGGCCCAGGACCCGAGGCCGGTGGTGGCGCGGCACCTCGACGCGCTGCGCACCTACCCCGACCCAACGGAGGCGACGGCCGCGCTGGCGCAGGCGATGGACGTGGAGCCCGATCGGTTGCTGCTGACGAACGGGGGCGCCGAGGCGATCGCGCTGTTGGCGGCGGAGATGGGTGGTCGCGTCGACGAGCCGGAGTTCGCACTCCACCCCCGTGGTGGCGGCCCGCGGTGGCGCTCCAATCCGCACAGCCCAAGCGGGCTGTTGGCGGGCGCCGACGAGACGGCCGATGTCTGGGACGAGGCGTTCTTCCCGTTAGCCGCCGGTCGTTGGACCCGGGGCGACGGCGTGCCCGTCGTGGGCTCGCTCACCAAGGTCCTCGCCTGTCCCGGTCTCCGCCTCGGCTATCTGTTGGCCGACCCCGACCTCGTCGACCGCTGCCGCGCCCGGCAGCCCGCGTGGTCGGTGGGCAGCCTGGCCTCGAACGCGCTCCCTGAGCTCCTCACCGCCGTCGATCTGCCCGCGTGGCGCGACGGGATCGCCCGCCTGCGCCAGCTTCTGTGCGGGGTGCTGGCGGCGCACGGGCTCACCGCGCGTCCTTCCGACGCCAACTGGCTACTCGTCGACGCCCCGGGGCTCCGCGAAGCGCTTGCGCCGCACGGCGTCGTCGTGCGCGACTGCACCAGCTTCGGTCTGGCCGGCGTGGCGCGGATCGCGGTGCCCGATGAGGACGGCATGGCGCGCCTCGACGCGGCGCTCAGCGCGGCCGACGTCCGGCGCACGACCGAGCGGCACGTCGTCTCGACGGAAAGCTCGGCGTGAGCTGGCAGCGTCCCGTCCCGCTCGTCGGCGACGCCACGTCGGCGCGCGCACGCAGCGAAGCGCCGCAGGCGTGGGCCTTCGACGCCGAGGCGCGTGCCGCGTTCTACGCGGCCGTCGAGGCGCGGCGGGACATTCGTCGTTTCCGGCCGGACGAAGTCCCGCCGGCGGTGCTCGAGCGCATACTCGGCGCGGCGCACGCCGCCCCCTCCGTCGGCCACTCCCAGCCGTGGCGCTTCGTCATCGTCCGCGAGCGCGAGACACGCGATCGAGCCGCGCTCCTGGCCGATCGCGAATGGCACCGGCAGGCGGCGCGTTTCGACGACCGATCGTCCCGCCACATGCTCGACCTGCAGCTGCACGGCCTCCGCGACGCACCGCTGGGCGTCGTGGTGTGTTGCGACCGCCGTACCACGGCGGAGGCGGTCATCGGTCGGGCCACCTATGTCGACGCCGATCTCTGGTCGTGCGCCGCCGCGATCGAGAACCTCTGGCTGGCGGCGCGGGTCGAGGGGGTCGGGGTCGGTTGGGTCACCCTCTTCCGTCCGGACGAGCTCGCCGAGCTGGTCGGCCTGCCCGAAGGCGTCGAGACCCTGGGATGGTTGTGCCTCGGCTGGCCGGACGAGCGCCCGCCCGAGCCAGGGCTGCAGCGGGCCGGCTGGTCGACGCGCCAACCGTTGTCCGACGTCGTGCGCAACGAGCGCTGGGGTGTTGACGACGAGCACGAGCCGGCGGCGCCCATTTCGCACCTGCGTGCGCCGGCGCCCTCCGAAGTGGTGGGAGCGCGCGACGAGGGGGACATCCTCCTGACGCCTCCGGGCTCACTCGGGGTCCTCGATCGGGCGGTCGACCGACTGCTCGCCGTCGGGCTCGGACCGGGCAGCCCGGTGACCGCCGTCATCGCGGCGGCGTCGCATCCAGTGACCCGCCATCGCGTCTCGACCTATGACGACGACGTGACGCACGAGGTCCTGGCGGCCACCACGGCCGGCGAATCCCTGGGCGCCGTCGCAGCCCGACTCGTCGGTGCGGCGGTCGAGATCGTCGACGCCGGGGTCGACGGCGTACCGGTCCAGGGTGCGATCCTCTGCCGCCCCGTGGACCCGCGCGGCGACCTGGTCGAGGCTGACGCGTTGTCACCGTCCGACGCGCAGCGGCTCCTGCTGGCGGGGCGGGAGCACGGAAACCGGCTCTCGGGCCACATCGTCGTCCTCGGCGAGGTAGGCATCGGCAACACGACCGTCGCAGCCGCGCTCGTAGCGACACGGCTCACGTTGAAGGCGGACGACGCGGTCGGGTTGGGTGCGGGTGGTGACGCCGGCACTGTGGCGCGCAAGCGAGCGGTTGTCGACGCCGCGTTGGCGCGCGCGGCCACGGCGCACGGGGATCTCGGTGAGCCCATGACGGCACTGGCAGCACTCGGCGGTCCCGAGATCGCCTACTTGACCGGGGTGACGCTCGGCGCGGCGGAGGCCGGTGCGCTGGTGGTGCTCGACGGCCTCGTCACGTCGTCGGCCGCGCTCGTGGCCGTGGGCCTCGAACCGGGGGTGGCGCCGTATCTCGTGGCCGGGCAGGAGAGTCGAGAGCAGGTGCACGGCGTCGTGAACCGGTACCTGGGGCTCGAGCCGCTGCTCTCCTTGCGGCTGCGATCGGGCGAGGGGGTCGGTGCGCTCTTGGCCGCGCAACTGCTGCGCAGCGCGGCCAGCCTTCGGGCCGAGACCGCGCGCGTGGAGGAACGTTCGTGAGCTCGTCCGCCGTTTGACCGGCAGGATCGTTAGGAGGCGTCGCCCTCCTCGTACGCGGATGCGAAGAGGTACGACGTCGCCAGGCTCCGGAACGGCCGCCATTTCTCTGCGAGCTCGAGCACCTCATCCTGGCTCGGCAGATGATCGAGATCGTAGGCCGTGCGGATCGCCTTCCGAAGCGCGAGATCGCCCGGCAGCACCACATCTTCTCGGCGCAAGGCGACGAGCAGCGCGCCTTGTGCGGTCCACGGCCCGATGCCCGGAACAGCCGTCAGTGCTGCGATGAACTCGTCGTCCGACAAGGTGCTCAAGCGGTCCATGTCCAGCCGACCGTCCAAGAACCGTTCGGCGAGATCCCGAATCGTGTTGACCTTGCGCCACGAGAATCCCGCGGCCCGCAGCTCATCCGGCGCGACCGCCATCACCTCCTTCGGCGAAGGCAGATGCCCTCCGAAGATCGTCCGCACCCGTTCCATGATCCGCCTCGTCGCAGCAACCGAAAGTTGTTGGCCGGCGATCTGAAAGAGGAGGGCGCCATACAGGTCCATCGTCGGAAGGTCGTCGAGCCAGGCATGGGGGTCGAAGTCGGGGCGGCGCTCGATGAAACGTCCGATGACCGGATCCGCCTTACGGAGGTGCTTCTGGGCTTCTCGAACCTTCGCCGACCGGTTCGCCGTTTTGGGTCGGGGGTATTCAGTGTCCGTCATCTCGGTCACTCGCCTTCACCCGCTTCTCCTATCGCTGGACGCATCTATGAGACGCATCCATGAGATGTCTAACCGGTCTCACGAATCGGCATTCCGCTGGGCCTCTCACCTGGCGTATGGTCACGAGATGACCGAGAGCGATTGGCGCGAAGCGATGATTTCTCGCATCCGCACGTTGATCGAGCAGGCCGACCCCGATGTCGTCGAGGAGCGCAAGTGGGCCAAGGCCTCGAACCCCGAAGGGGTGCCGACCTGGTACCACGACGGGTTGATCTGCACCGGCGAGACCTACAAGAGCCACGTCAAGGTGACCTTTGCCAAGGGCGGCTCCCTGAAGGACCCCGCCCACCTCTTCAAGGCCGGCACCGAAGGGGCGGTCCGGCGTGCGATCGACCTCAGCGAGGGAGACAAGCTCGACGAGAAGGCATTCAAGGCGCTCTTCCGAGAGGCCGTGGCGTTGAACGAGGCATCGGCGCGGCGCAAGAAGAAGTAGCCCATTCACAGCGCCGGGCGCGGTCAGCGCCGGTTCGCTGCCCGAGCGGAGACAAGGTCATGGTGGAGAACGCCCGGTCGCTGATCTTCGGCTGAACCAACAACGCTCGCTGGACTCCTCCGGGGCTCGTCGGTGTCCACAAGGGTTGGCCCCAGTCGCGAAATCCTCCATCCCCGACCCATCCATCCGCAGCCCTGGGCCGTAGTCACTCCTGATGCCACGCGCCAGCACGAGGGAGGCCTTCGCCCCATGACAGCAACCGATGCCGTCCATGCCCGAACGTTCCGGTCCGGGGTTGTGTCCCGCCGCCTCGTCCGCCGCGGCCTCGTGCCGGCGGCCGTCCTGGCCGGCTCTCTCGGCGCGACCACCTTCGCGGGCGCGGCCCAACCGAAGGCGGTGGTCACGACGGCGAAGGTCACCGGGCTCGGCACAGTCCTTGTGGCACAGCACCGGGCCCTCTACGCGAAGGCCAACGATCCCAAGGGCCACAGCACCTGCACCGGTGGCTGCGCCACCATCTGGCCGCCGCTGATCGTCTCGTCCAAGACCGCGCATCACCTGGGCCACATCGCAGGACTCGGGACGATCAAACGGTCCAACGGCAAGCTCCAGGTCGCCATCCACGGACGCGCCCTCTACTTCAACGCGGGTGACCACTCGCTGTCGCACGCGAACGGACAGGGCTTTGCGAACACCTGGTTCACGGTGCACACCAACGGCAGCCTCGACCGCACGACGACGTCGGCACCCATGGCCACCGTTCCCTCCACGTCGCAACCGCCGCCGAGCCCGTCCTCGTCGACCACGCGGCCGACGACGGCCCCGGCACCGACCAGCCCGCCGGCAACCAGCCCCCCGCCCACCAGCCCCCCGACGACGTCGCCGCCTCCCCCCCCGACGACGTCCCCCCCGCCGACCACCACGACGACGACGTCGGGTGGTGGCGGGGGCGTCGGGTTCTGATCTAATCGTCCGGTTGGGCCAGGGGTCGGGTCACCAGATGCCCGGCAGCATCCTCCAGCGGACCCGCCGGCAATAGGACGGGTGCGCCGGGTTCTGCGCCAGGACCCGCTCCTCGGCGCGGATGCGTCCGACGTCACAGCTCATGGTCAACAGCACGACGAGCGCGTTGCGGATCGAGATGCTTTGCAACAGGTAGCCCACGAGCAGCAGGACATAGGCCGCGTACACCGGATGGCGGACGATCGCGTAGGGGCCGCGGCTCACCAGACCACGGTCCGCGGCGGCGAACCCGAACGACCGGCCCAGGGTCGTCAAGGACCAGAGGGCGATGATCACGCCGACGAGTTGCAGGGCCAGACCCGCGGAGAGACCCCATTGGGGGTGCGCGCCGTCGGGCCGGAGGAGTACCGGGCTGAACGTCCCACCGAACGCAAGCAGCCAGTCGCCAAAGCGCAGGGTCACCGCGCTGGCCGGGCGACGGACGAGATACGCCACGACCACCACTGCCTGTTGGGCGAAGAACAAGACGCCGATCGGGCGATGCGTGTCGAGATACGACGAGAGCGTCACATAGGCGAAGTACGCCGCGCCCGCCGCGCCGACGATGTTCGCCGAGACCCGGACGATCTGCTGCGAGCGCGGCGGCAGCGCGTGCTGCACGCGCGCGACACCGGGCACGACGTCAGCCCCCGCCGTTGCCCTCTTGGGCAGAACGCGGAGCAGCGAGCCGCTGCCCGATCACGGCATCGAGGCTGAAGCGGCCGGCGCCGAGCAGCGCCACGACCAGCGCGAGGATGGCGAGGGCCAGGTTCAGCTGGTAGCCGGGTGGGTTCGTCGAGTTGTTGATGCCCGTCGCCCAGGTCACCGTGATCATCGCCATCACCATGTCCCCGACCAGCGCGAGGCCGGCGAGGCGGGCGAGGAGGCCCAAGGCCATGGCGCAACCGCTCCCGAACTCGATCAGACCCCCGAGCACGGCGAAGAGGCCTCCCGGGTGCAGGTGTGCGACGTTGGACATGTAAAGCGACGTCCCGTGGATGCCCGGACCGTTGAAGAGCCCGAAGAGCTTGCCGCCGCCGTAGTAGATGAAGATCCAGGCCAACCCGATGCGCGCCGCCAGCAGTCCCAGGTCCGCCGGCAGCGGCGACGACCGGACGCTGAACACCCACCCGAGCACGTCGCGCGCGCGTGCGGCAGGGCTCGAGAGTGTGGCGGTGGTCGCCATCACGCCTCGCCGGTGGCGGCAGCGTCCCTGATCGTCGGAAGGTCCACGGGCTGGCGCATCGGGCGGAAGGGGCCGACCAGTTGCGCCGCCAGCACCGCCATGTGGCGCGGACGAGGCCCTTCCTGCTCGACAGCCAGCGGCCGACCGGGAATGCCGGTGTCGATCCTCACCGTCTCCGCCGTCGGGAAGACCGCCCGGTGGAAGAGCTGGTCCCAGATCGTGAGGGCAAATCCGAGATTGACGTCTTGGGCACCATCGAGGCGGTGGTGGAGGCGGTGATAGTTCGGGCTCACGAAGACGCGCCCCAACGGACCGAAAGTCAGGTCGGTATTGGAATGCGCGAGGGCGACCCACCCGCCGTAGAGGACCAGCAGCAGCGCCGACACGGCGCCGTTGCGAAGCAGGATGACTCCGGGCAGGAGGGCGAGCACGTACGAGATGTGCAGGAACGGGTGAGTGCGGAAGACGCTCAGCGCGTTGAGGTCTTCCTGGGAGTGGTGGAGCTCGTGGAAACGCCACAGCATTCGCACCCGATGGTTGGCCAGATGGACGAACCAGTTGCACCCGTCCATGGCGACGAAGATCACGGCCACGGCGGCCCAGCGCGGCACGATGCCCACCTTGGGCAGCACGAGCCACGGCACCGCCCGGTTCACCAGCACGGCGAACGAGAGCGTGAGCGCGGTCACGAGGGGCGCCACGAGCGCGACGTTGAGCAGCGTGTAGATGACGTCGTGGCGGTGTCCCCGCGCTACGAGCGGCCGGCGCTGCGCCGGCCGCACCCGCTCGAGGACGAGGATGGGTCCGATGATGGCGAGCGTGAGCGGCCCGAGCACGATGAGCCGCAGGTCGCTGACCGACCCTCCGAAGCTCGCGCCGCCCCAGCCGGTGGCCCAGCCGAAGCCGATGAGGGCGGCGGCTCCGGCCACCCAGAGGCAGGCCGGGAGGTAGACGCGCGCAGTGAGAGCCGCCCGGAGGCGACCGACGCGGCGCCGCCACCCTCGGACTTCGAGCGAGGTCGAGGTCCAGACGGGGAGGACTACCACGCGGCTCGACCCGGGCGAGAGCCGAAGTCAAGCCGGCACATCAGAAGCCTGCGCCACCGGAGCCTGCGCTGCTCCCACCGGAATTGCCGCTGGAGCCGGTGCCCGCGCCAGCGGCACCCTTGCTGACGACCACGTCGGCCCACTTGCCCCACGTGTCGGAGATGTTGCCCTTCGCCTTGCCCTTCTGGTTGTCGAGCGCGAAGAAGTAGACAGGCTGGCCCTTGTAGGTGACCTGCTTGAGGCCATTGGGACCAGCCTTCGTCCCGAGCTTCGCGCTCTGCACGCCCTTCCCTGCGGTTGCGCTCTTCGTGCCCGCGGGCAGCGTCAGTGCGGGCCAGATCTTGAGGCACGAGGAGGTGCACGCGACGGAGCTCGGGGTCTGGAGGACATAGAGCGCCTTGCCGTTGGCGACGAGGACCTTGTTGTTTCCGATCGTCGCGACGGACACCGTGACGTGCTTGCCACTTGAGGCCCCGGCGGTCCCGGAGGACAGTGCCGTCGCGGAGACGGCCCCGAGGGCGAGCGCGGCGGTCGCGAGACAGCCGAGCCAGGCATGAGTGGCGGCCGCCGGACGGTGGGTGGTCTTCATCTGGGTTCTCCTGGAATCTGACGGGGCCGATGCACCGGAATCGCTCCAGTGTTCTTACCCGTCCTCGTAGAAATACAAATAGTCCTACGGTCCAGGTACGGCAAGGGATTCCGGCGGGTCCTCCACCCCGAGCCGCCCATCCGGCCCCCAGGGGTCCCCGGACCTGGTCGACCAATAGCATGGGTCGAATACGCCGGAGTAGGGCAGAAAGGAGTCCGGAAGTGTCCACCGCAGTCGCTTTGGCTCTGATTGCGAGCTTCTGCACGGCCACTTCCTCGGTTTGCCAGCGCATCGGGGCCTCCACGGCGCCGACGGGCGAGAAATTCAGCCTGAAGCTGCTGCTGTACCTCTTCCGGCACCCGATGTGGCTTGCCGGAGTCGCAAGCTTGATCCTCGGCTTCGGATTCCAGGTGGTGGCACTCCACTTCGGCGGCCTCGCCCTCGTGCAGCCGATCTTCGCCACCGAACTCCTCTTCGTGTTCGGGTACATGGCATTGATCGGCCGGAAACGACTCTTGAAGACGGACTGGATGGCGGCCGTCGCCATGGCGGCCGGGCTCTCCGTGTTCCTGTTCACGGCGTCCCCTTCGGGTGGACGGGTGCATCCGCCCGCAACCCTGTGGTGGCTGGCCGGCATCTCGGCGGTCGGGCTCGCCGCGGTGGTGACCGTGGCCGCCTACGTGCCGCTGCGTCGGGGCTCGCTCCCGTCCCCGGCGCGAAAGGCCGCCACGATCGGCATCGCGACGGGCGTCTCGTGGGGCTTCGTGGCGGCCGTCATCAAGGAGATGAGCACGCACAAGACGCTCGGCTCGGCGCTGTCGTCCTGGACGCCCTACGTGCTCGTCGGCGTGGGCGCGCTGTCGATGCTCCTCGCCGCGCACGCCCTCCAGGCTGGTCCGCTCGCCGCCTCGCAGCCGGGTTTCACGATCGTCGATCCCCTCGTGGCGAGCCTCCTCGGGGTCTTCGTGTTCTCGGAGCACCTGCAGCTCCAGCCCGACGACATCGTGGTCGAAGTCCTGGCACTTGGCGCGCTCGTCTGGGGCGTGATCACCCTCAGCCACAGCCGGCTCATCCACGGCGACGACCCCGAGACGCTCGCACCCGAGCCGCCGGCGAACGTCAGACTCAACGTCGACGTGTGAACGCGGCATCGCTCAATACGACGTCGCACGAACCCGGACACTCATCACGATGATCGATCAACTTGCGATCCCCGATCTCGACGAGGGCGAGATCGCCCAACTGGAGCCCTACGGGACCCGCCGAACTGCCCGTCCCGGGGAATACCTCTACCGTGCCGGCGACGCCGACTACGACTTCTACGTGGTGCTCTCGGGTCAGGTCGAGATCGTCCTCGGCGTCGACGGCGAAGAGCGGGTCATCGTCGAGCACGGACCGGGACGGTTTCTGGGCGAGTTGAACCTGCTGACCGGCTTGCGGGTCTTCGTGTCGGCCCGGGTGTCCGAGCCGAGCGAGGTCTTGCAGATTCCGGTCGAGGAGTTCAGGCGCATCATCGCCACCCAGCCGCAGCTCAGCGACAAGATCCTCGTGACGTTCATGGCACGTCGGAACGAGCTGCTGGCCGGGGCTGGTTCGGCGACCAGGGTCATCGGGTCCCGGTTCTCACCCGACGTGCTCCAGCTGCGCGAATTCCTCTCACGCACCCGGATTCCCTACGAATGGCTCGACCCGGACGAGGACCCGCACGTGCAGGAGATCCTCGAACAGTTCGGCCTCGAGGCGTCGGACCTTCCCGTCGTCGTTTCGTCGGAGACCGTGCTCCGGCAGGCGACGCCGGGGTCGCTGTCCCAGCATCTCGGTCTGACCCTTGACCGCCTCCCAGAGCGTTGCTTCGACCTCGTCATCGTCGGAGGTGGCCCCGCCGGTCTTGCGGCAGCCGTGTACGGGGCGTCGGAGGGCCTGCGCACGCTCGGGGTCGACATGGTAGCGCCGGGTGGTCAAGCGGGAACCAGCTCGCGAATCGAGAACTACTTCGGGTTTCCCATCGGGATTTCCGGCGGTGAGCTCGCCCAACGTGGATTCGTGCAGGCAGAGAAATTCGGCGCGCAACTGACCACACCATGCGAGGCGGTGAGCCTGAAGGAACGGTCCGGCCACCTCGTCGTCGAGCTGTCCGACGGCTCCGAGGTGGCTGGGAGAGCGGTGATCGCGGCGACCGGAGCCCACTATCGCCGGCTCGACGTGGAACGAATTCGCGAGTTCGAGGCGAAAGGTGTGTACTACGCCGCGACCGAACTCGAGGCGCGCCAATGTGCCGGCAGCCCGGTGGTCGTCGTCGGCGGAGGAAACTCCGCCGGGCAGGCGGCGATCTTCCTGGCCGACAAGGGAAGCTCGGTCACCGTCGTCATCCGGGGTGCCCAACTCGCCGCCAGCATGTCGGGCTATCTCGTCAGGCGGCTGGAGAGCCATCCGCGCATCGACGTGCTCACCGGTAGTCAGGTGGTGGCGCTCGAAGGCGAAGAGCTCTTGGAGGCGGTCCAGATCGCGGGACCCGGCGGTCGCGCCGGCCGGCCGTGCAACGCACTCTTCTCGTTCATCGGCGCCGACCCCCAATCCGGCTGGATCTCTGGCTGTGCCGCCCTCGACGAACACGGTTTCATCCTCACCGACCGAGCCTTGGGACCGGAGGTGCTGGACGGAGCGGACGGAGTGTGGACGGCGCTTGGTCGCGCTCCTCTCCCCTACGAGACGAGCCACCCAGGGCTCTTTGCGGTGGGCGATGTGCGTTCCGGGTCGGCGAAGCGTGTTGCCACCGCAGTCGGTGAGGGTTCGGCCGCGGTCAGGGCGATCCACGAATACCTCGCCTTCACCGCGACGCCCGTCGACGCTTGAACGGCGGAGACGAAGTTACCTAGTCGTCAGTTCCCAACATGTCCCTTCCATGCGTATGGTGCGGGAGACCCTCGGCCCAATGTATGGGTCGTGTCCGAACGGGTTGGAGAGGATCCCGGTGGTGGTATGAGCACTGGCGGTTGCACGATCACTGGGTGGGGTGCAGCGGTCCCACCGACCGTCGTCACCAACGAGGATCTCAAATCGATCTTCGAGACGACCGACGAATGGATCGTTGAACGTTCCGGCATACGGTCCCGCCATGCCGCCACGGGACCATTCGTCGAAAGCGTCCCTACGTTCGACCCACGAGAACTCGGGACAACGGCGACCCTGGCCGTCGAATCCGGACGCCGGGCCCTCGACGCCGCCGGCGTCTCGCCGGCGGACCTCGGTGCTCTCATCCTCTGCACGACCACGCCGGACCTGGCGATCCCCGCAACGTCTTCAGCCGTCGCCGGTGCCATGGGGATCACCGGTGGTGCGATGGACCTGAACGCGGCCTGCGCCGGCTTTACCTACGGGCTGATAACCGCCGGCGCGCTCGTCGCGGCGGGCATCGGTCCCGTCCTGCTCGTCGGCGCCGAGACGCTGTCCCGGGCGACAAACTGGAACGACCGCACGAACGCGTTCTTGTTCGGCGACGGCGCGGGTGCGGTGGTCCTCGAACCGGTCGAAGGCCGTGGCTCGCTGCTCGGGTGGCACCTCGGGGTCGACGGCACGTTGGTCGACCTGCTCTACGCGGAGCACGGGTCGGGCATGGTGATGCGCGGCCAGGAGGTCTTCCGCAAGGCCGTCCGGGCGACTGCGGACTCGGCCAGGGCCGCCCTCGATCACGCCAGGGTCGACGCGTCGGAGATCGCCCTCTTCATCCCCCACCAGGCGAACGAACGCATCATGGACGCCGTCGCGGAGCGACTCGGTCTCCCCGAAGAACGGGTCGCGTCGGTCATCGAGTGGACGGGAAACACGAGTTCCGCCTCCATTCCTCTCGCTCTTGTCGACGCCGCCGAGCACGACAGACTCCATGAGGGGGACCTCGTGCTTCTGTCCGGCTTTGGCGCTGGCATGACGTTCGCGTCAGCCGTGTGGCGCTGGGCTCGGCGACCAGGGCCATAAGCCGGCACCCCGTATTGCTCCGCAGCGCCAGCCCCAGGACACCCTGGTCGGAGGCCTGCGGAATCTCGATGTTCGGATTTCGGCGCTCCCGGGCGATGTATGAGGTGTGGGAACTCCGGACCCGGGCGCTCTTGTGGCCGTCTACCGCCGTGCACTACCCCAGGTGTACGGCTACCTGCTTCCACGCTGCGGCAGTGTGGTGGTCGCCGAAGATCTGACCGCGGAGGCATTCATGGCGGCCGTCGCCGCCATGCAGCAAGGTGCTGCGCCGGACGTCAACGTCGCCTGGCTCATCGGCGTCGCGCGCCACAAGCTCGTCGACCATTGGCGCCGACAGGGGTTGGACGACCGAAGCCGGGCAATGATGGCTCAGTCCGGCCAGGAACTGGAGGACCCGTGGGAGGAGACACTCGACCGGGTCGCCCTCCACGCTGCCCTCGCCGAACTGAACGGTTTTCAACGGGCCGCGCTGACGCTGCGGTACTTGGACGGGCTCCGCGTGGCAGACGTTGCCGAGCACATCGGGCGCAGTGTGCCCGCCACCGAAACGCTGCTCGCCCGGGCGAAGGCCGCCCTCCGCCGTTCGTATCGGAGAAGCCATGACGACTGACCCGCTCGACGCTCTGCGCCTTCCGATCGTGCCGATCGAGCCCAGACCCGAATTCGCCGACGCGCTGTTGCGCCGCATCGAGGCCCGTCCTGGCCCCCTGGACCGCCAGACGGCGACGATCCGCTATTTCGTCGCCGACCTGGACGCATCCGTCGACTTTTACTGTCGACTGCTGGACTTCGAAGAAGAGCTGCGCCCCTCTCCGGTTTTCGCCATGCTCTACCGAGGCGATCTTCGGCTCCTCCTCAGTGTCCCCGGGGGCGCCGGCGCGGTGCACACCCTGCCCGACGGGACCGTGCCGCAGCCGGGCGGTTGGAATCGCATGACCCTTCAGGTCGCCGACCTCGCCTCGACGGCGGACTCGCTCCAGAGGCACCGGGTCGTCTTCCGCCACGACATCCAACCCGGTGTCGGCGTACGCACACTCTTGGTCGAAGACCCATCGGGCAACCCGGTGGAGCTGATCGAGCCGACCGTCGGCTATCACGAAAGGAGCAATCAATGAGCACTGTCAGCGTCCGGTACATCGTCCATGACGTGGACGAAGCGAGCGAGTTCTACGTGCACCACCTCGGCTTCCGACTAGAGATGCACCCCGCTCCGGCGTTCGCCATGTTGTCGCGAGGTGACCTCCGGCTCGTTCTGGTCTCGCCGGTCGGGCCGGACCACCCCGGTGGAGGGTCGCGACCGATGCCGGACGGCACTCCGCAAAGTCCCGGCGGGTGGAACCGGTTCATGCTGCAAGTTCCCGACCTGGACGCCTCCGTCCGAGACCTCCGGCGAGACGCCGTCAGATTCCGTTCCGACGTCATCTCCGGGGTGGGGACGAAGCAGGTGATGATCGAAGACCCCTCGGGAAACCCGATCGAATTGTTCGAACCCATCCTCGCGGAGGCCCGCTTGCAGGACTCTTGATTCACCGCCCATTCACCGAGGTCATGTTGCCCATGTGAATCGGAAAAAGCGATATTAAGTATCGCTTCTAGCATATTGACAGATACCGCGAGGGGCGCCAACCTGGGCGTGGAAGGGGCGACGAGGCAAAGGAGCCACTATGCGCCTGTTCAGGGACGATCTCGAAGATGTCGCGTTGTTCGCAGAGGCCAACCGGGGTGAGCGGGCCGTCATCCGGCGCCATCTGACCCCACTTTCGGTGCCGGCTGGCCGGGTGCTCGTGAAGGAGGGCGCTCGGGGTGACCAGTTCATGGTCCTCATGGAGGGCAATGCGACCGTGAGCCAGGGAGGGCAGACCATCGCGACCTTGGAGCGGGGCGACCTTGTCGGCGAGATGGCGCTGCTCCAAGACAACGGCACCGACCGGCGCAACGCCACGGTCACCGCGAGCACCGATGCGGTGATCTACGTCGGTTCGCGGTCGGATTTCCGCGAGATCCTGCAGGCGGCGCCGTCGGTGGCGCGCAAGGTGCGCCAGACGGCGGCCGAGCGCACTCTGCCCCGAGCCGCCTGAGCGCCGCGCCTCGGGCGCGGGCGCATCTCCCGGCGCGGCCGATCGGGAGTACCGCACGCCGAGCGCACGTGCGCGGTCCCTGGCGACCAAAGCTACGGGACCGTAATGTCACGGCATGCAGACGCAAGAGCTCGCGGGAAAGGTCGCGATCGTCACCGGCGGCGCCGGCGGCATCGGCCGGGTCTCCTGCGAAACGCTGGCGGCGGAGGGCGCGAAGGTCGTCGTGGCGGACGTCGACGCCGACGCGGGGAAGGAGACCGCGGACCGCATCGGTGACGCCGCCGCGTTCAAGCAGACCGACGTGAGCGACATCGGACAGGTGCAGGCAGCGGTCGACTTTGCCGTGGAGCGGTTCGGCGGCCTGGACATCATGTTCAACAACGCCGGCATCGGGAGCCCGCTGACCCGCTTCCTGCACGATGACCTGGAGGACTTCTCGCGCATCATGAACGTGAACCTCTTCGGTGTCATCGCCGGAGCGCAGAGTGCGGCGCGCTACATGAAGGACCACGGCGGTGGCTCCATCGTCAACAACGCGTCGATCGCTGCGATCAACGCCGGGGCGGGGATGATCACGTACCGGGCGTCCAAGGCGGCCATCGCCCACGCCACGAAGTGCATGGCCATCGACCTGGCGCCCTATGCCATCCGGGTCAACTGCGTGACGCCCGCCCACATCCGCACCGGTATCACGACCTACGACATGGGGCCCGTCCTGCGCTACATGCAGCCACTCGAGCGACAGGCGCAACCCCAGGACGTCGCCAATGCGGTGGTCTTCCTCTCCAGCGACCGTGCCGCCCAGGTGACCGGCGTCATCTTGCCGATCGACGGCGGTACCACGGCCGGCCCCTCGTACGCGCAGACGAAGCTCATCATGTCCACGGCGGCGCCCCCGGAAGGTTCCAAGACGCCCGGCTCGTGACCGTCCGTCGGCCCGTCACGCTCAGCCCGCCGGCGCAAGCTCCAAGTAGAGGCGCTGCAGCCCCCTGAGGAAGAACGTCGGGAGGTACTCGTAGGTCCGGCCGTCGGCAGGACCGTGCTCCTTCTCGGAGATCGTGATCTCGGAGGTCCGGTCGAGGAACCGGTTGACCGTCACCCTGCCCTCGGCGCGGGCGAGCGGCGCCCCGGCACAGGTGTGGATGCCGAAACCGAACGCGATGTGCTGCCGGGCGTTCGCCCGGTTGATATCGAACTCGTACGGGTTTTCGAACATCCGCGGGTCGCGATTGCAGGCGCCGGGCACCAGCATCAGGCTGCTCCCGGCGGGAATCTCCACTCCGCCGAGCTCGGTCCGGACCCGCGCCATCCGGAACTGCGTGCGGAGGGGGCTCTCGAGACGGAGGGTCTCCTCAATGAAGTTCGGGATCAGGTCCCGGTCGTCGCGCACCAGCTTCTGGAGGTCGGGCCGCTCACCGAGCATGCGCAGCGCGAACGACAGCAGCCGCACGGTGGTCTCCTGGCCGCCGGCGAAGAGGTTGGCGGCGATCAGTGCCGCGTCCTTCACTTCCGGCGTCGAGCCGTCGGGGAAGGTCGCGGTGGCGAGGCCACTCAGCACGTCGTGCCGCGGATTCTGGCGGCGGTCCTCGATGTAGCCGGTGAAGCGCTCGTAGAGGAACTCCAGCGGCTTGTGCCCGACCGCCTCATGGGTCGTCGACAACCGCTCGCGAAAGAGGGAGTGATCGGATTCGGGCACGCCCTCGAGGTCGGCGATGACCGTCAGCGTGAAGGGTTCCGCGTACGACCCGACCATTTCGCATGCACCGTCTTCGAGGAAGCCGTCGATGAGCTGGTCGGCGAACCGCCACATGAAGTCCTCGTTCTCCTTGAGGCGCTTCGGCGTGATCAGGCGCATCAGCAGGTGGCGGTGCGCGGTGTGGTTCGGTGGGTCGAATGCCGGCAGCTGGTCGCTGAAGGGCAGCTCGTCACGGCATTTGACGATGATCGCAGTGACGTCGTCGCCCTCGAAGGGCGACGAGAACTTCTGGAAATTCCCGCACACGCAGTTGCACGACGAGTACGTCCCCGAAGCCACGTCGTTGGCGGGGAAGGATGCCGGATCGTTGTAGACACCCATCGCCTCGGGGTGTCCCGTGATGACGTACATCCCGTAATTCGGTTCCCGCCACACCGGAGACTGGGCACGGACCCAGTCGAAGTATTCGTACGGGTCGTCCTGGACGACCCGGTTGGTGAAGAAATTGACGTCCTTGAAATCGCTCACGCTCAACCCCTTCCGTTCGCAGAACCCACAGAGCCTTCGGCGTCGTCGCGTCGGGTGGCGTGGCGAGCCGCGACAAAGCCGAAGACCATGGTGTTGGCGATGCTCGCACCAGGCCCGAGGTAGTGGCGGCCCATGACCGTGGCCGTGCCATTGCCCGTGGCGTAGAGCCCGCTGATCGGCTGATCGTCCTGGCCGATCACCCGTGCGTACTCGTCGGTGAGGACGCCGCCGCACGTCCCGATGTCGCCCGGAACCACCTCGACCGCGTAGTAGGGCGGTTCGTCGATCGGGCCGAGGCACGGGTGCACCCCGTGGTTCGGGTCGCCGAGCGCCCGGTTGTAGGCCGACTCCCCCCGCCCGTACTCGGGGTCGACCCCGTTGCGGGCGTTCTCGTTGAAGTGCTCGACGGTCTCCGACAGACCCACCGGGTCGATGGCGCACAGCTGGGCGAGGTCGTCCAGCGTCCATGCCTGCTTGAGGATCCCGCTCTCGTAGAGCTTGCGGGGGAACCGGCCAGGACGTGATCGGAGGTGGGCGTAGCGCTTGCGGTAACGGTCGTCGAAGATGAGCCAGCACGGGACGGCGCGGCTCGTCTTGTCCCGCGCGTACATGGCCTTGCCCACTTCCATGTACGAGTTCGACTCGTTCACGAAACGCTGTCCGGCGGCATCCACGTAGATCGTGCGCGGCCGCTGGCGCGCCTGGTCCAGGGTGGACTGGCCGAAACGTCCCGTCCGTGGTGAGGGCAGCCACCAAGCCTCGTCCATCAGGTCGGTCTTTGCGCCGATCCGCATGGCCTCCTCGAGCACCTCGCCGGTGTCGCCGGGATTCGAGATCGACCACCGGGCCGTGTTCGGCTGTTCGCCCCCGTAGCGCTGCCGCATGTCGCGGTTGTGGGCGAAGCCACCGGAGGCCAGCAGCACACCGTGGCGGGCACGGATCAAGACGGGGGACCCCTCGCGCCGCGTGCGCACCCCCACCACTCGACCGTCCTCCACGATCAATTCTTCGAGCGGCGCCTCGGTCCAGACCGGGATGTCCTGGTCGAGCGCCGCCTTGAGCATCTGTCCGACCAGTGACGCCCCGTTCGTCAGGAGGGCCCGGCGACGGAGTTGCGCCGCGTACGTCCGGATCACGACGCGCGCCGAGACGGTGAACGCACCGATGCTGCGGTTGTAGTTCGAGAGCGAGCGCGCTTCGTTCGTCATCACTGCGAGTCCGAGGCTCTTCGCCAGGCCGGGCTGCAGCTTCTCGAGCCACGGACCGAGCGCGTGGCCGTCCCACGGCACAGGTTCGATCCCGCGTCCGGGGTCCACGCCACCTTTCGCACTTGAGTAGTAGTCGCTGTAGCCGCGGCAGTACACGAAGCGAACACCGCGCTGCTGGAGAAAAGCGACCATCTCGGCGCCGGCCGTCAGGAAGGCGTCCCGCCGTTCGAACGACGAGCATGGTCCGACATCGCCCACGACCGCCTCGAAATGCGCCATCGCGTCTTCGTAGGAGTCGGGCACTCCCGCGGCCAGCATCACCGGGTTGTTCGGCACCCAGACGATGCCACCGGACATGCAGGTCGAGCCGCCGATCAATGCCTGCTTCTCCAGCACCAGCGCGCTCGCCCCCGCGTCTCCGGCGGTCAGGGCCGCGACGATGCCGCCGCCGCCCGACCCGACAATCACAAAGTCGACGGTGGAGTCCCACGTCGTCATGTCACGACCTCTCCGACCTCCCCAGTACTCCTGCAGCGCCAAGGGAAGTTAGCAGGCCCCGTTGACGATTGCTACGGATCCGAAGTAATCTGCCCTCGACCGTTTCGAGCGCAAAGTTGGGGGCGATGAGCGGGAATTCGAGCACGTTGAGCTATCCGGCTGAGGGCCTGGGCGCCCCCAAGGACCGTCATCCGACGCCGCCGGCCGACCTCGGACTGCCCACAGGGACCGAGGTGTTCTCGGCGGACGACCACATCTCGCTGTCGGAAGACATCTTCTACGAACGTCTGCCGGAGGGCATGAAGGAGCAGGCGCCGCGGATCATCAACGTCGAAGGCGGTTGGTCCCTCGGCGTCGACGGCAAGTCCATCCTCGTGCCCGAGTTCATCCGGGTGGTCACGCAGTACGACCCGGTGCCCGGATCACACGCCGGCGACGTCGACGCCCGTCTGGCCGCTCTCGACTCGGAGGGCGTCGACAGGGAGCTCGCGTTCCCGAACTCGATACTCGCCCTGTTCGGATGGCCCGACCGGGAGATGCGTGAAGCGTGCTTCAGGGTCTACAACGAATACATCGCAGAGGTCCAGGAGAGGTCGGGCCACCGTATCTACGGCGTCGGACTGATCAACTGGTGGGACGCCGAGGGAGCCCGGCGCACCGTGAACGAGTTGAAGGCGCTCGGGCTGAAGACGTTCCTCATGCCCCTGATGCCGGGCAAGGATCTCGACGGTAAGCCGATCGACTACGCGAGCCCCGCCATGGACGGGGTGTGGGACGCGATCGAGGAGGCCGGGATCCCGGTCTCCCACCACATCGGGGAGAACCCGCCGGCAACGCCCATCGCCTTTAATGCGATCAGCATCGGCATGCTCCAGTCCGTGGCACCCTTCCGCGACACCTTCGGGAAGTACATCTTCGGCGGCATCCTCGACCGTCACCCCGGTCTCAAGATCGGCTACTTCGAGGGAGGCATCAACTGGGTCCCGTCCGCGCTGCAGGACGCCGAGCACATCGCAGCCTCGTTCCAGCACCTTGCTGACCTCCAGATCGAGCACGAGCCGACCTATTACTGGGACAACCACATGTGTGCCTCGTTCATGGTCGACCCGCTCGGACTCGCGCTCTTGGCCCGCATCGGCGTCGACCGCGTGATGTGGTCCACCGATTTCCCCCACAACGAGAGCACATACGGCTACAGCAACGAGTCGCTCGCCTCCGTCGTCGGCGCCGTGGGTCCCGATGCCACTGCCGCAATCGCCGGCGGCAACGTCAAGCGGTTCTTGGGAATCGAAGCTTGAGCCTGAAGCACTGAACGCTGCGCCCATCACCCAGACCATTCGCATCAGACAAGGAGCTCACTGACATGGCCGACGACGAATTCCCACCACCTGAGGAGATTGTCCTCTACGAGAAGGACCCGAGCACCAAGATCGCGACGATTACTTTCAACCGGCCCGAACAGCACAACATCCCGACCATCGGCGCCCGCAAGCGATATGCGGATCTGATCTTCAAGGCCAGCATCGACGACGACGTCAAGGTGCTCGTCATCCGCGGCATCGGGGACCACTTGGGTACCGGTGCCGACCTCGATGAGGTGATGTACAAGCAGGCCGAAGGCAAGGTGCTGTACGAAGAGTTGGGCCTCGACGAGGAAGACGACATCACGATGCCGCCGCAGCGCTCCTATCGGGCCGGGGCCTCCCTCTTGCACTGGTACGGCAACGTGCGCTCAGGTTGCCGCAGCCTGCAGGACTTCAAGAAGATCAGCATCCTCGAGGTCAAGGGCTACTGCTACGGCTGGCATTTCTACCAAGCAGGCGATGCCGACATCGTCATCTCGTCCGACGACGCTCTGTTCGGGCACCCCGCCTTCCGCTACGTCGGCTGGGCCCCTCGCATGTGGCAGTGGGCGACCATGATGGGCTTGCGCAAATTCCAGGAGATGGTCTTCACCGGCCGGCCCTTCACCGCCAAGGAAATGTACGAGTGCAACTTCGTGAACAGTGTGGTGTCCCGAGAGGATCTCGAGGCCGAAGTTGACAAGTATGCCCGTGCCTGTGCACGGACACGGCCGACCGACACGGTCTTCCTCCAGAAGACGTTCTTCGAGATCTACAAGCAGCAACAGGGCGAGTACATGGGCAGCATGCTCAGTGCTTGGCTCGAGTCCATGGGCGGGACAGCTCGGAACGACGTGGACGGCCAGCGCGCAAACCTCAGCATGGAGACCATGGACGCGGGGCTCAATGTCGAAGTGAAGAACAACGACAATGCGTACCCACCGGAATGGCGGCTGAGCCATTCCGGGCGCCGACGCCGCGACGACGACTGACGCATGGCGTCGCCCTTCGCGAGCACGCCGAATTCGGAGAAAGGGTCGTCTTCGGATCCGCCACTGAGCGGCCTGCGGGTGATCGATCTCTCCACCTGGATCGCAGGCGCCTACTGCACCAAGCTGCTCGCCGACGGCGGCGCTGAGGTCATCAAGGCCGAAGCGCCCGGGGGCGACCCGTTGCGTCGCTGGTCGGCGTCGGGAGCGACCATCGAGGACGGAGAAGACGGAGCGCTCTTCAACTTCCTGCATGCGTCGAAGGAGAGTGTCGTCGTCGACACGAGCGACGACACTCAACTCGCCTCGCTCCATTCCCTCCTCGGGTCCGCCGACGCCGTCGTCTGGTCGCGTGGCTCGCCCGTGGCCGAGCACCCGGCGCTGGCCGCGCGGCAGATCCGCCATGACCATCCGCACCTGACCGTCACCGCGATCACGCCGTTCGGGCTCGAAGGCCCGTGGAGCGACAGGGCGGCCACGGAATTCACCCTGCAGGGCTGGTCCGGGGGGATCGTCGGGCTCGCCCGCGGGAGACCCGACCGGGAGCCCGTGTACGTCGGTGGCCAGATCGGCGAGTGGCTCGCTGGCCTGTTCGCCGCGATTGGGACGCTCGCGGCCGGCTGGCGCGGCGACCCGGGCGGTGACCTCGTCGACGTCTCCATGCTCGAGGCGCTGGCGTCGTGCCTCACCTACTACCCGGTCACGTTCAACGACCAGATGGGGCGGCCGATGCGGAAGAAGCGCTTCGTCCCCACCCCGGGCGTGGGTGCCGCGAGCGACGGGTTGGTCGGGCTCGGGGTCGGAACCGGGCAACAGTGGCTCGACTTCTGCGCCATGGTGGAACATCCCGAGTGGACCGAGGACCCCAAGCTCTTCCTCGATCGCACCGCGCTGGCGCCCACGATCGATGAGTGGATCGCCGGGCACACGGTGGACGAAGTGCTCGACCTGACCTCGGCCTTCCGCATCCCCAACGCACCGGTGGTCAACGGCGAGAACGCGACGACCTTCGAGCACTTCCGCGGCCGTGGGACCTTCGCCCCGAACCCGAGGGACGGTGTGGCGAACCCGCGCCCGCCGTACCGGCTCGGTGCAGCGAGCCTGCGTCCCGCCGAGCCGGCCCCCCGACTGGGTGCGCACTCCATCGAAGGGGCCCTGCAGCGGCGAAAGGATCGACCCCCGTGGCCGAGGCCACAACGCTCCGGTGCCCTGCCCTTCGAGGGGCTCCGGGTGTTGGACATGACCGCCTTCTGGGCGGGCCCCCTGGCGGGCCACGTGCTGGCGCTTCTCGGAGCCGAGGTGATCCATCTCGAGTCGGCGAACCGGCCGGACGGCGTCCGGTTGGTGGGCGGCGTGCCCCAGAGCGAAGAGCGGTACTGGGAGCGCGGACCGATCTTCGCCGCGCTCAACACCAACAAGAAGAGCCTGACCCTCAACCTCCGAAACCCTCGGGGCAACGAAGTCCTCAGGGAGTTCGTCAAGACCTGCGACGTAGTCATCGAGAACTACACCCCGCGGGTGCTCGACCAGCTGGGCGTCGACTACGAGACGCTGCGGAGCGAACGGCCGGATCTGGTCATGGTCCGGATGCCGGGGTTCGGGCTCGACGGTCCCTGGCGCGACCAGGCGGCGTTCGCCTTCGTCATAGAGGACGCATCGGGTCTCACGTGGCTGACGGGCCACCCGGATCTGCTCCCGTTCGAGCCGTACACGGTCGGCGATCCCAACGCCGGCCTGCACGCGCTCTTCGGCCTTCTCCTCGCGCTCCAGCACCGCCGCCGTACGGGCGAGGGCGGTCTGGTCGAGGCCTCGATGGTCGACGCCGCGCTGAATGTCGCCGCGGAGCAGGTGATCGAGCACTCGGCGTACGGTGCGCTCCTCGAACGCCAAGGCAACCGAGGCCCGACCGCGGCGCCACAGAACCTCTACCGGGTCGCCAAGCGCGACGAGAACGCCAGGGACGACTCGTGGGTGGCCATTGCGGTCGCCACCAACGAACACTGGCGGGCGCTCCGCGCCGCGCTGGGCGAGCCCGCATGGGCCGCCGACGAAGATCTGGGGACCGCCGCAGGGCGGCTGCGCGCCCACGACGAGATCGACGCCCGCCTGGCGGAGTGGTGCCGCGACAGGCAGTCCAACGAGGTCGTGAGCCGACTGTCAGAAGCCGGCGTGCCGGTCGCGGCCGTCACCCAACCGCACCACCAGCCGGACCTGCCGCCGTTCCAGGCCCGCCACTTCTTCGAGGAAGTCAAGCATCCCGTGATCGGCAACTCTCGATACAGCACGCTCCCCATCAGGTTCGAACGTGGCCCGGATCGGTGGCACACCCGCCACGCGCCGCTGCTCGGGGAGCACAACCGCGAGCTCCTGCGCGAACTCGGCCTCACGAGCGAGGACGTCGACGCGCTGGAAGCCGAAGGGGTCATCGGCGAGTCGCTCGTCGCGGGAGCCTGAGCGCGTGGCCCGCTCGCCGTATTCTTCGCGTATGGGCTTCGAGGCGGCACCCTTCGACGTCGTCGAGGCGTCTCGTCGGGTCTGGCTGCAGCGCTGGGATCCCGAGGCCGCGTCGGGGATGGCCGTGTTCACGGGCATCCTCCGCTCGTACCAGCTCCTGAGCGACCAGATTCAGCACGTCATGCGCCGGCACGACCTCTCTTTTGCCCGCTACGAGGTCCTCACCTGGTTGGCGACCGACCCCGATTCCGCCCGGACCCTCAGCTGGATCAGCAAGACCCTGCGCATCCCGCCGGCCACGGTCACCAACATCATCGACCGGCTCGAGGACGAGAAGCTCGTCCGTCGCGTGCCCCACCCGTCCGACGCCCGCACCACGCTCGCCGAGATCACCGCACGGGGTCGCCGGGTGGCGATGGACGCCACGAGCGACCTCAACGCGACGGTCTACGAGCAGATCGGGCTCAGCGAGCGCCAGCGCAATCAGCTCATCGAGTTGCTGGCGCAGCTGCGCGCGAGCGGCAACGAGTTCGACGTCGAGCGCTCTGGGGAGGTCATCGACGACCTTTCTGCACGGGCGGCGCCAAAGGGTCGCAACGGGCGCAAGGGCCGCCGCAGCGAGGTCGCGTAGCTGCCTTCCACCACGGAATCCGGAGGCGCCGGATCATCACCCGCCCGGCCGTTGCCCCTTTCGGACTGCCTCCTCGACCAGTCCGATCGCCCAGCTGACCGTCTCGATTGCCTGGTCACGGTCCATCTCCCAGTCCATGACGAGGCGCTCGTAGGTGGCGACGCTCCAGAAGACGTCGAGCAGTGCGGCGACCGCCGTGCGCTCCGAATGGGTCCACCCGGAAGTCCGATCGGCCAAGGCCGCCCGCAACGCGTGCTTCTGACGGACGTTGGCGTCGCTGAGCGTCGGATCCAGCGGCGGCTTCGGTCGCCCCGGGTACGCAGAGACGTGGGCGAAGACGCGAGCGGCGAAGTCAGCGACGTCCTCGAGCTGCATGCCCTCCAGCTCGATGCCGGCCTTCTCCTCGAGCCGGTGCATGACCGCGTCCCGCAGACCGCGCTCGTTGCCGAAGTAGCGGTAGATCGTGCGCTCGTTCACCCCTGCCTGCTGGGCGACGCCACGGATCGTCAACGCCCGCCAATCACGGATGCCGGAGCGGCGGAGCAGCGTGCATCCCGCCTCGACGATTCGCTCACGCGTCTCGACCGCCTGCTGCCTCCGTACGGGGCTGTCGTAGCGGCGTGGCGTCGACGTCTTCGGTGCGGCCACGTCCAACTACCCGATGATCGCGGGCAGGGTCTCCCAGCCCCGCACCGTCGAGGTGGGGGACAGTCGTGCCTTCTCGTAGTCGATGGACCATTCGGGGAAGCGGACCAGCAACTCCTCCAGCGCGATGCGACCCTCCATGCGGGCCAAGGCAGCGCCCACGCACAGGTGGATGCCGTTGCCGAAGGTCAGGTGGCGCGTGAACTCACGATGGATGTCGAAGCTGTCGCCGTCAGGGAAACGCCGGTCGTCCCGGTTGGCGGACCCGACCAGGAACACCATCACGCTGCCAGCCGGGATCTTCGTGTCCCGCACGACGAGGTCCTCTTTCGCCACGCACCGGCCGACGTGCGGTGCCGGCCCCTCGAAGCGCAGGAGCTCCTCGATCGCATTCGGCACCAATGACGGGTCTTTCACCAGTTCAGCGCGCTGATCGGGGTGTTCCGCCAGCACCTTGGCCGTCCACCCGATCAAGCGGGTCGTGGTCTCGTTCCCCGCCCCGGCCAGGACTTCGAGATACGTCAGCAGCTCGCCACGGCTCAGCTTGCGCACCGTGCCGGTCTCATCGGTGAACTCGACGTTGAGGAGCTCGGTCATGATGTCATCGGAGGGGTGGTCGACGCGCCAGTCGATGTAGTCGGCGAACAACTCGCCGGTCACGACGTTCCCCGTGACCTCCATCGGTTTTCCTTCTTCAGTCCGCAGGCTGTTGTTGGCGTGGTCGCGCACGGCTTCCTGGTCGCTCTCGGGAATGCCGAGGAGCATGCTGATGACGCGCATCGGCATCTGCGCCGCGAAGTCGGCGATCACATCGAAGCCGTCCGACCCCACGAGAGGGTCGAGGGCGTGCGCGCAGAACTCGCGGATCTTGGGCTCGAGCTCGGCCACACGCCGCGGCGTGAACGCACGCGAGAGCAGCCTGCGGTGGATGGTGTGGGTCGGCGGGTCTTCGAAGATGATCACACCGGGCGGGATGTCGATGTCCGCCTTGATGACCTCGAGGATGGCACCTTTGCCCGAGATGTACGTCTGCGCGTCGAGGAACCCCTTCTCGACGTCCTCGTAGCGGCTGACCGCCCAGAAGTCGTGGGTCTCGTTGTAATAGAGCGGCGCCTCCTCCCGCAGCCGTCGGTAGACGGGATACGGGTCAGCGTTGATCTCCACTTTGTACATGTCGTAGTAGACGTCGTCGCTCACGATGCCTCCCGGGCTGGCGCAGGAAAGTTCGTGTCAGACTACGACGTGAATATCTGAGGGGCAACATCGCCCACCGCCCCGTTCTGCCGGACCTCTACCGGCGGGGAGGGTGCTGCACCCGGTACTTCGCCGGCGGCAGGTCGGCCGCCTGGACTCCCGTCGCGATCGGATGGAAACCAGGTGAACCGGAACTCGCGGGCAGCGGCCCTACGAAGGGGTTGAGCGGCGCGGTGAGTGCGGGTGGATGCTCGAAGGGCGCCCGGCCCTTGAAGTCGAAGAACTCCAACATTGTTCCCGCGTTGGCATCCCGATACGTCATCGCCGGGAGGTTCCATTTCGTCTCGACGAACTTCAAGAGGCTGGTGTGCTCGTGCACCACGTGCGACACGAAGTCCCGCTTGGCGAACGGTGAGATCACGACGCAGGGGACGCGGAAACCTGTGTAGTCGTACGCGCCGGGCTGATCGGGCGGAACGGTGATCTCGGGCGGGACGCTGTCCGGCCGCACGACGGGCTGCGGCGGCACGTGGTCGTACCAGCCGCCGTGCTCGTCGTAGACGAGGAACATGACCGTGTGTGGCCACTTGGGCGAGTGCAGCACCGCGTCGATGATGCGGGCGGCGTACGCCTCACCGATCGAGATGTCACCGTCCTCTTCGGAGTACTTGGTGTACGGGTCGACGAGGGAGAACTGGGGCAGCGTCCCAGCGGCAGCATCGGAGAGGAAGTCGTTGATCGGGGCGAGCCGGCCATCGTGTTGGTTGCCGGTGAACTCGGGCAGGAACAGCGCGCAGGTCGGGAGGTCGGGGTAGTAGTCCTTCCAGGTGATCTTGTAGGAGTCGAGGCGGTCGAAGATCGTCCCGTTGGGTGCGTCCTTGGACGAGATGCCGGTGCCGTCCGTCGCCACGTTGCCCAGCGCGGTGGCCGCGATCAGGAACCGGCGGTTCGGGTAGGTCTGCGCCATCACCGAAGAGAAATAGCGGTCACCGATCGGGAAGTGGGACGCCAACGAGTAATAGAACGGGAGCTGGGCCGCAGTGAAATGGCCCATGGACGCCGGACCACAGTGACTGGCAAACCCCATGTTCGTGCCGTGGTCCCAGCACAGATGGGACGTGTTCCAGTTCTGGCCGATCATCGAGTTTTCCGGTGTCGAGGTGTTCGGCATCGGAAACGACAGGATGTAGCCGCCGTCGGCCGCGGGGTTGTAGTTGAGGGGAGTCCCGTCAGCCGCGACCTTCAGCCCGTCGCCGCGGCCGAGACGACCGAAGTGGTCGTCGAAGGAGTGGTTCTCCATCATGAGGATCACCACGTGTTCGACGGCGGGCAGCATGTCGGTTCCCGGCGGGACGTGGGGGTGGGGAAGGCTGTCCGGCCGTCGGAGTGCCGTGCCGAGACGACGCTCGACCCCCCCGGCCCACCCGGAGGCACCCAGGCCCGCGGCCGCGCCCGCCATGGCGGCGCCGCCCAGGAGAGCCCGCCGCCCGAACCGCCCCCCCGTGCCCACGGCAGGTCAACGTAGTGGACCGCTCCAGGGATTGTCCCGAGCGGACCACTACGGTCGTGGGACCCGCCGGAAGGAGTGGCATTGGCAACCGTTCAGACGATTCGTGGCCCAGTGGACACCGCTGACCTGGGTCGGACGTACATGCACGAGCACGTGTTCGTCCTCGACGCCGACGCCCAGCAGAACTATCCGGCCGAATGGGGCAGCGAAGACGAGCGTGTCGCCGATGCGGTCGACAAACTCAAGGCGCTGGCGGCCCAAGGGATCCGGTCGATCGCCGACCCGACGGTCATCGGTCTGGGCCGGTACATCCCCCGCATCCAACGCATCGCAGAACAGGTGCCCGATCTGCACATCATCCCTGCGACGGGTTGCTACACCTACGACCAGGTCCCGTTCTTCTTGTACTACCGCGATCCGGCGCTGCACGCCTTGATCGGCCTGGGCGAAGCGGACCCGATGATCGACATGTTCGTGGGCGATATCACCGAAGGCATCGCGGGCACCGGGGTCAAAGCCGCCTTTCTTAAGTGCGCTATCGATCACAACGGCCTCACTCCGGGGGTCGAGCGCGTCATGCGAGCCGTGGCGCGCACGCATCGCCAGACCGGCGCCCCCGTCACGGTGCACACGCACCCCGGCTCCGAGACCGGTCTGGTGGTCAAACGAGTGCTGTGCGACGACGAAGGGGTGGACCCGACCCGGGTGGTCCTCGGCCATTCGGGTGACAGCAGCGACCTCGACTACCTGAGCGCGCTGGCGGACGCCGGGTTCATCCTCGGCATGGACCGATTCGGGATCAACGTCGAGACGACCTTCGAGGCGCGAGCTGACACGCTGGTCGAGCTGTGCCGGCGCGGGTACGCCGACCGTATGGTCCTGGCCCACGACGCCGCCTGCTACATCGACTGGATGGACCCGCGGTTGCGGGAGATGATGACGCAGTGGAACTACCTGCACATCCACGATGACGTGTTGCCCTATGTCCGGGAGCGCGGTGTGACCGAGGCCCAGATCGAGACCATGCTCGTCGACACGCCGCGGCGCTACTTCGAGAACAACGACGCCTACTGAGGCGAGTGAAGTGCGCGCACCGGCAGCGCGGCACGCCTGAATCCGCTCAGAGCCGGTAGATCCGCTCCGCGGTGCCGGCGAAGAGCGCCTCGCGGGACGCGTCATCGAGACCTGTCGTGACCGTGTCGAACGTGGAATACAGGTCGTCGAAGCTCCCGGCGGCCGAATCGACCGGGAAGTTGCTGGCGAACATGCACCGCTCGGCGCCGAAGGCGTCGATCGCATGCTCCAGCCACGGGCGGAGATCGTCCGGGCGCATCGAGCCGAGCGGCATGGCGAGGCCCGAGAGCTTGCACACGACGTTGGCGCCGACGGCTGCCAGCGCGTTCATGCCCTCCCTCCAGAGCGCACGCTCCTCGTCGGAGTCGTTGCGGGGCCACCCGGTGTGCTCGACCACGACGGTGAGGTCGTCGAAGGTCGACAACTGCTGTGCCGCGCTGAGGAGCTGGTCGGGGTGCGTCATGAGCTCGAACACGAGGTCCCGGTCCTGCAGCGCGCGCATGACGTCGGCGTCGGGGACGGCCACGCCGAGGCCACCCATCGGGCGGACACCGCGGAAACGGGACGCGGACATCTGCCGGTCGATGAACGCAATGGTCTCGGCCGCGGAATCAGCAGGTGGAAGGCCGCCGACGATCGCGTCCGGGCCGCCCCGCTCGGCCGCCTTGGCATCGAGCTCCAACGTTTCGTCGACCGAGTTGGGACCGGTGGCGGCCGCGACGTTGACGATCTTGTCGACGGGCCACTGCGCCGCCTCGGCCTTGTAGGTGTCGACGTCGAAGCGTCGGTACATCCCTGCACCGGCTGGCATGCCCTGCGGTGGGCTCGCCAGGTACGGGTACCAGTCGGTCCTCGCCGGATCCCAGAGGTGCACGTGCGCGTCGACGACGCGGGTGGGACGGGTCATCGGGCTTCCATCTCGTGCGCCGGCCCGGCGGCGCCCACCATGTCCGCGAAGACGTCGTCGATCCAGTCGGGCACGTCGGGGCCGCCGTAGGTCACGGTGCCGAGGGGACGCGGGTGGCTGCGCAGGCCGAGCCATCCGGGCCCGACCACGAGTTCGGCGCCGGCCAATGGCGGGGCCTCGGGCTCGGCGAGGAGGTGCCCCACGAGCTCGCCGATCACGGGGCCTGCTACGGCGTCGGGAGCCTCCACGCCCACCGCGAACGCGGTGACACGGCCTTCCGTCGCGCCCGCGGCAACCCGGGCCAGCTGCGCGGACGCCTGGGCCCGGCTGCGACCGGCGGCGCTGGTGGCCGCGGTCAGCGTGACGTGCCGGATGGGGTGGTTGGCGAGCGCGGCGTAGTCGGCCGCGGCGCGCGACCATGCGGCGTCGGCGTGCAGGTGCTCGACGATCCCGTGGTGATCAGCCAGGATCGAGGCCCAGTCCTGCGTCGTCGAGGCCGCCGGGGCATGGGCATCGAGGGCCAGGACGATGGCATCGACATTGCCGGCGCGGTCGATGGCGGCCCGCAACGCGTTCGCCGCGCCGTGGAAGTAAGAGGCCGTCACGACACGGTGGCAGGTGATCGAGCGCGCCTCGAGCGCGGCGATCAGCGGGGCGGCAAGCTCGGGACGGCCTTCGGCGACGACCGCGCAGGTCTTCACGGCTGCCGCCTGCGCCGACGCCGGGTCGGGGGCCGGCGCATCGAAGATCCGGGCGAAGCGGGGGTTCCCACCGCCGGCGCTCGCCTGGGTGGCCTCGGCCTTGGCGAGGGCGCGGGGAACGAAGGCCGCCAGAAGCGCCCGGAGCGAGGCGGCGCCGCTGGTGCGCACGACCTCCATCAGGCGCGGTTGGTCCACGATGGCGGTCTCGGGGCCGCTGGCGAAGACGACCTGGCCCGTGCACCAGCCGAACGAGTCCTCGACGAGGTGGGCGCCGAGGGGACCCAGTTGGTCGGGGCCGGGCATCGCATCGAGGCTCAGGCCTCCGCCGCCGCCCGCCCTTCCCTCCTGGCGGGCGCGCTCGAGGGCGGCTGCCACCATGCGCGTGTTCGCGATCGGCGACAGCGCGTTGACCGTGACGCCCGGCGGCGTGTGCGCGCCCAGCTGCCAGGTCAACGCTGCCACGGCTCGCTTGGCGGAGCTGTAGCCACCGGCGTCCGCCGCCCGCCAGCCCGAGCCGGAGGTCACGCCGACGATGCGCCCGTACCCCGCCTCCGCCATGAGCGGGAGCGCGGCATCGAGCACGTTGAGGTAGCCGCCGAGGTGCACCGCCAGCAACGCTGCCCAATCCTCCTCGGTGCCACGGGCGAAATAGCTCTGGCGGGTGATGCCGGCGACATTGACGACCGCATCGAGGCCGCCGCGTTCGGCGGCGAGGTCGGCGAACAGCGCGCGCACCGCCTCGCCGTCGGTCACGGAGGCCGACGAGGCGCGTGCGGCACCGCCGGCGGCCACGATGCGGCCCGCCGTCGTCGTCGCGGGCTCGGGCAGCTCCTCGGTGCCTTCGAGCGTCACCATCGGGTCCACAGTGACGACGAACCAGCCGCTGCGGCCCAGGGACTCGGCGATCGCACCACCGATGCCGCCCCCGCCTCCGGTCACGACGGCGACCCGTTGGCGCGTGGTCACGTCGCCGTCGAGCGGACTTCGACTTCCAAGCCGTCGAAGCGGCCGTCCTCGAGCCAGGTCTCCAGGCGCTCGCGGTAGCCGAACCAGTCGCCCAACCCGCCGCGGTAGGCGCCGACGAGCGGGCTCCGCTCCTCGGGGTGCCCCTCGTTGTTGATGCGTGACGGCGTGCAGGCCGCCATGACCCGGCTGGCGTCGATGTAGGCGTCGACGATCCCCTGGACCCACTTCTCCTCCGCCTCGGCGCTGATGTCGAAGACGTCCACACCTTCTCGTTGGAGCAGCCCGACAGCGCGCCCGACGAACTCGCCCCCGAGGATCGCCAGCTGCGTGTAGTTGACCGTGACGACGGACTGCTGGAAGGGCCCCGGCATGATGAACATGTTGGGGAAGCCGCGGCTCATCATGCCGAAGAGGCTGTGCGGACCGTCGGCCCACCTCTCGGCGAGGGTCACGCCGCCGCGGCCCACAACTTCGTGTCCGGCGCGGCGGTGCAGCGGCGTCTGTTCGGGCTCGAAGCCGGTGCCGTAGACGATGCAGTCGACCTCGTACTGCTCCCCGTCGACGACGGGCCCTTTCTCGGTGATCCGTTCGATACCGGCCGGGCAGTCGATCAGCGTGATGTTCGGCGCGTTGAACGCGGAGAGGTACTCGTCGTGGAAGCAGGGCCGCTTGCAGATGTAGCGGTAGTAGGGCTTGAGGATGTCAGCCTTGACGGGGTCGGACACCAGCGCCTCGACACGGCGGCGGTGCTCCTCCATGACCTCGAAGTCGAGCTCCTCGCCGCGGCGCGCGATGTCGGCGCCCGTCATGCCCTCGACGACCCTGGGGTGGTTGACGGCGGCGAAGTGGTGGGTCCACCCGTCGTCGACCAGGTCGTCGTCGACGGGGAGGCCGAGCATGATGGCCTGGAAGTTGTCCATGCGCGCCTGCTGCCATCCCGGCTCGAGCTGCTCGCCGAAGTGGGCGTCGGTGGGCCGGTTGCCCCGCACGCCGATGGCGGAGGGGGTGCGTTGGAAGACGTAGACGTGCTTGGCCGACTCGACCAGCGGCGGCACGCACTGGATGCCGCTGGCGCCGGTGCCGAGGACCGCGACCGACTTGTCCGCGAGCTTGTCGAGCGGCTCGTGGGCGCCGCCGCCCGTGTACTCGTAATCCCAGCGCGCCGTGTGGAACGAACGGCCTGCGAAGTCCTCCATGCCCGGGATGGCCGGCAGCTTGAGGAGGTTGAGGATTCCGACGGCCAGGACGTACCAGCGGCAGCGGATCTCGTCACCGCGGTCGGTGGTGACGAGCCAGCGACCCTCGTCCTCCCGCCACTCGGCGCGGGTCACGCCGGTGTGGAACAGCGCGTCGTCCTCGAGGTGGTAGCGCGCCGCGATCTTCTTGAGGTGGCCGAGGATCTCCTCGCCCCAGGCGTAGCGCCGGGAGGGGACGTAGTCGAACTCCTCGAGCATGGGGATGTACATGTACGACTCCACGTCGCACATGACGCCGGGGTACTGGTTCCAGTACCAGGTGCCGCCGACGCCCCCCGCCTTGTCCACGATGCGGATCCGCTCGATGCCGGCCTTGCGCAGGTTGGCGCCCGCCAGGACGCCGGCGATGCCGCCCCCGACGATCAGGACGTCGACCTCGTCGTCGACCGGCTCGCGCTCGGTCCTCGGCGTGAACGGGTCGTCGCGATATGCCGAGAAGTTCGCATCGTGTTGCAGGTCACGGATGTCCGACCTGCCCTCGACCAAGCGGCGGTCGCGTTCGGCCAGGTACTTGGCGCGGACGGTCTCCTTGTCGAAGCGTGGGGCGTCCGGATCGGGCTCAGAATTTGGCACGGGGCACTCAGTGGGCAGGCGTCGAAATTTGAATCTGACCTCGAAGTTGGGTCCAGGCAGATTAGCCCTGGGCCGCGGCGGGGAGACAATGCGCCTCGGCCCCGGCCGGCATCGAGGATTGACGAGCGCCCCGAGCCGGGGCAGGGTCGCGCCGGACGCATCGAAGGGACGGGTTGCAACCATATGAAGAGGACTGACGAGCTCCTGGACCTCAGTGGCAAGGTCGCGGTGGTCACCGGTGGGAGCCGGGGGATCGGCCGCGTCGTCACCGAAGCGCTGGCCGGCGCCGGTGCCGACGTCGTCGTCGCAAGCCGCAAGCTCGACAATTGCGAGAGGGCGGCGCGCGAGATCACGGAGGCGACGGGACGCCGGGCGCTTCCCGCCGCGTGCCACGTGGGCAAATGGGAGGACTGCGATCGCCTGGTCGACACGGTGTACGGCGAGTTCGGCCGTTGCGACGTCCTCGTGAACAACGCCGGCATGTCGCCCGCCTACGACGGCCTCGCCTCGGTCGGCGAAGAGCTCTACGACAAGGTGCATGCGACCAATGCCCGCGGGCCGTTCCGCCTGAGCGTGCTGACCGGGGAGCGGATGGCCCAGGGCGACGGCGGATCGATCGTCAACATCTCCTCGATCGGATCCCAGCGCCCCAACACGATCGACCTGCCCTACGGCATGGCGAAGGCGGCCCTGAACGCATTGACCATCGGGCTGGCCGGCGCCTGGGCTCCGAAGGTGCGGGTGAACCTCGTCATGCCGGCCGCGACCGAGACGGACATGAACAAGGGCTGGCCCGCCGAGACGAAGGCACGCGTCGCGGCGTCCAACCCGATGCAGCGGCTCGGGCGCCCGGAGGACGTCGCCAGTGCCTGTGTCTTCTTGGCGAGCGACGCCGCGAGCTACATCAACGGCGCGCAGCTCGCCGTCGACGGGGGGCTCTACCGCAACCTGTGACGGCGGCGATCAGGCCTTCGTGAGATAGCGGTCGATGACGCGGTGCATGTGCAGGATGTTTGCCTCCTGGCGCCGGTTCAGGCGGATGCCGGGGCCGCCGCGTGACTTCATGCCGATCTGCACGTGCTCCATGTTGGCGTAGTCCTGGTTGGTGATCTCGCCCCAGTCGCGCTCCTGCCAATCGGGGAAGAAACGGCGCTTGGCGCGCTTGGGCGGCTCACCTTGTTGGGGCCAGTGCAAGAACCACGTGTCCTTGATGCAGCTGTCCGGGTCGAGGCCGTTCGGCCGGATGCGGAAGACGATCGCGATCCCCGGATAGATGGGCCCGACCATGTTGGGGAAGAAGAAGACGTCGTCCGCGCTCGTGAGCTGGTCGTCGGCGAACTCCTCCACCGCCACGCCCCTGCCCTCGAGCAGCGTGCGCCGGCCCTGTTGGTAGCGGCTCAGCATGGTCGCGCCGTCGGCGCCCGACGCCCGGATCTCCTCGACCAGCGCGCTCTCGTCCTTGTAGAAGAGGCCGCCCAGTCCTGCGATGAAGGCCTCGAGGATCTCGCCCTCGTCGTACTCTCCTTCGACCAATCCGAGGCGCGGGCTGGGACGCAACTGTCGCCGGGCGTTCGGCAGCCGCCCGTAGTGAGCGTGGATCCCGAGCGGCTCGTACTCGAGGCTCACGTCGTCGGTCCAGGGCAGCAGCTGTGGGTGCGTGCCCTGCACGTGGTAGCCCTCGTTGAACGCGTCGACCGCGACCTTCCAATTCGCAGGGAGCACCGTCGACAGGTAGGTGCGTAGGTGGAACCGGTCGAGGTGATAGGGAGCCAACAGTCTCGGCAGGGGATCGAGGTACTCGAGCAACGGCGGGGCATCCGCGCTCAGACAGATCCAGACGAAGCCACCCCACACGTCGACGCGCACAGCGTTGAGGCAGACGCTTTCGGGGATCTCGTCGAACTCCTCGCGGTCGACCACCTCGACCAGGTTCCCGTCGAGGTCGTAGCGCCAGGCGTGGTAGCGGCAGCGGATGCAGCCCTCGGGGAAGCGCCCGGACCCGTCGGCGAGGCGGGTGCCACGGTGCAGGCAGGTGTTGTGGAAGGCCCGGATGACCTCCGGGCCGGACCGCACCACGAGGATGGACTGGTCACCGATCAGGTACTCGCAGAAGTCGCCGACGTCGGCGATCTCCTCCTGCCGGCAGGCGACCTGCCAGACCCGCGACCACAGCCGCTCGAATTCCAGCGCGGCGAACTCCGGGCTCGTGTACCGGGCGCGGGGAACCACGTCGTCCTCGCCGATCAAGACGCTCTCGAGGTCCATCCTTCGCCCTTCCCTCCCATGAGGCACCGAGTACCTGCGTCAGCCCGGCCCCGGCACCGCCATGCTACGGCGCACCGCCACCGAGCATGTTGGCCCCCGCCTGCCGCACGGTCCCGCTTATGCTTCGCCGCGGCCCGGGAGGAGGGACGCGCAAGGATGAGAACGTGACGGCCGCTGAATCGTCTGCCCCGCTCGCGCCGCCGCTGGCCGAGGTGCCGCTCCCGGCACCCGACGTGGCCACCTTGCTCCGTCGCAACGTCGCCGAGCACGGCGACCGTCCCGCCCTCCGCTTCGGCGAACGGATCTGGACCCACGGCGAGCTCTTCGCCGAGGCGGAGCGGTTCGCCGCCGTGTTCCGCACCAGGCTCGACCCGGGCCGGCCGCCGCACGTCGGCGTCCTGCTCGACAACACGCCTGATTACGTCTTTTCCCTCTGTGGTGCGGCCCTGAGCGGGTCGGTGGTCGCCGGGCTCAATTCCACGCGCCAGGGCGAGCATCTATGGCGCGACATCGTGCACACGGACCTGCAGCTGGTCCTCACCGAGCCCCGCCACGCCGCCCAACTCGATTCGGCGCTCGAGGGCCTCGAGCTGCCGGGCGGCACGCTCGTGTCCACCCGGTTCGCCGACCGCGACGACCCTCCGGCCCGGGGAGCCTCTCTGGACGAGGCACTCGATGCCGTCGGCGACCTCCCCGCGCCACGGTCCAGCGACTCCGCCGCCGACGTCGACGCCCTCTGGGTCCTGCTTTTCACATCCGGCACGTCCGACGCCCCCAAGGCCGTCCGCTGCACCCAACGACGCCTGCTGACCACCGGCAACCGCATGGCCATGATGCTCGAGCTGGCGCCCGAGGACGTCGGGTACGCCGCCATGCCCCTTTTCCACACGAACTCGTTGATGGCCGGCCTGGCGCCGGCCCTGGTCGCGGGCGCCTCACTCTCGCTGGCGCGCCGCTTCAGCGCGTCAGGGTTCCTCCCCGACGTGCGCCGCTACGGCGTCACCTGGTTCAACTACACCGGCAAGCTGTTGACCTATCTGCTGGCGACGCCGCCCCGCGCCGACGACGCCGACACCTCCTTGCGCGTGGCCTTCGGCAACGAGGGGTCACCCCAGGTCGTGGAGGAGGCGGCGACCCGGTTCGGCATGAGGATCATCGACGTGTTCGGGTCGACCGAGGGCGCGATCGCGCTCGATCGCACGGGCAACCGCCCCAGCGGTTCCATCGGCCGGCTGCGCCAGGGGATCATGGTCGTGGACGAGACCGGCAACGAGGCGCCGCGGGCACAGTTCGACGCCGACGGCCGGCTCACCAACGCCGCCGACAGTGTCGGCGAGCTGGTCAACACACTCGGTGTCGGCCCGTTCGAGGGCTACTACCGCAACGACGCGGCCATGCAGCAGACCACGCGCAAGGGGTGGTACTGGAGCGGGGACTTGGGCTACGTCGACGAGGACGGCTGGGTCTATTTCGCCGGCCGGACCGCCGACTGGCTGCGCGTCGACGGCGAGAACTTCACCGCGGCGCCCATCGAGGCCATCATCGGCCGTCACCCCGACGTCCTCCTGGGGTCGGTCTACGGCGTTCCGGCGCCCGACTCGGGCGATCAGGTCATGGCTGCGCTCGTCCTGAGGGATGGCGCCGCCTTCGAGGGGAGGGCGTTCGCGGCATGGCTCGACGCCCAGCCCGACCTCGGACCCAAGTGGCGGCCGACCTTCGTGCGGATCTCGGACGCGCTGCCGAGCACGCCGACCAACAAGATCCTGACGCGCACGCTGATCCACCAGAAGTTCCGGCACGACCGGGTCGCCGGCGATCCGTTGTACCGGCGCGCCCGCGGCGCGCCGGAGTTCGGACCGTTCAGCGAAGCGGACGAATCGGCCCTCCATGCAGAGTTCGAGGCCCACGGGCGCGCCCGCGCTTGGGACCTGTGACGCCGGTCAGCTGGGCTGGGGCACGATCCGGATGTAGGGCTTCGGCTCCTTCCAGGAACCGAAGATCTCCTTGGCCTGCTCGTTGTTGACGGAGCCCGCGATGATGACGTCGTCGCCCTGCTTCCAGTTCACGGGGGTGGCCACCTTGTGCTTCGCCGTCAGCTGCAGCGAGTCGATGATCCGCAGCACCTCGTCGAAGTTCCGTCCCGTCGTCATCGGGTAGACCAGGATGGTCTTGATCTTCTTGTCCGGGCCGATGATGAACACGTTGCGCACCGTCTGGTTGTCGGCCGGCGTGCGTGACTTGGCGTCGCCCTCGGTCGATGCGGGCAGCATCCCGTAGAGCTTGGCCACCTTGAAATCGTTGTCGGCGATGATGGGATAGCCGGGCCGGGTCCCCTGGGTCTCCTCGATGTCGTCGGCCCACTTCTCGTGGTCCCCGGTCGAGTCGACCGAGAGGCCGATGATCTTGACTCCCCGCTTGGCGAACTCGGGCTCGATCTTCGCCATGTAGCCCAGCTCGGTCGTGCAGATGGGGGTGAAGTCCTTGGGGTGGGAGAAGAGCACCGCCCACGAGTCCCCGATCCAGTCGTGGAACTTGATCGGGCCCTGGGTCGTCTGGGCCTCGAAATCCGGTGCGGTGTCGTTGAGGGACAGTCCCATAGGTTGCGTGCCTCCCTGGTTGGGTTTCCGACCCGTCCTGCTTACTACGAACAGGCCACCGGTGCGAGGGGAACAAACCCGCCCGGCGACCCGAACGCCCGACCTCGCCTCAGGCGTAGGGCCGCAGGTCGTCGTCCAGCTCGACGTCGAAGGTGCGCATCGCCATTGCGAACACCTCGTAGGCGCCGACCGTGAAGACCACGTCCATCAGCTGTCGGGTGTCGAACCCGGCTGACAACGCCTTGTACGTCTCCTCGCCGATGCGCGCGTCGGCCACGAGCTCGTCGGCCGCGGCGAGCAGTGCACGCTCCAACGGCGCCCACTCCGGGTCCGACGGACCGACGCGGACCCGCGCGACCTCCGCCGGGGTCAGACCGGCGACGCCGGATTGGTAGACGTGCTGGGCCCACTCGTAGGTCGAACCCCGCAGGTGCGCCACGCGCAGGACCAGGAGCTCGCGCTGCCGCGGCGTGATCGTGGAGAAATACAGCGCGTGCCGGATCAGCTGGTTGTACGCCGCGGTGAGCTCGGGATGGTGCGCCAGCACGCCCATGGCGTTGAGCCCCGACGGGCTGCCCGGGTCACGGGGCGGCACCGGATGCCGCGGGTTCTCGGGCCGTAACGTCGCCGCCAGGGTCTCCGCCATGCCGGCGGGCCAGTCTCGCGGCGCGAGCGGCGGCACCCGGCTCGGGTTCGTGCTCATCGACCCGACAACCCGGCGTCAGCCGGCGAACTCGGGCAGGACGTCGCGGACGAAGGCCTCCACCTGTGCGTCCCCGGCCTCGGGCCAGCCGCACACGAGATAGCCGAAGCCGGCGTCGCGCCACTTGGCCGCGTGCCGCCGTGCCGTCTCGAGGTCGTCGAGCGACAGGGACCCCGCCCGCATGATCGACGCGGGGTCCCGTCCCGCCTCCGTCGCCAGCGCGTCGAGACGGGCGCTCGCCTCACGCAGCGAGTTGGGTGTCCCGAAGGCGTGCCACACGTCGGCGAAGCGGGCTGCCAGCGGCAGCGTGCGCGTCGGCCCGGTGCCGCCGATCCAGATCGGCGGGTGGGGCTTCTGCACGGGCACCGGGCGCAGGGAGGCGTCGAGCAGCGACACCGTCTTGCCCTCGTAGGACACCACCTCGCCGGTGAACAGCCGGGTCATGATCTCCAACGCGTCCTCGAGGAGGTCGAAGCGCTCGCCCGTCGGCGGGAAGGGGATCCCGAGCTCGCGGTGCTCCTTGTCGAACCAGGCGGCGCCGAGGGCCAGCTCCAGGCGGCCGTGCGATGCGTGGTCGACTGTCACCGCCTGTGCCGCCAGCACCGACGGGTGCCGGTAGGTGACACCAGTGACCAGGAGGCCCAGCCGGATGCGCGACGTCACCCCGGCCAGCGCGGCGAGCGTGGTCATCCCCTCGAAGGTCTCACCCGGGCCCTCGCCGTACATCGGCTGGAAGTGGTCGAACCCCCACATGCCGTCGAAGCCGAGATCCTCGGCCAGGCGGACGCGGCGGACCAGCTCGTCCCAGGGCATGCGTTGTTGCGCGACATCGAGACCGAATCTCATTGCCCCGTTCTATCCGATCTGTCCGTCGACCCGCCGGTGCGCCGACGCGCTAGCCGACGAACTCGGCGACCCGGCTGTGGAAGCGCCAGGCCTCACCGTCCCGGTGGAGGACGTCGTGGTAGCGGCCGACGAGCTCCACGGCCCACCGGGACTCGCCCTTCAACACGAAGACGAAGTCGCTCGTGGCGTGCGCCTCATCCCCTTCCCACGAGGTGACGACCGTGTTCAGCACGAGATGGCGTTGTGGCCGGGCCGGCTTCCATCCCGTATACGCCTCGCGCAGCGCGTCCGAGCCCGAGAACACACCAAGACCCGGCATCTCGCAGGATCCGTCGGGGCAGAAGGTGGCCACCACGTCGTCGGTCCGGCCGTCGTCGAGAGCCTGGGTGTAGGTGGCGATCGCGGCGCGGACGCCCTCGGCGACGTCGGCGCTGGTCAACACGTCTGCCATCGGGAACCGGACCGCCTCAGAGCTCTATCTCGGCCACGGGCTGCTCGAGTGGGTTGAGGTTGACCTTCCGCAGCGCCCCCAGCAACTTCTCGGTCGGGTACCCCGCCAAGAAACCGTCCAACACGCGCTGGTAGTTCGAGATGTGCCCTTCGTTGCGCTCCGACAGCCGCATGTATTCGAAGGTCCGTGCGTGCAGGCCCACCTGTTGCTTGGGCAGGTTGGAGAAGTCCTGGGTCGGGATGGGCGGCCACCGGGCGTCGTCGTGGTCCCACAGCTCGGGCAGCGCCGGCGTCTCCGGCTCTTCGCCGGGTGGGTACCGGGTCAACGACCACATGTCCATGCGGCACTCCTCGGGCCCCAACGGCCGGAAGCGGTAGGAGGTGGCGCTGCTGTACATCGGGAGCACGAAGAAGTTGGGGAAGCAGAACCACATGGTGTCGCCCCACCCATGCGCCGACAGTTCGTTCAGGTCCGGCATGTCGCAGCCCCGCGTCCGGTGCTCCGAGACCACCGCGTCGTTCAACGACCGGTCCCAATCGGCCCGCGCGCCCCCGAAGTCCCCGGGAAGCTCCAGCCCCGACCCCACCATCGCCTCGGCGATCTGCACGTCCCGCGCGTGCACCATGCCCGCCATCCCGTCGCTCATGGTGTGGAGATACTGCAGCTCCCCCTCCACGAAGGCAGCCGCGTCGAACCCTGAATCGCCACCGCTCGGGAAGCGGCCCGGGATGCGGAGCTGTGGGTGCGACTGCAGCACGTGGTACTGCTCGACGAACGCTTCCACGCCGAGCTTCCAGTTGACCGGCAACCGGGCGGCATACCACCACTCGGCGCGCAGCGACTCCATCCTCCATCCGTCCAGGACCGTCGCGAACGGCTCCATGCACTGGCGCAGCGCCGGGGCGTCGGCGTCGAGGTTGATCCAGGCGCAGCCGCCCCAGGTCTCGCACCGCACCGCGGTGAGGTTCAGCTCCGACGACGGTTCGAGATTGTGTGGCGCGAACGACCCGGCCTGCGTCACCCGCGCGTTTTGCCCGTCCGTCCCGTAGCACCAACCGTGGAACGGGCAGACGAAGCCACCCGGCTTGGATCCCCTTCCCTCGGCGAAGCGGACCCCACGGTGGCGGCACACGTTGTCGAAGGCGCGCACGCCCATGTCCTCGGTCCGCACGACGATGACCGACTGGTCGAGGATGTCGTATGCCGCGTAGTCGCCCGGCCGCGGGATCTCCTCGAGCCGGCACGCCATCTGCCAGGTCCTCGGCCAGAGGAGCTCCGACTCCAGCCGGTAGAAGTCCGGGTCGTAGTAGCGCTCCTTGGGCACCCGGTCGGGCACCTCGATGGCAAACGGCACCGGCAGGGCCGACCACTTCTGTTCCACGATCGCCATACTGTCGTCTCTCTGCGCGTTCCTTCGAACCCGAAGTAGACTAACCGGTCGGTACAAAAGTTGGCGATGGTGCTCCCGGGGTCGTCGCCTCGGTCCACCCGACGCCCGCCCCCCCTTCTCATGCACGCCTCCCCTGATACCGCCGACGACCGGAGCCACCGCGCTGCGGACGTGGACGTGCTCGTCGTCGGTGCCGGCATCACGGGGATCTACCAGTTGTACCGGGCGCTCGACGCGGGGTTCACGGCGCTGCTGGTCGAGGCCGGCGACGGTGTCGGCGGCACCTGGTACTGGAACCGCTACCCAGGTGCCCGCTTCGACTCCGAGAGCTACACGTACGGCTACCTCTTCTCGAAAGAGCTCTTCGACGAGTGGGCGTGGCAGGAGCACTTCGCCGCGCAGGAAGAGACCGAGCGCTACCTCAACCACGTCGTGGACCGCTTCGACCTGCGCCGGCACATCCGCCTCGGCGCCCGCGTGACGTCCGCCGCCTATGACGAAGGCTCCGGCACGTGGCACGTCGTCACCGCCGACGGACCTGCCATCACCGCACGATTCGTCGTCGCTGCGACCGGCGTGCTCTCGGTGCCCTACATCCCCGACGTGCCCGGTCGAGAGTCGTTCGTCGGCGAGGCTCACCACACGGGGCTCTGGCCGTCGGAGCCTGTCGATTTCGCCGGCAAGCGCGTCGCCGTTGTCGGGACGTCGTCCAGCGGCGTCCAGGTGGTGCCGGCGATCGCGGACCAGGTCGCGTCGCTCACGGTGTACCAGCGGACGCCCAACTGGTGCACGCCGCTCAACAACCGGCCGATCACCCCCGAGGAGCAGGCCGAGCTGCGGGCCGGCTTCGAGCAGCTGCGCGAGATCCTCAACACATCGGTCCACGGCTTCCACCATCCTCCCCACGACCGGGCCGCAACCGAGGACCCGTCGGAGGTGCGCCACGAGTTCTACGAGAGGATGTGGAACAGCCCGGGCTTCACCAAGCTGACGAGCAACTACACGGACCTGCTCTCGAACCCCGACGCCAACGCAGAGTGGTGCGCGTTCATCGGCGACAAGATCCGAGAGATCGTCCACGACCCGGAGACCGCCGAGCGGCTTATCCCGACGGACCACCGTTTCGGCGAGAAGCGGCCGCCCTTCATCACCGGGTACTACGAGGCGTTCAACCGGCCGAACGTGTCACTCGTCGACTTGAAGAAGACCCCGATGGTAAGCGTCACACCCGAAGGCATCGAGACGACCGATGGCCTCAGGGAGTTCGACATCATCGTCTGGGCGACCGGCTTCGACTTCGGGACAGGGGCGCTCGCCCGGATGGACGTCCGGGGTCGCGACGGCCTTGCTCTGGCCGATCACTGGGAGGACGGGCCGCGCACGTTCCTCGGCGTGCAGACCCATGGGTTCCCCAACCTCTTCCTCCCGGGCGGCCCCCACGCCGCAGCCGGCAACAACCCTCGCTACAACGGGGACCAGGTCGATTTCATCACCGAGCTCCTCGTCTACGCCCGCGACCGCGGCTTCGACGTGGTCGAGACCACCGAGCGAGCCGAGGACCGCTGGACAAGGATGATCGATCGCGGCGCGGCGTCACCCCTGTCGTTCGGCGAGAAGAGTTACTACTTCGGGACCAACATCCCCGGGAAGCCGAAGCGCTACCTGCTCAACTCCGGGGGGCGCCCGAAGTTCTTCTCCATCGCGGCCGACACCGTCGCGAACGACTACGACTCCTTTTCCATGTCGACCACGAGCGAGACGGCGGCAGCCCAGCACTGAGCTGAAACTGAGGCGTGCTGCCCGCTCGTCACACGGTGGCGATCGGCGTCACCGGCGACCCCACGATCCCGGGCAGCCGGAGTGGCGGCGCGGTCAGGAGGAACCGGCTCCGACCGTTCTCGCGCAGCCAACCGGCCAGCTCGTGGAGGTACCACATCTCGCCCAAAGGGACGCCCAGCTTGAAGAGGCAGAGATGGTGGATCGGCAGGAACGAATGCCGGCTGGTGTCGCGGTCCTTGCCGAGCAGGCCCTCGACGGCGTAGTTGTCGGCCACCAGCGCCGAGATCTGCGACTCCGCGATCCACTCGAGCAGCGACGGATCCCGCGCGTCGAGATACGAGCACATCGTGTGGATCTTCACCGGGTCCGGGTTGCGCTCCCACTCCAGCACCCTCGTCGCAAACCCGGTGTGCAACAACAGGATGTCGCCCGGCTCGACCACCACGCCGTCGGCCGCCATGATCTCCTCGAGCTTCGTGCGGTCGACACCCTCCCAGGCGTCGCCGAGATGATGGGCGAGGTCCACCAGCACCCCGCGACCCTGCACGCCGTGGGAGGCCATGTGCTCGAGCCCGAGGTGGTGTGCGAACGCCCGGTGCGTCCCGCCGTCACCGCGTGCGTCGGCGACGGGGCCCACGAGGTCGATCCCGGCGCGGTAGCCGTTGTAGTAGACGGCCTCTTCGACCCCATCGCCGTCCGCGTCGAACTCGGCGCCGACGTGGGCGAGCGAGTCCCATTGCGTGGAGTACTGCAGCGACAGCGTCACCACGTCGTCCGCCCAGACGTCGACGTACTTCGGGTCGCCGAAGCTCTCCATCTCGCTCATGTGGACGTTGTAGAAGGTCGCCGGCTCTCCGGCCATGTCCTCGGTCGGCGCGACGACGGGCGGGTGCCTGCGCTGGTTGAGCGCGGTGCCGCCCGGGTAGTCGAGCGGCAGGCTCAGGCAGAAGGTGATGCCGTTTTCGACCTCGCGGATGCCCGCCAGGACCTTTTCGGAGGTGACCAGGTTGATCCGTCCGAGTTCGTCGTCGTCGCCCCAGTCACCCCAGGTCGAGCCGGTCGGGCGCTGCTTCCACCGCTTG
>DASXBZ010000035.1:0-13113 GCA_036491435.1 Acidimicrobiales bacterium
TTCGGCGTCAAGTCACCGAGGTCCTGCGGCGAGCACATCCGACAGGGGTTGATGCTTTGCGCGGGGGCGCATCCAGCGTTCAGAAACGCCCGCGCCGCAACGCGGAACCGGGGCGGTCGTTCGGCGGGCGCGGGTCTGCGGGATCTCCCGGGGTTCGCGCGGCCTATGCGCATATCTGTGTGTACATGTCCGCGAGGTCGATCCCGCGCCCCGCCACAGAGCCCCGCGCCCACCACAGAGCCCGACCACCACGACCGACACCCGGCGTCCGGTCCACCCACCCAAGTCCCGCCCCAGAGTGTTGACAGGGACTGACATCAGTTTTAGAGTGATGTCAGTCCCTGATGTCAGTTCCTGACATCGACCGTTGCAGGAGGTACCGCCATGAAGATCTTCGTCACCGGAGCGTCCGGCTGGATCGGTTCGGCCGTCGTCCCCGAGCTCCTCGAGGCCGGCCACGACGTCGTGGGCCTGGCCCGTTCCGACGCGTCCGCCCAGAAACTCGAGGCCGCCGGCGCCGGCGTCCAGCGCGGCGACCTCGACAACCCCGAGATCCTGGCCAAGGCGGCCAACGAGTCCGACGGGGTGATCCACCTCGCCTTCCAACACGAGGTCGCCTTCGGTGAGGGCAACTTCGCGGCCGCCGGGGCCGCTGACCGACGCGCCGTCGAGGCAATGGGCGCGGCCCTGGCCGGTTCCGACCGGCCTTTCGTACTGGCCTCCGGACTCGCCGGCCTCTCGTTCGGCCGCCCCGCCACCGAGGACGACGGCCTCGTGCCGAATGCGGTGACCCGCGCCGCCCCGCCGGGGGTCCGGCAGGCCACCGCGCTCTTCGTCCTGTCGCTGCGCGGCATCGGGGTCCGTTCCTCGGTGTTGCGCCTCGCGCCGACCGTCCACGGCGACGGCGACAAGGGATTCATCGCGACCTACGTCGGCATCGCGAGGGAGAAGGGCGTATCCGGCTACGTGGGCGACGGCGCGAACCGTTGGCCGGCGGTACACGTCTCCGATGCCGCACGGCTCGCCCGGCTCGCCGTCGAGTCCGCTCCCCCGGGCACGGTGCTACACGCCGCCGGCGAGGAGGGCGTCCCCTTCCGCGACATCGCCGACGCGATCGGCCGCGGCCTCGGCGTCCCGACGGCTTCCATCGCCCCGGAGGACGCGCTCGAACACTTCGGCCCTCTCGGACTGTTCGCCGGGATGGACGTCCCCGCTTCGGCCGCCATCACCAAAGGGCTCCTCGGGTGGACTCCGACCGGCCCGACACTGATCGAAGACCTCGACGAGGGGCATTACTTCCGGCAGGGCTGAAAGCCACGCCGGCGCTGCTAAAAGCGGGTCGAACTTCCTCAGCCACCCCCGTCGGGCTGATGCTCCTCCAACGCCTTGACCAACAGGCGGCGTAGCTCGGCGCGCTCCGAAGGACTCAATCCACCGAGGATCTCGTCCTCGATGCTGCCCTGCGCAATCTCCGCCCGTTCGAGCGCCTCGAGCCCGGCGTCGGTGATGTCGACGAGGTGGCGCCGCCGGTCAGCCGGATCCCGACGACGTTCGGCGTACTCGAGATCCTCCAAGTCGTTCAGCGTCAGTACGCCGGTATTGGAATCCATCGAGAGGTCCTCGGCCATCGTCTGCTGTGACACCCCGGGATGATCACGCAGATAAGCGAGCGTGACCATGTTGCGCAGGTTCATCCCGACCAGGTCGACGGAGCTTCGTAGGAACACCGCGCGGGACAGCCTGGTCAGCAGGACGATCGTCCCCGTTCCCGCCCGCGCCGCGGCCCGGGCGTTCACGAGCTCGTCCCCCGACCGTCACCCACGGACCCAGCTTGGACGGTCTCATCCATCACTGCCCTATGATAGTCACGAAATCATGACTATCCCTGGATCCGAGACCATCACGCTCGATGTCCCGGCCGCCGACCGCCGGCGCTGGATCGCCCTGGTCGTCGTCTGCTTGGCGATGTTCATGAACGCTCTCGACGGCTCCATCGTCAACGTGGCCCTGCCGGCGGTCCAGAAGAGCTTGCACTTCAGCCAGTCCGGCCTGACCTGGGTCGTCGACGCCTACCTCATCTCCTTCGGCAGCTTCCTCCTCCTGTCCGGGCGCCTCGGCGACCTCATCGGACGCAAGAAGGTGTTCCTCGCGGGCGTGACCTTGTTCACGCTGGCCTCCATCGTCTGCGGGGCCGCCACCAGCCAGGAGATGCTGGTGGGCGCCCGCTTCGTCCAGGGGATCGGCGGTGCGCTGTCCTCCTCGGTGATCGTGGCGATCATCGTCACCGAGTTCGCGAGCATGGCCGAGCGCGCCAAGGCCATGAGCGCCTACGTGTTCGTCGCCGTCGGCGGCGGCTCCATCGGACTGCTCGCCGGCGGCGTGCTGACCCAGATCCTGAGTTGGCACTGGATCTTCTTCGTGAACGTGCCTGTCGGCGTGGCCACGCTGATCGCCGGCTCCATCCTCCTGGTGGACAACGTCGGCCTCGGGATCCGGCACGGCGTCGACTGGGTCGGCTCCGTGCTCGTGACAGCATCGGTGATGGTGGCGATCTACGCCATGGTGACGGCGTCGAGCGACGGCTGGGCTTCCGCCCACACGCTCGGTTTGCTGGGTCTCGCTGTCGCGCTCCTGGCCGTGTTCATCGTCGTCGAGTCGAGGCTCTCGAACCCGATCATGCCGTTGCGTATCCTGAAACTGCGGACGCTCACGGGCACGGCGGTGATCCGGGGCCTGCTCATCATCGGCATGTTCTCGACGTTCTTCATCGGCGCGCTCTACTTCGAGCACGTCCTGCACTACAGCCCCGTGAAAACCGGTCTCGCCTTCCTGCCGCAGGCCTTCGCGATGGCCGGCATGTCGACCGGCATCACGGCGTGGTTGGTGACGCGCTTCGGCAACAAACCGGTCATGTACCCAGCGATGGCGCTGGCTGCCATCGGGTTGTTGCTGTTCGCCACTGCAGGCCCTCATGCCGCCTACTTCCCGCGCATCTTCTTCGCCTTCTTGCTCATGGGCGTTGGTGCGGGCGCCTCCTTCATGCCCTTGCTCCAGATCGGGATGTCCGAGATCCCCAACGAGGACGCGGGCCTGGGCTCAGGGATCGTCAACGTCTCCCAGCAGATGGCCGGGGCCATCGGCCTCGCCGCGCTCAGCACGATCGCCGAGAACCGCTCGAGCTCCCTGATCGCAGCCGGCCATGACATGGTCACGGCCCTGGCCGACAGCTATCGCCTGACGATGCTCATCGCGGCGGCCTGCGTGATCGTCGGCCTGGTTGTCTCGCCGTTCCTCTTGCGCACCAAGGAGTCCCCCGAGGAGCAGCAGGCGCGCATCAAAGAGAACATGCAGAACCCGGAAGCCTACGAGCACCTCGTGCTGTAGGAAGCGACCTACGCCTCCCCGTCGGGGGTTTCGCCCTCCCAGTGCGCGCGCAGGTCGGCGAGCCAGTTTGGGAACTCCAAGGGAGGGTCGGGCAGTGCCTCGGCCCCCTGGGCCGTCAGCGCCGCTTCGAACGCCTCGGGGTCGTCGCCCCAGCTGCGCGGGTCGCCCATCATCACCTCGAACATCACCGCACCCTCGGGACCGGCGACGACCGGGCCGAAGGCGGCCCCCTTCGGCAGTTCCACGTGCGTCCCGGCCGGGCACCGACGATCCCCGAACGACACCTCGCCCTCGAGCACGAAGACGACGTGGGGCGAGAAATGGCCATGCCGGCGCACCACCATGCCGGGGTCGTAGCGCGCGTAGAGCGCCAAGTACTGGGGGTCGGGTGAGAAGGCCAGCCACTTCTCCCAGACGTGCGCCACCGAGCCGTCGGCGTTGCGCTGCGCCTTGACCGCCTGCCACGGCACGTCGGGATCGTCGAGATGGCGGAAGGTGGGATGGACACCCTCGCGCTTGGGGGACGGCGGCGCTGGCTCGGGCATGACCGATGAGATTACGAACGAAACGGCTGTCAACCAACTGGGCTGTGACGACACGAACCCGTGATCGGACCAAGCTCGAATCGAACGATTCAGAAGATCCGCAGGGGTAGGCACGCGGCACCGCAGGCTGCAACTCGATTGCAACCGAGAATTCGCGCGAAGAGGCCGACAATAGGGAGGGCAGGGTCGGCTAGGGGTCGGCCTAGAGGGGGACTCGATGCTGAGGGAGCGGCTGCAGCGCGACGCGGACGCGGACGCGGACGCGCCGACTGACGCGGTCCCGCGTCGCCAACCAGACCATCCCCCGGCACGACGTCGCCGCGACCAGCCCGAGCCGGCACCTTCCTCCGAGAGCCCGGCGCTCGACGAGATGGCCGAGGCGTTCTTGCACTTCCCCGACGCCGTCGTCCTCGTCGACGGCAGCGGGACCATCCTCTGGGGCAACCTCGCCGCGGAGCGCATCTTCGGGCGGTCACTCCCAGAGTGGGTCGGTCGATCCGGCCTCGACCTCGTGCACCCCGACGACCACGAATTCGTCCTGCGATCGCTCGGCTCCATCCAGTCCAAGGATGTCGGCTCGCCCATCGAGATCCGGGTCAGCGCCACCTCGGGCTGGCGGCTCATCGAAATGATCGGCACCCGCACGCGGTGGTCCGGGGACGAGGTGATTCTCCTCTCCATGCGCGACCTGACCGAGCGTCGCCGTTTTGAACTGGCCAGCGGGCGCGGTGAGGCCACCTTCCGTTCGCTGGTCCACAACGCCGGGTCGATCATCATGTTGGTGTCGAACGAGGGCAACCTCGAGTCCGTCTCGGGAGCGATCACGCGGCTGTTGGGGCTCGACCCCGAGCTCCTCGAAGGTCGACCGCTCGCCGAGATCGTCGCCGAGGGCGACCGAGCGGAATTCCTCGTTGCGCTCGCCGCGGCACGCCGGGGCGCCACGGCCGTCTCCCCGGTGATCGCCCGGGTCCGCCTGACCCGCCACGACGGCGGCGGCACGCCGTTCGAGCTCAACTTCGTGAACCTGCTGGACGACCCGACCGTCGAGGGGATCGTCGTCACGGCGCACGACGTCGCCGCCCAGGTGTCCGCCGAGAGGGAGGTCGGCGACGCGCTCTCACGCCTTACCGCCACGCTCGACTCGACGGCCGACGGCATCCTGGTGATCGACGTCGAGGGCAGGATCACCGATTTCAACCGGCGCTTCTCGGAGATCTGGGGCCTCCCCGAGGATGCGGTCGCCCGGCAGGACGACGTGGGCAACCTGCGCATATGCCTCGATCAATTGGTCCGTCCGCAGGATTTCGTATCCCGGACCGAGGACCTCGCACTTGACCCGCAGAGCGAGTTCTTCGATCTGCTGGAGTTCAAGGACGGGCGCGTCATCGAGTGCTTCACGAGGTCCCAACGCGTCGACGGAGTGGTCCTCGGGCGGGTCCACAGCTTCCGGGACGTGACCGACCGCAAAGTTCTCGAGGACGAACTGGCCTACCGCGCCTTCCACGACTCGTTGACGAGGCTGGCCAACAAGGCGCTGTTCCAGGACCGCCTCGAACACGCCCTGAAGCGGATGATCCGCAAGGACTCCCACCTCGCGGTCCTGTTCCTCGACCTCGACGACTTCAAGACGGTGAACGACAGCCTCGGGCACGGCGAAGGAGACCAGCTCCTCCGGCGGGTCGCCACGACCCTCGTCGAAATCTTGCAGCCGGGCGACACCGCCGCCCGCCTCGGTGGTGACGAGTTCGCGGTGCTGATCGAGGACCTGCCGTCCCGGGAAGCGGCCGAGGACGTGGCGCAGCAGATCCTCGACTCCCTGCGGGCTCCCGTCCGCCTAGGCACGAAGACCCTCAGCGGCGCATGCAGCATCGGCATCGCCTTCGACGAGGAGGGCATCACGAGCGAGCAGCTGCTCCGCAACGCCGACATCGCCATGTACCAGGCGAAGAAGCGCGGCAAGGATCGGTTCGAGCTCTACCGCGAGGAGATGCACACCTTCGTGCTGGCGCGGATCGAGCTCGAGGAGGAGCTCCGGGCCGCGATCTCGGCCAAAGACCTGGTGGCCTACTACCAGCCCGTCTTGGACCTCCAAACCAACAATGTGGTCGGATTCGAGGCCTTGGTGCGCTGGCCGCATCCCGAAGGGGTCATGGTCGACCCGCGTCACTTCGTGCCGCTGGCAACGGAGATCGGGCTGATCGGCGAGATCGACGCCTGTGTCATGCGCACGGCGTGCCGCCAGATCCGTGAGTGGCAACAGGCAGGCATCTGCGGTCCGGACCTCGAGATCGGCGTCAACCTGTCGGCCGGCCAGTTGGTCGACGAACTCCTGTCGGATCGGATCGCGGCCGCGCTCCGCGAGTGCGAGTTCGACCCCACGGCCCTGATCCTCGAGATCACCGAGAGCGAGGTGCTGACCGACGACGCGGCGACGCTGCAGAACATCGCGGCCCTGCGCAAGCTCGGCGTCCGCATCGCCCTCGACGACTTCGGCACGGGGTACTCGACCTTCTTGCATCTCCTCCGGCTGCCGGTCGACATCGTCAAGATCGACAAATCCTTCGTCGACATGCTCGGCCAGGGCGGCGACGACAGCAGCAGCATGGCCGCGGCGCTCATCCAGCTGGCCCGCACGCTCGGCTACGCCACCATCGCTGAGGGTGTGGAGACGGCGGGACAGCTCGAAAGCCTCCGTCTGCTCGGCTGCGACCACGCCCAGGGCTACCACCTCGGTCGGCCGCTCGAGGCCAAGGCGGCGCGGTGGCTCCTCGGCGCGCACGATCTCCAGACGCTCGGCTCGGGGGAATCGCTCAGCGCCTGACAACTGGCGCTGCGATCATGGCGCCATGACGAGCCGGCAGACGCCCGTCACGATCTTCTCCGGCGGCCCGATCGTGACCATGGACGGGGCGCAACCCACCGCAGAGCTCTGCGTCATCGAGGGCGAGCGCATCGTCGCCGTCGGCGACGCCGCTCTGGCGCAGCGCTATCCGGACGCGCACACGGTCGATCTCGCAGGTCGCACCCTCGCCCCGGGGTTCATCGACGCCCACAACCATCTCTGCATCGCCGCGTTGCATCCCCGCTGGGCCGACCTCAGCGAGGTGCGGACCCCCGACCCCCTGCGCGCCGCCCTCAACGCGCAGGCCGAGGCCGAACCGAAGGCGGCCTGGGTCCGCGGTGTCGGCTGGAGCGACCTCGAAGACGGATGGACTCCTACGCGCCAGGACCTCGACGCCCTCGGCCTCGACCGGCCGGTGATCGCCGTGCACTACAGCTATCACCAGTGCGTGGTGTCGTCGGCGGCCCTCGACGCGCTCGGTCTCTCGGACGCGTCACCGGACCCACCCGGCGGGTCGCTCGGCCGGACGGACTCCGGCGCGCTCAACGGCGTGCTCTACGAACGCGCCTTCAGCGACGCCCATGAGCGGTCCATGGCGCCCTATCGCGACCCCGACCGCTGGGCCGACCACATCGTCGACGCGGCGCACGGACTCCTGCGCGAAGGCATCGTGAGCGTCCACGACGCGGCCTGTCCCCCGTCGGCCGAGCGCGTGTACGGCACCCTCGCCCGCGAGGGAAAGCTCCCGATCAGCATCGTGATGATGCCCCACGGCGAGGCGCTCCTCGGGCCACTCGACGCGCAACGACTCCATGGCCCCCCGACCGGAGAAGGCGACGAACGGCTGCGCGTCGGCCCGGTGAAGCTCTTCGCCGACGGTGGTGTGCTGCCGGCCATCGGTGGACACATCAAGGGCCATCCGATCTCGCTCGGCTTCGTCTTCGACGACCTCGAGGGAGAAGTCCGCTCGGTGGTCGAGCACGGGTTCGGCATCGCCGTGCACGCCATCGGCAACCGCGGCGCCGAAGCGTCGCTCGATGCCTTCGCCGCCGCGACCCGGATCCGCCCCGACGACCAGGTCCTGTTTCGGATCGAGCACGCGACGCTGCTCAGCCGGGACCAGACCCGACGAATGGCCGAGCTCGGCGTGACGGCGGTCGTCCAACCGGGCTTCCTGCACCACATGGGCGGTGCCGTCGACGGCTTCCAACTCGACGAGTCCTCCTGGATGCCCTTCGGTCAGCTCGCCGAGGCCGGTGTCGTCCTCGCCGGGTCCTCCGACGCGCCCTGCGCATTCTCCGAACCACTCCTCACCGCGGCGCGGGGCGTCACCCGCATCACCTCGAAGGGCACCGTCCTCGATGCCGCGCAGTCGCTCCCCTACGACGCCTGGCTCCGGGCCTACACCGTCGACGCGGCGCGCGCCGGCGGTCAGGAGAACGATCGCGGCCGCCTGGAGCCGGGTCTCCAAGCCGATTTCGTCGTGCTCGACGGCGAGCTCGATCCGCTCCGCCCACCGACGGTCTCCGAGACTTGGGTTGCAGGTCAGCGCCTGTTCGCGTCGTCTTGAGAGACCGCGCTGTCACGGCGGTTGCGGCTCGGAAGACGGTGGCACGCCCGTGAATTGCAACACCGCCGAAACCCCAATGCTCCCCGGTCGCCACAGATAGCGACTACGTTCCCCCGCTTTACTTCGATCCGCTCGCAGCCGCGGCGGACCTTGGCGATGGAGTTGCGGTGTATCGATCAGCAGTGCTGCCCCTTGGGGCGTCGCGTCCTGCATGTGGGTTCGCAGGCGCGTCTTCACGATGAACACATACCGCGCACTCCGCGCACGAACCATCGGTGTTCTGGCCTCGGCGGTACTGCTCTCGTTTGCCGGCGTTGCGCTGGCTGCGCCGGCACAGGCGGCGCCGAAGCGAGCTGCACCAACACCTCCCACGGCGAGCTCCTCCAGCTCCACGAGCTCCACCACGTCCACCACCGCCGTCCCCAACACTGCGCCCGGGCCGTCGATGGCGACGCCCGGCTACTGGCTCGCCGACGCGTCGGGCGAGGTCGGGTCCTACGGCGGGGTCCCGTTCCGCTCCTCGCTGTTGTCGACGCGGGTCAACGCGCCCACTGTCGACCTGGTGCCGACGTACGACGGCGGTGGGTACTTCCTCGCCGGCGCCGACGGGGGCGTCTTCGCCTTCGGTGACGCGGCCTATCACGGGTCGCTGGTCGGCCGGACCCTGAACGCCCACGTGGTGGCGCTGGCCGCGACCACCTCCGACAACGGCTACTGGCTGGCCGCGGCCGACGGTGGCGTCTTCGCGTTCGGCAACGCCACGTACTACGGATCGCCGGCCGGTTCGCACCTGGCGGCTCCCGTCGTCGCCATGTTGCCCACGCCCGATACCCGGGGCTACTGGCTCGTCTCCTCCGACGGCGGCGTGTTCGCGTACGGTGACGCCCGCTATGCGGGGGCCCTCGCCGGCGATCCGCTCCAGGCACCGATCGTCGGGGCGGCGGCGACCGCCGACGGCAAGGGCTACTGGCTCGTGGCGGCCGACGGCGGGGTGTTCGCCGTCGGCGATGCGCGCTACTTCGGGTCGCTCTCGACCACCACCCTCCACGAGGCGATCGTCGACATTGCCCCCACGCCCGACGGCGGTGGGTACTGGCTGGCCGCGGCCGACGGCGGGGTGTTCGCCTTCGGCGACGCGACCTTCCGCGGCTCCGCCTCGGGCGACGTCCCGCCCAACGACCACGTCGTCGCCGTGGCCACCGGTCCCGGTGCCGCCAGCGCGTACGGGGCCGCAGGCAACTTCACAACGGCGCCGGCAACGGCCGCCCCGAGCGCGCCGCCCCAGAGCGTCGGCACCAAGGCGCCGGGCGCGGTGGGCTACGACATCTCGTGGCCCCAGTGCCACGGCCCCCTCCCCGCGGCGTCCACGCTCGCCATCGTGGGGATCAACAACGGCACTGCGTTCACGACCAACCCGTGCTTCAAGCGGGAGGCGGCGTGGGCCGGGCTCAACCTGTCCGTCTACATCAACCTCAACACGCCGGATCCCAAGCACCCCGAGCAATTCGCCAACGGGCCCGCCGGCGGGTGCCCACCCGGTGCGTCCGTGTGCGACTTCTACAACTACGGCTACAACGCCGCCGCCAACGCGATCGAGAATGTGTACCTCCACGGGTACGCACCCCGGGACGTCTGGCTCGATGTCGAGACGTCCAACATCTGGTCCGCCGACACCTGGCTCAACGACCAGGTGATCTCCGGCGCCATCTCGGCGGTGCAGCACTTCGGCGACACGCCCGGGCTCTACTCGACCGCCTACCAGTACTCGAAGATCGCGGGCTCCTTCCACGCCTCGGTGCCCGAATGGCTGGCGACCGGCGTCGGCCTCACCGCACCCGCTCCCGGCTGCGCGACGCCCAGCTTCACGGGCGGCCGCGTCACCCTCGTCCAGGGAGCCCTCGGTTCCTTCGACGGCGACTTCGCCTGCTGAGCGCAGCCAAACGTCAAGACCTTGCGCCTATAGACCCACACGGATAGGCCGGAGCTTGACCCCCGACCACGACGCCGCTCAGGCGGCGGAACGGCCCTCCCCGTCCCACGACGCGATCGACGGCAGCATGCGCGCCGCACCGTCGAGCCAGGCGCGCAGTGCGGCGGTGGCCCGGACGTCGTCCTCGTTGTAGTCGAGGATCCACTGCGCCGCCGCCTGCCGGGACGCCCCATCGGCAGCCCCCTCGTCGACCGCCTCGTCGTACTTGACCATCGCCAGCGTCCCGCCGGCGTCGTCGAAGCGCCACGCAAATCCCGCCAACGGCGCCGTCTCCTTCAGGCCCATGCTGCGTCCGGTGACCAGCTGCCCCCGGACGACTTCGAGCAGGTCGACCCACTCGTCGGACAACAAGAACGCGTCGACCTCGTCCCGCAAGCCAAGACGGTCGGCGAGCCGCTTCATCTGGCCCTCTTCGGCGCTCCGGCTGTAGCAGTAGGCGCGGAACGTTGCACCGGCCGCCGCGGCACGAGCCCGCACGGCGCCGAGCCACGACCAGAACTTCTCGAACGCGGCGAGCTCGCCTTCCTCGATGTCCGGGTCCCACGTCGCGAAAGACAGGTAAGCACCCTCCGCACCGGGCTCCCGCCGGTCCGTCGCCAACGCGCCCCACAGGTAGCAGCCGTCGTTCGTCGACTCCATGTCCACGTCGACCTCGATGTCGGCCCGCGGCACCTCGACCGCGACGACGTCCCGGCGCCGGTACGCCGGCAACTGGCCCACACGCGCCCGGGCCAGCTCGATCTGGCTGGCCACGCTCGACCCGCCAGCCGCGCCGAGCACGAACGTCGGGCCGTCCAGCGCCGCCAGATCACCCGCCGTCACGAAACCGAGTGCCGCCAAGTCCTCGAGCTGCTTCTTGCGCTTCGGGATGATCGACGCCAACGGCGTAGCCCCGGGCAGGGCACCCTCGCGCACCCGGTCCTTCAGGTCGGTCAGGTCGACGCCTCGGCGCACGAGCTCGGCGGTCGTCCAGTCCAGGCCCGCGAGCGCGTAGAGGTCGGAGACACCGTGCTCCATGTACAGCCGGCGCCGCCCGACGCCCACACCCGACACCAGGCTGAGATCCGCCACCGCCTCGAGCTGCGAGCCGCACCACTCCCGCCAGCGGCACATCGCGCAGTCCTTGCACACGATCGGTTCGGCCAGGAGCTCCTCCGACGGATCGTCTAGATGCAGCTCCGCCGCCACGGACACCCGGAGCCGCATGGCGAACTCGAGGTCGTAGCGCTCCATCGGGCTGATCCGGCGGGGCAGTCCGGCCACGTCGACGTGCTCGGGTGCCTCCAAGACCGGTGCGTCGAGGTCGTACCAGACGACGACGCCCTCCGACCCGCAGATGCCGCCGACGTTGTGCCCGAGCCCCGTCGACGCCAAACCGGCCGTCTCGAGCAACCGCCGATAGTGGGCCAACTGCAAGAGGTCACCGACGTGCCGGCGAGCCATGACGTCGACGTCGACGCGGGCGGTCTCGAAGTACGGCGACGTCACGTCGGATATCAACGCGTTCCCGCCACCGGTCCGATCCGGCCGTGCCGGCTCCAGTGACTTGTGCGACTTCACGTCGACCGGCAGGTACCCCTGGCCGCACGCCACCAACAGGTCGGGCTCGCCGACTCGATGTCCGTCGTGGTCCACCGGCAGCCGCCCACCGGCAACCAGCCGGGCGCCCTGGGCGAACGCCTGCCGGGTGTGCCACTCGCGGGCGTCGGGGTCGTCGGCCTCGATGACGGCGGCTCCCTCCACCTCGTCGAAGACGCCGCCGATCGTCTCGTCCTCGTGCGCGTCGCCGGCCCGGAACAGCTTCTGCAGGAACGGCGAATCGGGCAGCGGCTCGCACGGCTGCAGCACGTCGAGCTGGACCCTCTGCGGGCACGACTTGGCAAAGCTTGCACCCTTTGGCCTGATCACAACGTTCGCCACCAATCCAGTGTGTCGGGTGGCCGTGACAGATCGGGGGATCGTCGCTGTCCTGGCAGCCGGCGCCCCGGAGCCAAATCCGCCGGCCCGCTACTGGACCACGGTCGAGCAGGATGCCGCCCCGACGGTGACCTCGATCTGCTCGCCCGGTGACGAGTGGTAGAGCACGATCCTCACGGAGCCCGACGCATCAGTGTCGTGGCTCCAGCTGTCGGCCGCGTCACGCGCGGTCGCTCGCTGGTTCGGTTGGTTCGAGGTCACCGACACGGCGTAGTCGCCGCTGTACCCGTCGTTCGCGGGCGTTGCGGTCGCCGAACAGCTCGCGCCAACCGCTGGGGCCGCGGCACCACCGGGAGCCGCCGTCGACGTCCCGACCGGAGTCGACGGCAGCGCACCCACGTACTGGTGGTAGGCCGTCACCCAGTTCGCGGCAATGGCGCCTTGCGCAGTTGCGAGCGGCACCTGCCCGGCGCACACGAGGTTGTGCAGCCGGTCTTCGAGCACGTCCTTGGCGTTGGCGGTCGTCGTCGCACTCGGATTGTCATTCGGCTCGACCCACAGGTTGGCCGCGTCGTTCGGGTCGCCGCCGAGCTCGAGCGGGACGAGGTGGTCGTACTCCCCCGTCGAGAAGGGACCGGCGTAGCCGTACGCGAGCGCGGACGCCCGCTTCTCCGGCTCGGTGATGTTTTCGGGCGGCCTGATGGAAGACGCGTATCCGCTCTTGCAGATGGTCGAGGTCAGCGTGCCCTGGCTCACCTGAGGGTTCAGCGCTCCCGGAGTGCAGTGAGGATCGGGCAGCGGATCGGCACCGACGTTGGAGTAATGGCACGAGCCGGCCGGGGGTTGGGGCTCGACGACGTAGGTC